>JBKECI010000023.1:0-3713 GCA_047974405.1 Paludibacteraceae bacterium | reverse complement strand
CCCGAAAAAAAACAAGAAATTTTTGAAAAATACGGTAACTCAAAAACAGACACTGGCTCAGCAGAAGCTCAAATTGCGCTGTTTACTACACGTATCAACCACTTGACAGAACACCTTAAAAGGAACAAAAAAGATTTTAGTACCGAACGGGCTTTGGTTATGCTGGTAGGGAAACGCCGCCGTTTACTCGACTATCTTATCAAGAAAGATATCGAACGCTACCGCGCTATTATCAAAGAATTGGGTATTAGAAAATAAAAGTCCATCTATACTAAAAAAGTCCGGAATTTGTTTCGGACTTTTTTTGTTGCCATAACCCAATGCACTATTCTAAACTGCTTTTATAAAAGAAAATGCCCTTTAGATTATGCGCAATCTGCTATTTGCAAAAAAATATCTGCCAAAAACATGTTTAGCCATACCTCGCTAAGAACAAAATATTTATTGCTCTCATCAAAAAAACAGCAAAAGCGAAGACTAACTCCGTCTATCACAAAAAACATAGCACATCAGCCACACACCATTTTTTGAGAGGATATTGATCATCTTACCAATATAAAATATCGTTCATAAGGAGAGATTATGTATCTTTGCAATAGAGTATTTTCAATTTTTATAAAACAAACATGATTAGCAAATCATACAAAGTAGTGACTAATTTTAACATGTGAGTTTTGTCAGACAGCTAAAAAATAAAATTAAACAGATGAGAAGAAACCTATTTATAGCGCTTTGTGGCTTGATATTACTCTCGTGTAACAACACAAATCAAACAAATCATTCGCTCTCCCAATCGCCCAATTCTCTGAAGCTTACCTATGCCAAAGGATTCACGATAAATACACACGCCGACTATAAAGAAGTTACTGTTTTTAATCCGTGGAAACAGGGAGAGATTTATGCCCGCTATTTTCTGGTTCGCGATAAAAATGTAAAAACTCCAGCCGACGGTGTAAAAATTCAAATACCGATAAAAAAAATGGCAAGCTCATCAGCAACCCATTTAAGTTTTTTGGATTTGTTGGGAGAGATTCATACCGTTAGTGGATTTTGTAAACCATCATTGGCATACAACGACACTTTTTTGAAAAATGTGCAAAACGGTAAAATTATTGATTTGGGTGAAGAATTTACTATGAATATAGAAAAAACGGTCGTGCTACAACCAGCTTTGTTAATGACAAGTGGGTACAACCAAACCGACGCTAATGTACAACGCATTCAGCAGACCGGAATACCTGTGGTGTACAATGTGGAGTGGATGGAAACTTCGCCGCTTGGGCGCGCAGAGTGGATAAAATTTGTAGCCGCATTCTTTGACAAAGAAACGTTGGCCGACACCATTTTCACACAGACTGAAACAAGATATAACAAACTTAGAACCAGACTGTTGCAAATAAAAGATAGGCCTCGTATTCTGACAGGAGGTAATTTCAGAGGAACGTGGTATATGCCTTCGGGGCGGAGTTTTATGGGCGAATTGTATAGAGACGCAGGAGCCGATTATTTTTATGCCCACGATACAACGGGTGGTAGCCTTCCTTTGAACTTTGAAACGGTACTGAAAAACTTTTCGGATGCAGATATCTGGCTCAATTGCCCGTACAATTCCATAGACGAATTGATGAAAGCAGACGGTAGAAACAAACTTTTTCTTCCGGTAAAAAAAAGCAAGATTTATAATTTCAACAAACGGATGTCGCCTTCGGGAGCAAACGACTTCTGGGAAAGTGGAGTTTCTCGCCCCGATTTGCTCCTGTCGGACATTGTCTTCATTTTGCATCCTAATATTTTACCCAATCATCAATTATACTTTGCCCATCAATTAAAACCGTAAAGATGAAAACAATCAATATCTTGGAGCAGATAGAACTTGTCCCTGTAGTAGGTTTAGATGATAAATAAATTTTTCAATTGGCGGACGGTCAAAGAAAATATCCCCAAATGATTAGGACTCGTATTGGAAAGGATTGAAAGAGGCGGGAAGCTGCTTGCCGGTGGTAGCTTTACCGACTTAGAAACGTATAGTATATACTGAAAAAAGAATGGGAGTAAATTCAAAAAAATCCATATTATTTGTAGTTTTGATGGGATTAACCGTCTTTGCTTTTTTTTCCGATTTGATTTTCGGCAGTATTCGCATCCCTTTCTGTGAAGTTGTCGTTGCACTTTCAGGAGACGTTTCCAATACAATCAATTCGGAGATTTTATTCAATTACCGATTGCCCAAAGCTATCACTGCTGTTTTGGTAGGAGCCTCTCTCTCTGTTGTGGGATTGATGATGCAAACACTTTTTCGTAATCCGCTTGCCGATCCCTACATTTTAGGTGTCAGTTCCGGCGCAAGTTTGGGAGTAGCCGTATCGATGATGTCTGTGGGGCTGTTTCCTTTTGCTTTTGCCACAAACTCGGCTGTGATTATTCTTTCTGCCATTGTAGGAGCAGCGCTGATAATGCTACTTGTGATAGGTGTCTCTTTCAGAGTCCAAAGCACCGTTTCATTGCTTATAGTCGGGATAATGTTTGGCACCATTGCCTCATCTATTGTAAGTGTTTTGCAATATTTTGCTAACCCCGATGCCATCAAACTGTTTGTTATGTGGAATTTGGGAAATCTGGGAGGGGTAACTTGGGAGCAATTGTATTATTTGATTCCGATAGTTTTTTTAGGACTGTTGTTGTCGTTTTTTTTACAGAAGAGATTGGATGCTTTGCTGCTGGGGGAAAACTATGCGGGAGGATTGGGTATATCTATTTTGCAAACAAGGGTACTCATTATCATTGTTACAGGTTTGCTTACCGGAACTGTAACCGCATTTACCGGTCCCATTGCATTTGTAGGGATTGCCGTTCCACATATTGCAAGGGGAATTTTTCGTACATCGAAACATCAAGTTCTTATTCCAGCGAGTATTTTAATTGGTTCGGCTTTAATTCTGATTTGCGATATCGTCTCGCAAATCCCAACCTACACATTACCTATAAACACGATTAGTTCGCTGTTTGGAGCGCCTGTGATCATTTGGATAATTTTGAAAAGACGATAGAATAGCTGAAAATGTGGAGTAAAAAAAACGAACTTCCGAACGTCAAACTGTCTAAAAACCTACCCTCCAATCATTTTTGAATTTTCCCAATATTTGTCCCCTTAAAACTTGCATATCCCGTTGTTTTTTGGTAACTTAGAGCCATAAACAAACTGTCAGAGATATGAAATTCATACAGGGATTCGACAGAAACCAAATTCAGTTTTTTGCCTACGAGCAACTCATTTCGCCCGACTCCAGCAGGCAATTGTCGAACATCCGTTCGGCATTATCAAACGGCAAAGAGACTTTTACTCCCAATACTTCGTTAAACTTGAGGCACATTTAGTGCCATATAAAATAAGTTCTTTGACATTCCGGCTATTTTTAAGTATGTTTGGTCTGACAGCAAACATTGCCATAAATCTATCAAGCAGTAAGGCATTGTGGTTCAGCGCAGTATGTTGTTTGGCATCGCGGTATAAAAACTCGATTTGAAAACGGGTTTTGTAGATGTCCAAAATTTCCATTACATTTAATCGGCAGTTGGTAGAGAAGTAGATTTTAGTCGTTGGTTTTCGATTCTCCACGTAATTTACCACTACTACTCTCACTGTTCGCTTCATTGCCACGGCTTTCACTACGGCGGTATATATCTGTATGGAATCGTCCTGCTGCATTACTTTT
>JBKECI010000022.1:0-4218 GCA_047974405.1 Paludibacteraceae bacterium | reverse complement strand
TGTGAGATACAACTTATTATAAAAGAAAAAAAATGATTTTTAGGTATAATAGACAAAAGTGATGCTTTTTTTTAGGACATTTGTTCGAGTGGACAAAAGTGATGCTAATTTTTCACACACAATTTTGTTGTTATTTTTATGATTTATATTTTTATATTGTCAAAGGAAACGGACACGGGCTCTGATGGGGAGCAACCCGTCAGGGATACTTTGACCTTATACAGAACCTATGCTGAGATTTGTCTTTTAGTCAACTCTTTTTGCATATATTCTGGTAAGTTCTATGCCTTTAAAAACCCATCTATAAACTTCTTCTTATGCTCCAATGTCATTCCGTTATGATTATTCATACGCTTTTTTAATGCTCCAAAACTGCATTCAAAAACATTCTTTGTATTAGGTATATCCAACTCTTTATGTTTCTCAAAAACAAAGAGATACGGAAAGTTATTTTTCAGACTTCTCCAAGCACTTCGCAGCTTTTTATGTGTAAAGAGTGTTTTGCCTGTACGCTCATTTTTAGTGCGTTCATTTAAAAAAGCAGTCCACTTTGTCTCCCATTCTTTGAATGCAGTTATAAACTCATTCTCTGACAAATGGGGCATATTCTTTGTCAATAAATACAACTCTTTCCCCGCTTGTAATTTAGGGATTCGAGTCAAATACATACTGATAATCTCAATCTGATGGCGTTGGCACATTGGAATAGGGATATTTCCGAATAAAGTAAATAACCCATTGCGACCATCACAGATAATAGATTGTATTTCAATGCCTTTATTGATGATTATTTCTATACCTATCTTGTACAATTCATTCGTTTCATACTTCACATATTGCTTGTATAATATCGTTTTGCTGATGCTGTCTTTGAAACACATTACACAAAAGTTCCTCCCAAAATAAGTCGTGTCAATTACAACATTGGCTACAAATGGGAAATGCTAGTTTAAGCGAAACGAATGTTCTTCAAACCGCCGTTGGATTGTGCTGGATGAACAGCCATATTATTCTGACAATTCAAGATAAGTCTGTTTCTTTCTCTGATATTTATCACACAGTTCGGATGGAGCTAAAAACTTTCGTGCTGTAAATTGACTTCCGCAACAATAACACTTATATCGTTGCTTGCCACGAAAATGCCCATTTTTCTTCGTGATTGTGCACCCTCAATAAATGCAGATTTTTTATATTTCATCTTTTTTGACCGCAAATTTATGTATATCAGTTCATTATATAAGTTTTTAGCATCACTTTTGTCTATTATCCCTAGATTTTTTTTTGTATTGTTTCGGCTTTTTCCTTCGTCCTTTCGGATATGTCTTTTATTGCTGAAAGTTTCGACATTGGTCGCTGGGATTTGTAATCCCAGCTCTTTGTATTATCAGGATTTTTAATCCAATAAAAACTTACACTACAAATCATTGTTGTCCGATAAAAGCGGAAATTTATTTTTAATTCAATTTGAAAATCCACCTCCTTTGGGGGTGGAGGTTTAATTCCATTTACAGGGCTTTTAAGTCCTGTTTTTTGTTTTTTTAAAAGTAAGCCCTTTTTATGAAATTTAATGTCATTTGAGGGTCGTTTTTTCGTATTCTTTCTCGTTCTTTTTCTTCAGCTACTACTTTACAGCATGTCTTTTCAGGGTCTTCAAAGAACGCATACATATTTATGTAACTTATTAATTGGTGTTTTACAATCGACCTCTTGTTTGAAAACGTCCACTTTTTGGTAATTTTACTTTTAAGTATGGTTAAAAAGTAAGTTTGCTGTCATTGCTGCCCAGATTTGAATGATAATGGCATTTTCGTTATCTCCCAAGAAGTATTTCAATGGAAAGTTTTGTTTCAATTGCTTGGAAAAAAACTCTATTTGCCAACGTTTTTTGTAAATCATAGCAATCTCCTCTGCTTTCAAATCAAAATTGTTAGTTATAAACTCAAATACACGTCCATTTTCATCATCCCAAAATATAATTCGTCTGGCTTTGTGTCTTAATTCTTTGTTTTTTCCATACGCAAGTTCAATTTCTTCATCTTTCAGGACACCTGCAAATAAAAATATAAAAAACCAATAAGGACTTTATATCAGCTATTTTTATTGAAGTTTTGTTGATGTGTGGTTTTTATCGGACAATAGTGCTTTGTTTTCTATACCCTTTATCTTCTTCCACCTCTTGACTGCCCGCTGTCTGAAGAGGAACTTCTACTGCTTGAAGAGCCGGAAGATGAAGACGAGCGACTTGCATTGCTGCTGCTTGAACGGCTTGGCTGACTGTAAGTGCTCGAACTTCCCGATGACGATGTTGAAGAGCTGCGGCTTGGCTGGCTGTAAGCACTCGAACTGCTACTCCTGTTACTTTTACTTTTACTTGGCTGTGAGTAATCGCTGTTGGAATTGCGATTTGTTTTGCTGCTATTACTGCTACCCGAATTATTTCTCGTGGAGGTATTGTTGTTTCTGTTTGAATTACTCGAATTGTTTTGTATGCCAGATCTTGTTGAAGATGAATTTGTTGTAGTTCTGTTTTGCCTTACGGTATTCCATTCGGAGTTACTCCTTGTACTCCTGCTGCTCTCTCTACTATTACCGGAGGTTCTGTCTGCATTTACGCTGCTCTGTGAGCCTTCAACTGCTCTACGGTTTGTCGAATTACTGTTATTTACTCTTGAGGAAGAGTATCTATCATTGCCTGATGGTGTGTTGTTTGTGGATCTCCTCTGGTTTGAGTTCAAATCGCCTAATTCTTTTCTGTTGCTGACTCTTGAGTTTTCGTTGCGCTTTGCAAACGATCTGTTAGGGTTCATCCGTTCATAGTCTGTCCGGCTCACTTCTCTGCGCATAGAGTTGTAACTGCTGTTTCTAATATTATTCGAATAGCGGTATGTATTGTTCGAATTGTTTATGTAAACATTAACATTGTTTACGTACATATGTACGGGGCGGGGATGGTAGTGGTGAAAATGCGATGGATAATACCCCCAATAGTAGGGGGAATGCCATCTGAAGTAATTCGGTCCCCAAAAGAATGAGAAAATAGTAGGCGTATATACAAATACCGGTTCGACGATGTAATATGGTCCGTAGATATACGGGTCTCCAATAACCTGAACATAGGTTCTGTTTGAAGAGCGACGATCCAGCAATATGGAGGCAACATCTTGATAAACGTCTCTATCCAAGATAGCTTGTATAACTACCAGGCGGTCATTTCCTCTAGATGATTCTACGACTCTCAAATAATCGACTTGCCCGTCTTGATTCAAGTCCAGATTGTTGATCCCGTAGTCGTAGTCGTTGATACGTCTTTCAAACTCTTCCAAATTGCGCGAGTCTGCAAACACTTGCGCAACTGCTCTTAAGTCCAGATTATAGCTTATATCGGTGTCGGTTGCCTCTACGCTTACCCCTCTGTCGTAAACTTTGTTATAGCTGTATGATTGCGCATAGCACGATGTCAATATAAAAGTCGAAATTATAGAGACAAATATCATGGTGGTTTTCGCTTTCATGATTGTATGTTTTTTAATTAGTGGTAAGTAATTTTGTTTATTAATCTCTGTTTTGTCGAACTCACTGTCCGATTCTTTTTCTTCGAAGTAATTTATTAAAAACAATATCCGTGCCATATTTCAAAATAACAAATAATAGTCTTTAACACAAGATGTTATGTTGCAATATTTAGAATGTGGTTTTATAAATCAATACTTCGTTAAACTTTAGGCACATTTAGTGCTATATAAAATAAGTTCTTTGACATTCCGGTTATTTTTAAGTATGTTTGGTCTTAGAGCAACCATTGCCATAAATCTATCAAGCAGTAAGGCATTATGGCTCATCACTTTAATGTCTCTCATAGAGAATTCTTCTCTTTGCTTTTTAGGTATTGAATACCAATGCACGGCTTTGGCAACATTCACGGCAGTAAGCGAGATATTAAAGTGAAAATGCAGTTTGTTTTTGCTCAACGCCTGACAGTGGTTCAGCGCAGTATGTTGTTTGGCATCGCGGTATAAAAACTCGATTTGAAAACGGGTTTTGTAGATGTCCAAAATTTCCATTACATTTAATCGGCAGTTGGTAGAGAAGTAGATTTTAGTCGTTGGTTTTCGATTCTCCACGTAATTTACCACTACTACTCTCACTGTTCGCTTCATTGCCACGGCTTTCACTACGGCGGTATATATCTGTATGGAATCGTCCTGCTGCATTACTTTT
>JBKECI010000021.1:0-39313 GCA_047974405.1 Paludibacteraceae bacterium | reverse complement strand
GCTTACGGCGTTGGCATGTGCTTGTAGTCCTTCACTTTCGGCCATTATAATGATGGCGTTGCTTATATTGCCAAGTCCCTCTTTTGATAGTTGTTGAAATGTGATTTTTTTCGAAAAACTGTCTAAATTTACTCCGCTGTACATTTTGGCATATCCGTTGGTGGGTAGGGTATGGTTTGTTCCCGAAACATAATCTCCTGCACTTTCGGGGGCAAAGTTTCCTAAAAATACTGATCCTGCGTTGGTGATATTTTCAGATACGCCTATGTGGTGTCGGGTAGCGATAATCAAGTGTTCCGGAGCGTATTCGTTTGAAAACTCGACAGCTTCCTCCAATTTTTTAAACACAATTATTTTACTGTTTTCCAACGATTTTTGGGCTGTTTTCTTGCGGGGAAGTTTTTCGAGTTGGATGTTAATTTCTTCTTCAACAGTAGAGACCAACTCTTCGTTTACCAAGAGTAATACAGCTTGACTGTCGGTGCCATGTTCTGCCTGCGAGAGCATATCGGCAGCAATGTAGGCAGGATTGGAAGTTTCGTCGGCTATTATCATCACTTCGGAAGGTCCGGCAGGCATATCGATGGCAACATTACTCAGCGAAACAAGTTGCTTGGCTGTGGTAACGTACTGATTACCGGGTCCGAAAATTTTATGTACCTTAGGTATCGACTGTGTTCCGTAAGCCATAGCCGCAATAGCTTGTGCACCGCCAACTTTGAATATGCGGTGTATGCCGGCAACTTTGGCGGCATATAATATTGCCGGATGTATTTCTCCTCCTTTGTTGGGGGGAGTACAAAGCACAATCTCTTTACATTCGGCAATGCTTGCGGGGATACCGAGCATTAGCACCGTCGAAAATAGGGGAGCGCTCCCCCCGGGTATGTAAAGTCCTACTTTTTCGATAGGAACAGCTTTTTGCCAGCAAATAATACCTGGTGAGGTTTGAATTTCTTTGCTTTCAAACAGTTGTTCGCTGTGAAATTTCCAGATGTTTCTGCGAGCCATTTCTATGGCTTGTTTTAGCGGGGTAGAAAGTTCTTCGGCAGCGTTGTCTATTGTCTCTTTACCTACTTCTAGGTTGTCAATTTCTACGTTGTCAAACTCTTGGGTGTATTGGTGTAACGCGGTGTCGCCATTTTGTTTTACGTTGTCCAGTATTTTTTGAACGTTTTTAAATAAAATCGAATAATCCAACACAGGACGCTTTGTCAATTCTGTCCATTGCTCTTTGGAGGGGTATTTTATGATTTCCATTATTGGTCTTTTTTGTAAAAAATAAGATATTGGTGTTTTATTAAATCACTTGTAAATGATATAATTAAAATCTTACAATAAGTTCAGCTACAATTTTGTCGTCGATGTTGTTGATATTATTTTCATAAAAATATTTTTCGTAATTTAGGCGTAAATCATTCAAAAAAGGCTTATTAAAACTGAGAGTAACTCCCCCTGTAAATCGGGAGCGTGCTATATGGTCTGTAACATAGTTTCCAGCATCAGTAGCCAATCCTTTATTGTTGTTGGTCATTATGTCGTATCTTACTACCGGAGTGATTTTAAGTAAATTGGGCTTGTTTATTTTTATATCGTAAGCTCCAAAAACAAAAAAAGCTTTGGTGTCGGGAAAGAAATTTCCTTCGTATTTTTTGTAAACAAATTCGGTATCGAAATGCCAGCCGTTAGTTTGGAGATATGCACCGGCATCAACATAATACATTCGTTTTGCATCGGGTTGGATGGAATTATAGTTTAAGCTTATCTCCAATGATTTGACAGGAAAAGCCTCAAGACGAACGGTATAATTTATCTCTTTTTGCCAATTTTGCTGGTCGTAAAGTCCGTCACCGTTGTAAATACCGAGTTGTAGTGTACAAGGGATGATGTTTTTATTTATAAACATAGCGGTCGCTCCCACATCTCTCAGTCCGGTAATTTGTTTGCCTATAAAAGAGCGATTTGCAAAATATAAATAGTGTGGCGAACGAAGATTGTCGGTACTAAAAGGGATTTTTTGCTGCCCAAGTGTGAATGTAAACCATTTTGCAGGTATGGCACGGATGTAGGCGTCCAGCATTTTGGTCTTACCCTCGTCCGAGAGGTCGATTTCAGCTTTATAAAATATTATGGGACTGAAATTTCCGTTGATACTGAAACGTGCGTTTCGTACCTGAAAGCGGTAGGCGCCCAAGCCGGTATTGTATTCATACTTGGCACGAATGGTGCCTTCGATATGCGGCGAGTAAGATTTGAGTGAGTCTGTATTGAGCGCCCGAATGGTGGTTAATGAGAGAAGAAAGAATAAGAAAAAGAGAGATATCCGTGTCATAATTTTATTTTGTAAAGTGCTGTTTCATAAAAAACTATGTGAGATAGTATTCTTTTTCGAGTCCCAAATCGTCCCATTTGTCGTAAAGTTCTTTCATGGTGGTAAGAACGATGTTTGCACCATTTTCGGTAAGTATCTCAGGGTTTAATGGTCCGGTATTTACCCCTATGGTAAAAATTTGTGCTGTGGACGATGCCAATACGCCCATCGGTGCATTTTCAACAACCAACGCTTCATAAGGCTCTACGCCGGCTTTTTTCAGTGCTTTGAGGTAGGGCTCCGGGTGTGGTTTTCCGTTGGTAACGTCAAAAGCGGTAATCATATCTTCTTTGGTAAAAATATGGGGGAAGTTAGTAGTCAGATTCTCGATAAGCAAAGGTTGTGCCGAACCGGTTACGACTATTATTTTTAATCCTTTTTCTTTTAATTTTCTCAGTATATCGTAAGCGTAAGGCATAACAATGGGTTCATCAAGTTCCTCAAAATATCTCGATTTGGTGGCGTAAATAGCTTTTTTTTCTTCTTCGCTCGATTCTCTGCCGTTGATTCTCACATATACTCCGTCAATGGTGGCGGCACCGGTTTTGCCTTCATTCAAATATGCTTCGAGATGGGTGAAAGGAAGCCCAAAATCTTTCATAGCTTTTACCCAAGCTTCCGAATGGAGTTTCATCGAATCGTAGAGTACACCATCCATATCAAAAAAAACAGCTTTTAACCGAAAAGTTTTAAATTGATTTTTTTTCAGGTAGTTTAATATAGCATCTTTAATCATAATATGGAGCAATATTGAATAACGATGCAAAGATACAAAAAAAACGGAAAACCAATACAAATAGGGTTGGTCTCGATATTTCTTATCAACCAGTATAGAGGAGATAGCAGGCAGAATAGAAATGTCTTTTCGCAATACTTAATCGTTTTTTTTGTTGGCTATTACATGAAATATCTTATCTTTGTATTGTTAAAAAATCAACGTATTATTGTTGTTGCAAGTTTATATGTTTTAGTTTTACACATACTCTCTTTGTTATGCAACACCTTTTTTGCAAAGTGTTGTATGTATAAACTTGTATAGGCAATATTATGAATGTAAAATACTAAAAGAAGAAATCTAATTATTATTATGATGAAAGATAATTATTGCATTATAATGGCAGGCGGTGTTGGGAGCCGTTTTTGGCCTTTCAGCAGGAAAGATAAGCCCAAACAATTTCTCGATTTTTTTGGTACAGGTCGTTCGCTGTTGCAGATGACTTTCGACAGATTTAGTGCCATTGTGCCTACCGATAATATTTTGATTGTTTCTAACGGAGCTTATAAAGAGACCATATTGGAGCAATTGCCTCAAATCAAGCCTGATCAGGTGCTTTTAGAGCCTCTACGGCGGAATACGGCGCCTTGTATCGCTTATGCTGTACATCGCATAAGGTCTATGACCGACAAGGCAAATATTGTAGTTGCGCCTTCCGACCATTTAATAATGAAAGAATACAAATTTTTGGAAACAATAAAGCAAGGGCTGGAATTTGTTCAAAATAATGATAATTTGCTTACACTCGGGATTCGTCCAAGCCGTCCTGAGACAGGATATGGATATATTCAAGTGGGAGAAGGAGGTTCGGAACTGCGAAAGGTAAAAACATTTACCGAAAAGCCCAATGCCGAACTAGCGCAAATTTTTTACGAAACAGGTGAGTTTTATTGGAATTCGGGAATCTTTCTCTGGAATCTTCAAACCATCGAAAATGCTTTTAATGTATATCTGCCCGAAGTCGCTACTCGTTTTAATGCCGGAACCGATATTTATGGAACAGATAAAGAGCAAAAATTTATAGATGAACTTTACCCCTCCTGCCCCAATATCTCTATCGATTACGGAGTGATGGAAAAAGCCGACGATGTTTATGTGCTTTGTTCTGAATTTGGTTGGTCCGATTTGGGAACTTGGGGGTCACTCTATGACCTGACGGGAAAAGACGAAAACAAAAATGTAACATTAAAATGTGAGGCAATGTATTACGAGAGTAAAAACAATATTGTTACCCTCCCTAAAGGAAAATTAGCTATAATACAAGACTTGGAAGGCTACATTGTTGCCGAATCTGACGATGTTTTACTCATCTGCAAAAAAAATGAGGAGCAACGCATCCGACAGTTTGTAACAGACACCGGAGTAAAGTTTGACGGAAAATATTCCTAAATACAGAACCGATATATTTACGATTTCACAAGAACACGTGTCCGATATAATACACTTACTACCCGACTCGGTTGCCAATCAAATTGCAGCAGGAGAGGTGATACAACGCCCTGCCTCTGTCGTGAAAGAGTTGGTCGAAAATGCTATTGACGCCGGAGCCGAAACGATTAAAGTCGTCGTCAAAGAGGGTGGAAATACCCTCATTCAGGTAGTTGACGATGGAAAAGGGATGAGTGAAACAGATGCACGCATGGCATTTGAAAGACATGCTACATCCAAAATACAAGATGCTGCCGATATTTTTACGCTCCATACCTTTGGCTTTAGAGGCGAAGCGTTGGCTTCCATAGCGGCGGTAGCGCAGGTCGAACTCCGTACGCGAAGGGAAGAGGACACACTCGGAACTTTTATCGAAATAGCCGGAACCCGTATTTTCAGGCAAGAGAGTATCCAATGCGGAAAAGGCACCAATATATCGGTAAAAAACCTATTTTTCAACGTTCCCGCCCGGCGCCGATTTCTCAAATCTCCTTCAACGGAGATGATGCATATACGCAACGAGTTTTATCGTATAGTTTTGGTTCATCCGGAGGTCAATTTCTTGTTTTACGACAATGAGATAGAGACTATGCAACTTTTGGCTACTAATTTGAAAGGGCGTATCGAAAATGTGTTTGATAATATAAGCCGAAAAAAAATGGAGCAACAGCTCCTTCCCGTTGATGTGCAAACCAGCTTGCTCTCTATCAAAGGATATATAGGGCGTCCCGAATTTTCCCAGAAATCTGCCAATCAATATTTTTTTGTCAATGGACGGTATATGCGCCATCCATATTTTCACAAGGCTATATCTACGGCGTATAGTAACCTGATAAAGGGGGACGACAAACCCAACTATTTTATCTATTTCGACATAGACCCTCAAAAGATAGACATCAACGTACATCCTTCGAAAACCGAGATAAAATTTGAAAACGAAAATGCTATTTGGTCAATACTTTTGGTTGCTGTCAAAGAGTCGCTCGGCAAGTTTCAGGTATCTCCTGCGCTCGATTTCGATAATGAAGGGATGCCGGACATTCCGGTTTTGGATAGCAAAACATTGGTTCGTCCACCTCAAACTTCGTTCAATCCCCATTATAATCCTTTTGAAACGCGGGCATCGAAAAAACCGATAAAGGAATGGGAAGAGTTATATAAAAATTCTTCTGAAAATAAGTTGAAAAATTGGAACAAAAACGATGAGGCAAGTTTCGAGAATAAGCTTTCTTCTTCGCATTTTGCAGACATACTGCCGGAAATAGACTTGGGTACGGCGAAAGACACCGATTTTTTTCAGTTCAAAAATAAATACATTGTCTCTTCTGTGCAGTCGGGGTTGATGTTGATAAACCAACATCGCGCCCATTTTAGAATATTGTACGATCGGTTGATGCTGAAAATAAAATCAAAAAGGGGAGTTTCACAGCAAATTTTGTTTCCTGAGATGCTGGAAGTGGCATTTAACGACAAGGTTATTATCGAAAAAATGCTTGAAGAATTGTATTGGGTAGGTTTTGATATCGAATTGTTTGGAGACAATGCTTACGTAATTAACGGGGTTCCCTCCGAGTTAGAAACAGGCTCTGCGCTTCCACTGTTGAAAGAACTTATCGATAGTTTGAAAGAGACTGAGCTGTCTGCCAAAGAAAAGATTCAAGAAACCATAGTCCGGTTTATTTCAAAAAAGGCGGCAATAAAGACAGGACAATCGCTGTCTGACGAAGAAATCGAAAAACTGATCATGGATTTATTCTCTTGCTCCAATCATCAATATACGCCTGATGGCAGGAATATTGTCTCTATATTCCAACAAGAGGAGATAGACCGAAAATTTCGTTGATATTTCCCCCTGTGTCTTGTTTGTTTTTAGATTACTTTGAAATTTCTTGATTGACAACGTGCTGTGAGAGTGGAGCTTTGAATCCGTTTTCGCTCAAAACATTTATAATTTCTTGGCGCATACCGAAATACACATCCCAATACGCCTCTTTGTTTACATACAAAAGGGCGTTGAGTTCGATGCCGTTCACGCCTAAATTGTTTACAACAACCGTAGGTGTAGGATTTTCCAATATGTTTGTTTGTTGTCGGGCAGCTTCCGTTACCAATGATTTTACTTTATTTAAATCTGATCCGTAACGCACCGCAAACGGAATATCCAAGCGGATAGACCCCAAGCGTGTATAGTTCTTTATAACGCTCGAAGTAACTGTGCCGTTAGGTATCAGTATCGTTTTATTTGTAGGTGTTTCGAGGATGGTTACAAATATCGATATTTCGCTTACAATACCCATTTCAGAGTTTATCTCAATCAAATCTCCTACTTTGAATGGTCTGAAAATAAGAATCATAATGCCCGATGCCAAGTTTCCCAAAGAACCGTTAAACGCAGTGCCGATAGCCAATCCGATAGCTCCTAATATTACTGCAAATGAAGTGGTTTGTATTCCTATTATCCCTATAACGGTAATAATAAGCAGCACCTTGAGGGTAAAATTGACTACGCCGACGATAAACGGCTGCAGACTGCGATCGAAGTTTGATTTGTTGATAGATTTTTTAAGCAATTTAATCAAGAAATTGATTAACCATAAACCTGTGATAAGTGCAATTAAACCTCCAACGACACGTGGTGTCCATTCTCCGATGCTTGCAATCAGTGTGTTTACAAAAGTTTGAAGAGAATTTATGGTAGTATTTATGCTTTCGGAAATTTGTAATAAATCCATACCTAAAGTTTGTTTTTGTTAAAATGACTCAGTATGTTTTGGTATTTCTCTCCTGTAATGAAATGGGCATCGTTATGAAAAACTATTTTTATCGCCCTTGTATTTCTCCAAAATTTTCAATATGTTTGTCCACATAGGTTGCGATAATGGCAGTCTGCTCTTCTTCGATTTCGAAATAGCGTTCTTCTAATTCGTCAAATACTTCAAAATCAACGTACATTGCATTAAATTCTTCTTCGGTCGTTTCACGTTCCAACGCTTCTCGGTTGGCATCGTAAATCTCTCTGGCTTTGTATATGATTTTGGCCATTTCTGCCGCTCCAAACTGTTTCAATGCCTTAGCCATAGGATTCCCAAAAATATACCCGCCGTAGCCATTCTGTATTAGTTGTACAAAACCTCCTTCGTTCAATTCTTCTGTAAGAAAACGGTAGGCAAGCAAGGTGTGCTGGTTTCCGTTGAGTTTGTCCATATTTTCGGCAATTAATTTTCCGCCCAACTCTTCTATATAGGTATCTGTAAATATCTGTAGAAATTCGCTTGCCCCTTTTTCGGCGGCAGTATCCAGCTTTTTATGGTCTATTTTTATTGTAGTTGCCATTTTTTTATTCTTGTTATTTCTTCTTATTATCCAATAGATGTTACTTTCAGATGTTTAATAATACATCGCTTGAATAAGGGGGCAAATATACTTTTAATTTTTCATTGGTCAATGTAAATTTATATCCAAAAGTTGATTTCAATGATTTTTGCAGGTAAGAGGGGAGGATTATCTCAATATGTTGTGCTTTGTCTGAGTTGTTTATTACTATAATAGCCTCTTTATCAAAATATTTTCGTGCATATACCCAACTCTCTTTTTCTGTTTTCATACTGATAAAGTCTCCATATACCAATACAGGATTGCTTGTTCGCAAATTGGCAAGTATCGATACTTTTTCCAACAAAGCATGTTCTCTGCTGTTTAGATTGTCAAAACGCATCATTCGTCTGCAATCGGGGTCGTTGGCACCGGTTAAGCCTATTTCGTCTCCATAATAGATTACGGGAATTCCTGGGATAGTGAGTATGAACGTTTGCATTAGAGCCATTTTATCGTAAGCGGTACTGTCTGTAACCGCTATATCCCGTTTCCACCCCGCTGCTTTGCTATCTTCGCCGTATTTCAAATCTCCTGAGGCGTAAGCCATAAAGCGGGGTTTATCATGATTGCCCGAGATGTATCCCATCAAATTGTGGTTGCCGTAAGTCCTAAGACTGCTTTGCAGCGTACTGCTTACTCGTTTCAAATCGGGGTTGGCAACTCCCGCAAAGGTTATGTTGGCGTCTTCGAATACGTTGAAGTCAAACTGCCCTTCGAGCATGCCGGTGTTGAGATAACTACTTACCAGCTCGGGGCTGCCGTAGGTTTCTCCGATTTGATACAGTGATTTTCCACCGTTGTTTTTTTTTATTTTGTGGGTTAAGGCTCTCCAGAAGTCAAGTTTTACGTGTTTGCAGGCATCATGTCGAAATCCGTCAAGGTCAAATTCCTTAAGCCAAAACATTGCCGAGTCCGACATCGTTTCTGCCACTTTTGGATTGTACATATCAAATGTGGGCATAAAAGTATCAAACCACGTTGTGAGCCGTTGGTCGTTCCACCGTTCGGTATTTAATGTGCCATCTGGTAGATATAGCGAAGTAAAGTATTCGGGATGCTCTTTGTAGAGCGGATGTTGCTCGTGAATGTGATGTGCCACATAGTCGAGTAGAATATTCATGTCTTTTTTATGAGCGTCAGCCACCAATTCTTTTAATTCTTGATTGGTTCCGAAACGATAATCTACCCGGCTTGAAGATACAGGCCAATAACCATGATAGCCGGCAAACTTAGTTTTCATCGGCTGATAATATCCAAACGGCTCATCAGGATTTTGATTTAATGGCGAAATCCAAAGGGTGTTTATTCCCATTTTCTTGAAATAACCATTGTCTATTGTCTGTTTTAGCCCAGCTAAGTCTCCTCCCCAAAAGTCAACTTTCGGATTTACGTCTGATCTATTCATAGGGTGGTCGTTCTCTTTATTTCCATTTTTGAAACGGTCTATCAGCATAAAGTACATGATTTGGGCATATTTGTCATGCCGTTTTATTTCGGAACTTTGAGTAACGATTTTTCCTTTTTCGAGCGGTACAAGTATATC
The DNA here is from genome assembly GCA_047974405.1 of Paludibacteraceae bacterium. Classification (GTDB taxonomy): domain Bacteria; phylum Bacteroidota; class Bacteroidia; order Bacteroidales; family Paludibacteraceae; genus UPXZ01. The sequence goes on along the minus strand of JBKECI010000021.1, from coordinate 29,821 downwards.
GTTGCTTACTCCAAACTCATTGGATGCCCAAATGCGGATAAAAGTACGATTAGTTGAAAATGCCTCTTGAGGTATGGATACAGAAATTTTCCCGTTTTCGAGTGTTGTAAATTTGTCGGGCAACAAATAGTTTTGCCAATATGCAAAAACTCGTGTCGGATTTTTTTCGGTCAATATGGTCAATCTGCTGTTTTCAATCTTATCGGTAATCAGTATGGGATATTTGTCTCTGTTACCGGCTATTTGAAGTATTGAATTGTATTTTCCGTAACCATTATCTACCCTGTCGGGGTTGTTGGGGTCATGATTCCAATCGCCATCCAAACTTATTTGATAGAGATAAGAGCCGGGATTCAGATGGAGGGTAGTTTCATACATTCCTTGTTTGTTGAGTGTTAGTTCTGGCGAGAGAGAAGGAACCCAATCGTTCATTTGTCCGGCAATTTGCACTTGTTTGTAAGTTCTACCATGTGGATCGAATGAAAACAGATAATCGATTTTGTCCGTTTTGCGGCAAGGAATAGAGTAGGGGATTCCTTGTATCCAGATTTCTATATTAAAAAAAGGGGGAGTCGCGGATGATACATTAACAGTAAACAGCGTTTTGTCGGGAGAGAGATTGACTTTGGCATCGCAGCAGGTAACACTGTCTATTTGGTGGGTGTCAAGTATAAAATCTTGTGTGATAACCGTATCTACTCCGGTATTTAATGTTAATAATGTATTTAGGTTTAATGTGTTTTCGTTTTCGGCAGGAAGATTTAGCGGGTTTTTGTTACAAGCCCAAAACGATACAATGGCAAACGCTAAAATAAATAATTTTGTTTTCATCTGTTTACGATTTGATTTTTAACCACATGCTTTATTTCAAAAGCATTATTGCCTCAAAATAATTGATATGGATAAGGTTGTTTCTATCTTTTATCCCTTCGATATTTTTGATAATTAATTTGTAATCGTTGTCTTGTATGATTAAGTCATCAATGCCCAATGTTTTGTTTCCTTTATTTTCGATATTTCGAATCAGCTTGTTCAAAGAGATGGTGATTTGTCGTTTTGTTTTTGGATTTACTATTTTTAATACATCGTTATTAAATACACCGTGGTAATTATTACCTATTTTTATCTCATTTGCGTTGTTTGCTCCGCCTTTAGATATGTTGATTAATGTTTTATACCCAAAAATATCTTGCTCGTAATTTTGAATATTGGTAGAGGTCGAAAAATATTGTTCGGTCTCCATGTCTGTTTTCAGCCCAAGCGCCCTGACAAAATCGGTTTGGGTTGCATTTTTTCCTAATGTGTTTTTATAATATGGAAAAAGAATGCTTCTTTTGTAGGTGTCTGATAAATAGTTGATTATTTCGTTTGTTCGTTTTTTCTTTTCGAGACTCAACAGTTTTGTCTTGAGTGTAGTGGTGTCGTTTTTTTGCGTTACCGACCAATTTATCTCTTTCAGATTTTGTTCCAATTCGGAAACGAGCGTCTTTTTGGTAATGTGCATCACACTCCAAGGTCCGATAGCTACTAAAAAGGCAATCGCCGAAAACGAAATAAAAATCCATTTTATCTGTTTGCTGCGTGTGAGAAAAAGATAGGTGCTGATGCCCAGTAACCAAAGATTTAAACTTAATACCAGCAGACGGTTTATGGTAATACCGTAATCCGAAAAGCGCCTCATAATTCCTACAAACATTAAAACTGCAAGAGGAATGAGCAACAAAGGAAAGAAGCGATAAAAATGCCTCCCAAAATTGGTGAAAGAATATTTCTTGTTTGCCGTTTTGCTTGCGACAACGTCAGTTGCTTGATTTTTGCAAAAATTGTAAGGCGAGTATAACGGGCTAAGCAGAAACAGAGTAAGGTATCCTGCTATACCCAATATCGAAATCAACCACGAAACCCAACCATTTGGCAGTTGCCATGTGAAAATGATTTTACCTAAATACCCGTACAAAATCAGCAAATAAATTCCCAAAATAGGCAATAAAATGTACAAACCGAGTATTTTAATAAAACTCGAAATATTATCGACACTTATTTCTTGCTGTTTACCTCTTTTGGGCAAAGAGGATAAAAAACGAAATGGAGAAAAAATAATGAAACACACAACAGCCAAATATCCGTAGTATGTATCGAGAATTTTTATTCCGAAAAGTTGATCTAACGAAAATAGAGCCAAACTGAGTCCTGCCATAAATATGCCTCCAAAGAAAAAAGCCATAATCAACTGAAAAAAAGTTTCCTGTAGGTAGTCCCAAAATTTTAGTTGATTTTTTCCGGAGACAAATGGTGCGAAAAACAGAGCCGTACACCAACTTACAGCAAGTAATGCCAACCGGATAAATTCCGCATTGGAAATAGGAGTGGAAATCGAAAAAGCAAACCAACTCCATAGTGCAACGGAGAGCAAGCTAAAGATATTTTTTAACAAACACTTAGCCTTGTATTCAAAAAACAGATATACGGCGAGAGATAAAACTACTGATAATGGCAAAAAATACCACACGCGTTGATCTATATAATCAGACTTGTCGTTATATATTTGCGCAAATAAAAAACCTGCAAGTGTTAATATTAAGGCAAAGGTTATAGGAAATCTGCTTATTGCCGATAGAAGTTTTTTGCCTGTCAATAAAACGGATAATTTGGAGATTGTCATAGGATATTCTATTTTTTACTTGTTTTTTTACTCTGTTTTAAGATGTGGAATGTCTATAACCAATAGCCCAACTCAAGTATTTTCACGGTTTTTCCTTCTATTTCAAATGGAAATTTAATGTCGTACGGAATTTTGGTAACGATGTCCACACCCGTTTCGTAATTTTTCAAACACTCCTTATACCGTTTGGTATCCACGTTTACTCTGTTTTCGTTGTTGTTGCAAACAATCATTACCGTTTTTTCTTCGTTTTTTCTAAAAAACACATAAATTCCGTTTTCGGGAATAAACTGTATCATTGTTCCCGACTGGAGTACTGGATTTTTTTTTCGATAGTTCAACAGCGATTTCACATAATCAAACACTTCGTTCTCTACCTTGGTTCGTCCTTCTACCGTAAAGGCATTGTGGCTGTCTTCCTTCCACCCGCCGGGGAAATTGAACCGGTGTCCCTGATAATCTCCGGAAATGCCATCCAACATAATTTCGGTACCGTAGTAAATTTGCGGATAACCGCGTACGGCGATGAGCATAGCCAGTCCCATTTTATATTTTCGTACATCTTTTTGTGTTGAAATGGAGTAGCGGTCAATGTCGTGATTATCGACAAAATTCATTATCATATTGGTGTTGTGATACGAAAAATCTTGTGCAAAATGGGAATAAAGTTTTATAGTACCGGTTTCCCAGCTTTCTTTTTCGTTAAAAACTTCGCACAGCTTGTCCTTCAGTGCAAAGTCCATTACACTCTGAAGTCGGGAGTCAAATCCGTCTTTATTGTTGCTGCCACTTTGGTAATAAGCAATCTCTGCGGGCATTTTTGTCCAGCATTCTCCCACCACATTCATTTTTGAATATTCATTGCGAATAGATTGAATAAACTTTGCTGCCACCCAAATATTGTTGTATGGATAGGTATCTACCCTTATCCCTGCTATTTCGGCTTTTTCTATCCAAAAAATATAGGCTTGGCTCAAATAATCAAAAAGTAGAGGATTGCTCAAATTCAAATCTGGCATATTGGGGGCAAACCAGCCATGGGTAAGTTTGTAACTATCTGCCTCGCTTGCGTGTGGATCCGTCCAAGTAGTCATTCGATAGTTTGACGGGGTATAACCGTCCCGGCTGTTAAACCAATCTTTGGCAGGTATATCCCGCATCCACCAATGTGAACCTCCGCAATGGTTGGGTACTATATCGATTATGGTTTTAATACCGTATTGAGTGGCGGTTTGGGACAGTCGCTGATAGTCTTCGTTGGTGCCAAACCGGGGGTCTATTTTGTAATAATCGGTAACTGCATAGTGGTGGTATGAGTATTGCGTGTCGTTATCATCCAATAGGGGAGTAGTCCATAGAGCGGTTATTCCCAACTCTGCCAAATAGGGGATATGTTGGATAATACCTTCGATGTCTCCTCCCTGCCGAGAAGATAAATCACCTCGATTTGTCCCTTGAATGTATCCTTTTATGTTGTCGTTCAGAGGATTGCCATTGGCAAATCTGTCCGGCATAATGAGATAGAGATTGTCTTTTTCCGAAAAACTTTCACGATTGGCAGAGCCGGTTTTTCGTTCTTTCAGTTCGTATTTTACAATTTGTCTCTTTTTACCGTTCTTCAGTTCGATATTGAAAAATCCCGACTTTGTCTCTTTATCAATATTTATATATAAAAAAATATAGTTGGGATTGTCTGTGAGTTGTTTTTTGATGATGCTAATTCCGGAATAGTTTATAGATACATCGCATATCGATATGTTCTCTCCGTGCAGCATAATTTGCAAGTTGGGATTGTGCATGCCACTCCACCAATAGGTAGGTTCTATGTGTCGAAACCATGGTTGCCCCTGAGTTTGGGCTTTAGGGTTTGCATTTAAATTAAACGTAAGCAGGGATGCAAACAAGAACAAATATACATTTTTCATCTGTTGATAATTGATTTTTTATTTGTTGGATAGAGCCTTTGATGATTAAAATAATTGTTACCTTGTGTGTTGAATAATTAGCTTAATCATGCCGGTTTTATTAAACTATAACTCCTTTATCGGTATTTTATTGAAAATATTTTCAATTTTTTATTTTATGAAAAAATTTTGCATCATCGGCATCGTTTACAATCAATGTCAGTATCCCTGCAACAATCAGCAAGCAACCACCCAAAACCAATGTGTATATGGGTTGATTGTTAAATAGATGCTTGGTAATACTCCCCAAAATGGTGGCGGCAAGAATTTGAGGTAGCACTATAAAAAAATTGAAAATTCCCATATACGTTCCCATTTTTGACGGAGGCAAAGCGCCTGTGAGCATAGCATACGGCATCGAAAGAATACTTGCCCAAGCTATACCAACCCCCGCCATACTGACAATCAATAGTTTTGGTTCTTTGAAAACAATCATCGAAACCAACCCCAAACCCCCGATTATCAAGGAAATCAAATGGGTATGTTTTCTGGATATTTTTTTTGCAGATAAAGGAAGAAGAAAAGCCGTTAAAGCAGCAAATAGGTTGTATGCACCAAAAAGAACCCCCACCCAATTGGCGCCGTTGTTATAGAGTTCGGATTTAGTGTCGTAGGCATTGAAATGATACTCGGTAATGGCAGGGGTGGCATAAATCCACAAAGAGAAAAGAGCTATCCAAGTGAAAAATTGTACAATTGCCAATTGCCCCATAATGCGGGGCATATTTACCAAATCGGTCATAACTTCGGTCAGTCCGTTTGACTGAGATCTTTTTTTGAAAAAGGAGACTAAAAAAAGCATCAAAGAGACTATGACAAATAATCCGGCTAAGACATAAATTTGTACGTCCATTCCGATAAAATAAACCAAAATTGCTAATACAATCCCTGATATGAGAAAAAGCATGGCAAACCTGTTGAATTTCTTGATTGAAACTTCTTTGGGTACAGAAATCATAAGATTTTCTGTTTTTTTATCGTCAAAACTTTCAAGTTCCTCAGGTAGATATTCTTTGGTTGTGACCACCGTAACCAATACAGCCGCTATAAATGCTATTCCACCGATGTAAAACGACCATATTACCGTGTTGGGTAATGTATTGTGCCCTTGCGGTACGTTGGACACTCCCGCCCAATTGCCCAATACATAAGGCAATGCGGAACCTGCCACCGCGCCAATACCAATAAAGAAACTCTGCATCGAAAACCCTAATGTACGTTGTTCGGAAGGGAGCATATCGCCTACAAATGCCCGAAAAGGCTCCATAGAGATATTGATGGAAGCATCCATAATCCAAAGTGTTCCTGCTGCTATCCACAACGAAGGGGAGTTGGGCATAAAAATCAATGCGGCGGAGGCAAAAATGGCTCCTGTAAGAAAATAAGGTTTTCTTCGCCCCAGTTTATTCCAGGTTTTATCGCTCAAATGCCCAATAATGGGTTGGATGATAAGTCCGGTAACAGGTGCTGCCAACCACAAAATGGGAATGTTGCCGATATCGGCTCCAAGACTTTCAAAAATACGGCTAACGTTGGCATTTTGCAATGCAAAACCAAATTGGATACCGAGAAATCCGAAACTCATATTCCAAATTTGCCAAAAACTCAATTGGGGTTTTTTATTTCCAGATTTATGAGAAGACTTTTTTTTTGTATCGATATGGTCAGGTTTAACAGGCATTCTTTTATGTAAAGTTAAGGATATGTTTCCATATTTAAAATACACATATTAGATAACGAGCGGTTTTGTTGTTCCTCTTATAATCAGTTCGGTTTTAACAACTCTATTTGTATATTGCCCGTGTGTAACGCCAGTTATCTTGTCAATTAAAAGGCGGGCGGCAATTCTTCCCAACTCAAATCCATGCTGCTCTACGGTAGTCAGCATCGGGTCGCAGGCAAGCGCCAAATCACCTCCCGAAAACCCGCAGATAGAAATATCGTCGGGTACGCGATAGCCTGCCCTTTTTACAGCATAAAGTATCCCCGAAGCAGTATGGTCGTTGATAGCAAAAAAGGCATCGGGATGGTTTTTTCTGTTTAACACCTCTGGAATTAAGCTTATTGCTTTGTTGCGAGTGTCGCATTCATAAATAAACGATTCATCTACGGCGATATTGTTTTTTCTCAACGCATCTAAATATCCGTTTTTTCTATTTTTGGAAATTTCCAAATGTGCGGGAGAGCTGAAAAATGCAATTTGCTTGCATCCCGTCTGTATCAAGTGTTCTACAGCTTGCAAAGCTCCGGCATAGTCGTCAACCACCACACGGTCGGTACGAATGTCTATGCATATTCTGTCATAGAAAACAAGAGGAATCCTGTTATCGACAATATTTTGAAAATGTTCGTATGTAGAAGATTCTTTGGAGAGAGAAGCTAGTACGCCTGCAACGCGGGCACCAATAAGGTTCTCTGTTATTTTTTTCTCTTTTTCGTATTTCTCGTTCGATTGATATACCAATACGTTAAATCCCTCCCGATAGGCAATTTCATCTACTCCGGCAAGTATTGAGTCAAAAAAGAAATGGATGAGTTCGGGAACTATCACAGCAATGGTATTATTTTTTTTCATTCTCAAATTCAAGGCAATGTCGTTGGGCTTGTAATTGAGTTCTTTTGCACACTCTTTTACCCTATCGATAGTTGCTTTGCTGATGTCGGGATGATTTTTAAGAGCTCTCGAAACTGTTGATGGAGAGATATTCAGTTTCTTGGCTATATCAATAATGGTAAATTGTGGCTTGTCCATAATTTATCTGAATGTTTTTTTAGATACGATATCATAGAATTTTGTATATAACCGTATATGTGTACATAGCCCTTAAATATATGTAATTTACTTTCCGTCTATTGCCGTAATTTCTTTTGATTTTGAGGATAGAGAGCAGTATTCATTTTGCACATTAACAAAATGAATAAAAACAATTTATTTATACGCAAAAGTAAGAAAAGAGAAATAATAATGAAAAGGATTTAATATATTTATAGGTTTACGCTGATGCAAACGTTTGCGCTCTCAAATTAGATATTTAGTAGTTATAAGTTGCAAAAGGAGTAGGCTAAAACTTTACTTTTGTTTCAGATATTATTTGGAGTGTATGAAAAATGTTTATCCTACATTTTATCATAACTTATTAATACATAACCATTAATCAAATTATTTTTATAAACATCAAAAAAAATGAATGCATGAAGGACGCACGTATTAAATTGAAAACACGAACAGTAACTGTCGTGGTGCTGATGTTTGTGTTTGGCTTAAATGCCAGCGCACAAAAAATGAGTATATCGGGAGTAGTGAAAGATGACACAGGCGAACCTATTATCGGAGCAAGCGTTGTCGAAAAAGGTACAACAAATGGCTTAACAACCAATTTCAATGGTGAATTTACCCTTTCGGTATCGTCAAATGCTACGCTGCTAATTAGCTATATTGGCTACAAAACGGCAGAAGTGTCTGTTGGCGGACAGCGAAACATTATCATTACACTACAGGAAGACACTCAGCTATTGGGAGAGGTAGTAGCCATCGGATACGCTACTGTCAAAAAGGAAGATGCCACAGGGTCTGTAACAGCTATCAAACCTGACGAGATGAACAAAGGTCTTACTACCACTCCGCAGGATATGATAACAGGTAAAATAGCTGGAGTAACTGTAACCAACTATGGTGGAAAGCCCGGCGAGGGGGCGGCGATACGCATACGTGGAGGGTCATCTTTGAATGCTAGCAACGATCCGCTTATCGTAATCGACGGCTTAACTATGGACAATAACGCAGTAGGAGTTTCAAACCCTTTAAGTACCGTAAATCCTAATGATATTGAATCGTTTACAGTATTAAAAGATGCATCGGCTACCGCTATTTATGGTTCAAGGGCTTCGAACGGAGTAATCATTATTACCACCAAAAAAGGGAAAGCAGGCTCCAAGCCTACGCTGTCTTACGATGGGAATGTTTCGATAGGGACGATAGGTAAATATTTGGATGTCTTGAGTGCGGACGAGTTCAGAAAATTCGTGAATGAAACTTACGGTAATAATCTGCCATTGGCATTGGGTGATGCGAACACCAATTGGCAAAAAGAAATTTACAGAACCGCCATTAGCCATCAACACAATTTGACATTAAAAGGAGGATTGAAACATATGCCGTATCGTTTTTCTTTTGGATACGACGATCAAAATGGTATTGTAAAAACATCTGAGTTTGAAAGATACACAGGCTCTATGAATTTAAATCCTTCTCTTTTGGACGACCACCTGAAACTAAATTTGAATGCAAAAGGAATGATTGCCAAAAATAGATATTCCGATGATCGGGTTGTAGGTTCGGCTGCAAGTTTTGATCCAACCCGCTCGGTTACGGATAATAATGAACCTTACAAGACACTGCTTGGTGGATATTGGCAATGGATGAGTTCCGGCACTATGTATAATAGTGAAGCAATAAGGAATCCTGTTTCACTGCTTGAGTTGAAAAACAATAGATCAACAGCATACGATGTAATTGGAAATGCTGATATAGATTATAAATTACATTTTTTCCCAGATATGCGCGCACATCTTACTTTGGGTTATGATAGGTCGCAGGCAGAATCTAAATACGACAGTCCGATAACGGCTCCGGATGATAACTTATATGGACGTACCGGCTCCGGAGATACATACAGAACCCAAAAGTTACTGACTCTCTATTTGGATTACGCAAAAGAATTTGGGGTAAACAACATTGATGTGATGGGCGGATATGAGTATCAAAAAGTGGACAGATGGTGGGATTCGAGCTATAGGGGGCTTTTGAGATATGATTCCAACGGAAATAATGTTGTGGATGAAAGCGATAACTATTATAATGTAGTAAATAGTCCCGGAAAGACACAAAATGCTTTAGTATCATTGTTTGGAAGAGTCAATTATAATTTATTGGATAAATATTTATTTACAGTTACCTATCGCGCCGACGGTTCTTCCCGTTTTGCAGAGGGTAACAAATGGGGCTATTTCCCTTCGGCGGCTTTTGCATGGAAAATCAACCAAGAGTCATTCTTGAAAGATAACAGAACACTGACAGATCTGAAACTTCGGCTTGGATACGGAGTTACCGGACAGCAAGAATTAAATCAGGGAGATTTTCCCTATCTACCTCTCTATGTAATTAACATTCAGCATGCATACTATCAGTTTGGAGATCAGTATTATAAAACTTTTAAACCCGCAGCGTATGATAGTAACATTAAATGGGAGCAGACGGCAACTTACAACGTTGGTATCGATTGGGGATTACTTGATAACCGAATACAGGGTTCTATTGATGCTTATTATCGCAAAACGACAGATTTGATAAATGTAGCTTATGTGTCGGCGCTTACCAATTTTGACGTTAAAGTAACAAAAAATATAGGTTCTTTAGAAAATCGAGGAATTGAGTTTGCAATTGCAGGCAAACCAATTGTAACCAAAGACTTAACTTGGGATATATCTTACAATGCAACTTTCAACAGAAATAAGATTTTGGAATTAACCAGCACGTCCGGTCAAGGTTTAACTGAAACCGGAGGAATATCGGGAGGTACCGGCGGTTCAATTCAAGCGCATGCGGTAGGTTATCCGGCAAATTCTTTTTATGTGTACGAGCAAGTTTACAATCAAAATGGAAAACCAATAGAAGGACTATTCCAAGACAGAAACGGCGATGGTATCATCAATTCGGACGACCGGTATTTGTATCAAAAACCATCGCCTGATATCACAATGGGTTTGTCATCCAGATTAATTTACAAACGATTTGATTTTGGTGTTTCTATGCACTCAAATATCGTAAATTATGTGTATAACAACTACTTGGCAGGAAATGCACAAGTAGGATCAGCCGGATATTCGTCATTAGGTAATGGCTGGTACAGCAATACGCTAAGAGCGGCGAAGGAACTCGGATTTACAGAATATAAAGAAAGCGCCGGAAAATCTGATTATTTTATCGAAAACGCCTCATTCTTGAGAATAGATAACATTACAGTAGGATATTCTTTCAATAAACTTTTTAATGTCATTAGCGGCGGACGCATATACGCTACAGTGCAAAATCCTTTCTTGATAACCAACTATACAGGATTAGACCCCGAAGTGTTTGGAGGAATCGACAACAACATCTATCCGCGCCCTATCATGTCAATTGTTGGATTAAGTCTTAATTTTTAATGAATCACATAAGTTTAACACCTATGAAAATAAGTAATAAAATAAAAATAAGTATCATTGTATTGGTATCAACGGTTTCGTTGCAATCTTGTTTCGATGACTTGAACCTTACGCCTAATGACCCCAATGTGGAGCAAACGTTTAACCAAGATGCAGTTTTTGCTAAAGTGTATGCTTCTATGTCATTAACAGGGCAGGAAGGACCTGCCGGAAAACCGGATATAAATCCGGAAGTAATAGACGAGGGAACTTCTTCTTTTGTACGTATGATATGGAATCTGAACGAACTCCCAACAGATGAGGCTATCTGCTGCTGGTTGAAAGATGAAGGCGTTCCCGAATTAAATAGTTGTAAATGGTCATCGTCCACCAAACTCCCCAAAGGGATTTACGCACGTTTGACATTTGGGGTTACAATTTGTAATCACTTTTTGGACAATACAAAAGGGAAAACAGACGATACAACTATCAGACAAAGAGCCGAAGTTCGTTTCATTAGAGCAATCAACTATTTTTACCTGATGGATTTCTTTGCCAATCCGCCTTTTGCCGAAACGGTATCTACCGAAAATCCACTCCAAATACAAAGAGCCGATTTGTTCAATTATATCGAAAATGAATTGTTGGCAATTGAGCCCGATATGTTTAATCCCAAACAGGCGCCCTATTACAGGGCAGATAAGGTTGCTAATTGGTTATTATTATCTCGCCTATATTTAAACGCTAAAGTTTATACCGGTACCGAAAGATGGAACGATGCCGCCATCTATGCCAAAAAAGTGATTGACGACACCAACTATACGCTTTGTGCCAATTATTCACACCTATTTATGGGCGATAATGCGGGAGCAATTGATGGAAGTGTCAATACAGCTCCCAACGAAATTATTTTACCCATAGCCACAGACGGAGTACAAACTCAAGCATATGGCGGTTCTATGTTTTTGATAGCCTCTACCCATACCGGAGATATGGGCAATTTCGGATCTAACGCCGCTTGGGGAGGAAATAGAGCGCGTGGAGACTTGGCACGGAAGTTTTTTCCCAACGGATTTATACCGGCAGGCACGGATCTTACGAACGTTTCGTCGGCAGCAGGCGACGATAGAGCTTTATTCTTTGCTCAAGATAGGACATTTACTGTAGAAAGTAATGGTGAGACCGATTTCAAAAAAGGTCTCTCCGTCTTGAAATTTACAAACCTACGGTTAGATGGTCAAACATCCAACGACCCTGCTTTTGTAGATATGGATGTACCATTTATGAGAAAAGCGGAAGCTTACTTGACCTATGCCGAAGCGCTAACAAGGGGAGCAAGCACAATTAGCGGATACTCCGCACTTGACGCAGTAAAAGCTTTGAGAAATAGAGCACATAATACCAGTGTACTCAGCGATGTAAATTTAGATGTAATATTGAACGAATGGAGCCGGGAATTTTACTTTGAAGGGCGGAGAAGAATGGACCTTATCCGTTTCGACCGTTTTGGAGGGAGTAGCTATAATTGGGAATGGAAAGGCGGTATCAAAGAGGGTGTCCAATTTAGCAACATATACAATGTATATCCTATCCCCGATTACGATCTAATATCGAATCCAAATTTGGAACAAAATAAAGATTATTAACATCAAATCTATTAGATAATGAAAAAATATCAATTTTTATATATCGGTTTAATATCGCTGTTTATTTTCTCTTCTTGCGAGGACAATGATAAATCTCCGGTATTAAATCAAAAAGTGATTGATGGCACACTCTCTTTTACCATCAATCCCTTGAGGTATTCCAATTCAGTATATGAAATGTTGGAAGAAAATGCAGATTTACCGTTTGATACATTGAGATTTTCTCAACCCGATTTTGGTTTTACCGCTGCTATTTCTTATACTCCGCAAGTGAGTATCACCAATAATTTTACCGATTCAACCCAATTTATCGATTTACCATCGGTTGATGGCGAAAAAGTACACATTAAGGTTGGTGAATTGGATAAAGCGATAATGCAATTATACAAAGGCGATGTACCTTCTCCAATAGTAAATCAACTCGTATATATTAGACTAAAGGCATTGCCCTATAAATTTACCACCGGGCAATACGGTATTCAACCTGCCTATTCCAATGTAGAAGAAGTTACCATTTTACCTTATTATATTGAACTTCAAGATGCTCTCCCCATACCTTATTACATAATAGGAATGGCTGACGGAGGTTGGAATAATGGCGTTGGCGGATTGGGTATCTCCATTTATCCGTTGAGTTTATCTCCCGGATTTGAATATGACAAAAAAACGGGTGCAGGCAAGTTTGTGTTTACGGGGTATTTTTGGGCATCCAGAGGGTTCAAATTAATCCGCGACTTGGGAAGTTGGGGCGAACAATGGGGCAGCTCAGATGGAAGTATCGGCAATCTTGTTCATAACGATGGCGGTTCGAGTGATATTAAAGTGCCTTCCGACGGATATTATACCATTACGTTAAATACCATTGACAATACGTTAAATGTTGTATCTGCTCCGATAACACCAACTATTTATAATCAACTTGGCATAGTGGGAGACCTTAATAGTTGGGGTAATGATATATTTATGACACCGTCTGAGGGTTCAAACAACCATATTTGGTACACTACAGTTACATTCGGCACCGATTATCAAGTTGGTGGCGGAATCAAATTCAGAGCTAACGCAGATTGGGGTACAAGCTGGGGAGGCGATTCATTCCCGTATGCTTTGTCTCCATCGGGTTCCAACATACTTTACAAAGCCGGAACCTACATCGTATTGTTCAACGACGTTGATGGAAATTATTATTTCTTCAAACAATAATATTCAAATACCAAAGGTTCTACTCTAATACAGTAGAATCTTTGGATTAAAATAAATAAATATGAAAAAAACAATTATTTATATAGTTGGGCTGTTCATTAGCTTCTTTACATTTTATTCTTGTGAAGACCCGTATGCAGACCAACTCGTGGTAAGTCCTACAGTATATACTAATGAGCCTATACAAGATGCAAATTTTGTGGTTGAAGCTACCACAAATCATTTAACCATAACAGAAAATGAAATGGGACAAACGGCAAGTTTAATCAAACTTACGTCTATACCCGCACTGCTAGATACCACTTCGGTAATCAAATATCAAATTTTGCTATCGGACAATACGGAGTTTACAAATTCTAAACCTTTGACCACTACTCTACAAGGTAAAACCTTATATGTAGATTATACTCAATTGAATGATACATTGAATGCTCTTAACAATTCTACGGACGAGCATCTTGTTTACGCTCGTGTTTTAGCTTATATTGTCAATGGTGGTACAAGAGCTCTTTATACTACCAAAAACATATCCTTTAATGTTACCACAATGCCATTGGTAAAACCATATTATGAGTCAATACTCAATACTTGGTATATTGTAGGGTTGGGAGGTGGTTGGAATAACTCCGTTGATGGATTGGGTTCTGATTTGATTCCATTAAATGTAGTGAGTGGTAATGAATATTACAAAGACGGAAGCGGTAAATATGCCTATACCGGATATTTTACGGCATCCACTTCTTTCAAATTAATTCATACGCCGGGCGATTGGAATACACAGTGGGGTAATAGTGGCTCTGAAGGAATTGACAATCCGGTTATGAACGATGGAGGTTCCAAAAACTTCAAAGTACCCACAGACGGATATTATACGGTTACATTAAACTCCATTAAAAATACACTAACAATAGAACCGGCAACGGTTACGCCCGCAACTTACGCCAAAATGGGCTTAATCGGAGGTTTCAATAGTTGGGGAAGCGATGTAGAAATGTCTGTAAATACCAATACGCAAGGGCATCTCTGGTATGCAACCATTACCTTTGAGGCAGAAACTCAATATAAAATAAGAGCGAATAGCGATTGGGGTATTAATTGGGGTAGTGCAAGTTCAAATGACGGAGATCCCTTGTATCAATTTGCAGGTATCGGTGTTTCGGGAGGGAAAAACATTTATGGCAACGTAGGTACGTTTGTGATTATGTTTAACGATATCAGCGGATGTTATTACTTAGTTAAAAAATAGCAAAAGATTTCTGATGTTTTTACTTTCGAGGCTGACCTTTTTAACCGGGTCAGCCTCTTTTGTATGTTGTCTAAAAATCGGGTTCTTTACTCAAATAAGCTTAAAACTTAATCCAATACTAAGAAATTGTTTGAATTGAATACGGGCCCTTTTTCCATTCTTTTCTATTACGGTATTGTCGTATCGGGGGTTTAGAGACAGGCGTGCGGAGATAAAACGGTTGAGATTGAAGTTGTTTACAATTTCCCAGTCGGTTTCCACTTTTTTGTAGTTGGTAAAAAACGTAAGACGCGAGTCTAACTGCCAATTAATCAAAGGCGAAAAACTTAATTTAGCCTGCATCGAACTACCTATCTCTTTCAAATGATTTTTTCCTTTTTCGATACCGAAAAGATTGGGATTTACGTTTGTGGTATCGTTTGCGTAAATATATTTGAATGAAACGGGAGCTATCATTGCCGAAAATATCTTTTTATATTTATAGTCCATCCCCACGCCTACATTAACTCTTACCGGAGTTAAAAGACGCGCTTTGAACACCGTTGAATTTATCCCTTTGTAGCTATCGTACAGTTGTGTGGATGCCTCTCCCGAAAGGGTGTAATACCAATTGCCAAAAGCTTTTAATCCAAATTTTGAATTGAGGCGCAGCAAATCATCGTTGGTAGCTACCCTTCGCAGTGTATCGCCTTCGACCGAATTGAATCCCGACCTCCATTCCAAATTATTTTCCCACTGGATATTTTTGAAATTATCGTATATCAGTTGTCCGCTCAAGATGGAGAGTAGGGCCAAACTACTGTTGCCCCCCTGATACCAATTGGACGATATTTGATTTTGAGAAAATTGAATCAATGCGTTTGCTTTTTTTCTCCAATACAGTTTTTCTGGTTTTTGTGTAATTATCTTTCCCTCTTCGGGACGCACTATGGTACCTGTAACCGCAATTTGAGATATGGGTTTCGAATTGATGTATTGCTCTCTGAAACTATTTACGGAGGGAAGTTCCGACAGGGTTATGTAGTATTTGTCGGCATATTTTCGGGTAATTTCGTTCCGCATATCGGCTCTTAAATCTGTAACGATTTTCTCTGTCGATTCTTTTTTATTGATATCGAAGTTTACAACGGTGTTTTCATGTTGGGGCTTTATTGCTATCGAATCAAACGAAGGGATGTGAAACGGAATCATCTCTTTACCCATAAAAACGAGAGGGGCGAGGAGAGAATTTGTACTGTAAAGATTTGTTTCGTAATTGCTTAATGGAAACTGCATAAGAGAATCCAAACACATTTTCAAAGTATCTCCTGTATGCAACGCTCCATTGGAATTGAACAGGGTATATAAGTACACTACGGTATCTTTTGGCGTTTCGATACTGTCGGGTTTGTTCAAAATGGCAATAGGTCCTATCGAGTCTAACGAAAGGGGATAAACCTGCTGTGCTTTAGAATGCGGTGTGGATAGCAACGCTAATAATACGAGAAAAAATATATTGGGTCTAAATTTCATTTATTTTTAATTCTTTTTTTTATTTGACAGAGCTTGCATGTAGAAGTTAATCATGACCTTGTGTGATTTGCTAATCATGTACGTTTCATTATATTATAAATAATTTTAACGTAAAAAAAAAACATTTAGTATGCAAGGTTAAAATATGTCAAAGTCAGCAGGTAACGATTTTTGTGTTTCGATACTGCCGAGTTCCTTTATTTTTTCGGCAGTACGTAAAATGTTTCCTTTGCCATCTTTCATTTTTTTTAGAGCATCGTTGTACGAATCCGAGGCCTTGTCTATGTTTATTTTAATTTTATTCATATCGTCGGCAAATCCTATAAATTTATCATACAAGGCTTTACTTAGTCTTGCTATTTCCTGTGCGTTGCGGGTTTGATTTTCCTGTTTCCAGATAGACGAGATAGTTCTTAATGTAGCAAGCAGTGTGGTAGGGCTTACAATCACTATTTTTCTATCCCAAGCATATGAAAACAGCTCCACATCATTTTGTACGGCAACAGAAAACGAAGCCTCAATAGGGAGAAACAGCAATACAAAGTCGGGTGTATTCATCTGTAAAGCATCTTGATAGTTTCGTTCGCTCAGATATTTCACGTGGTTTCGTAACGATAGGATGTGCTCTTTTTGAAAGGTTGCTTGTTGCTCCGCAGTTTCTGCCGAAGAATATCTTTCGTATGCTACCAGCGACACTTTGCTGTCGATAATGATGTGTTTATCGTCGGGTAAATGTACGATAACATCGGGACGCTGCCGTTGGTCTTCGCTGCCCGTAATTTCTTTCTCACGTTCATACTCTACCCCTTTGTTCAGTCCGGAACGTTCCAAAACGCGCTCTAAAATGATTTCGCCCCAATTTCCTTGCCGTTTCACTTCACCCTTGAGCGCTTTGGTAAGGTTGTTTGCTTCTTCGCTTATTTTGGCGTTGAGTTCATAGAGCCGTTTTACCTCTTCTTTTAACCCGATTTTATCCCTCAGTTCTTTGTCGTAGGCTTCGTCCACTTTTTTCTCAAAATTATGAATTTTTTCTTGTAGAGGATTGAGTATTTGGCTTAAATTTTTGTGGTTGGAAATAGAAAACTCTTCGGAACGCTCTTTAAGTATTTTGGAGGCAATATTTTCAAATTCATTGGTGAGGCGGCTTTGCAAATTTCTCAGCTCTTCTTGTTGGTTTTCTAATTTTTCGTTCAGTCCAAGATTTTTGGTTTGCAATTCGGCAATTATCACAGCTTTTTGGTTGGATAATTCTTGTGCCTTTTCTGTCTCAATGGTTAATTTATCAAGATGTTCAGATTTTAAACGCAAAGTTTCGTTTGATATGGCAAGTTTGTTCTCCATCAAAATCTTCTCATCGTTCAGTATTGTATAGCTTTTCTCAAAAGTATGGCGCTGCTTATTTATTTTGATGTGTTGTGAAACCAAAGCTACAATCAAGCCGATAAATGCGGCTGTGATTAACAGTATGATTTGTATTGTTTCCGCAGGCATACTTTTGATTTGGTATTATGAGAGAGAGAAAGGAAAAAAGTTGAATGTAATATCAAGATAATCACTATCCAATTGTTTTGAGCAATACGTTTTTGCTATCCTGTGCTTAATTGGTTGGTCTGTCAAAAAGCGTAGGGGAGTCCTCTTCCAATCTCTTTATTACGGCAATCATCAATGTTTCCCGTATAAATTTCGATTTGTTCTTAATGTTATATTTATTTATGTAGCGGCTGAGTGCGTTGTTTTCTTTTTCGTTCAACATAAAAAGATGGCGGTGGGTACGCTGATAATTACCCCGTTCACTCATTGGTTTTATATTTTGTTTTTTTGCCACTGCCAATAATAGTTTTTGCAAAATTAATATTATCTGCCCAATAAACAGAATTATTTTTACAAAAATCGTATTTTTGTAAAAACAAGCGATACTGTTGGACAACAACAGTTTTTATATTACAAGGCTTATGGCGGAACATAACAAATTGGGAAACGAAGGAGAAGCACAAGCAGTTGCTTATTTGCGAAACCAGGGGTACAAAATACTACATACCAATTGGAAGTGCAGACAATGGGAGTTGGATATTGTGGCCCAAAACGGAGAAATGCTGGTTGTTGTAGAGGTTAAAACCCGTTCAACAGACATTTTTGAACATCCTCAGGAAGCAATTACCCCGAAAAAAATAAAAAATATTGTGAACGCCACGCAAGAATATATTTTACAGTCAGACTGGCAGGGAGAAACCCGTTTTGATGTTGTATCGGTAATCCCGCGCGGGCAGAGTTTTGCTATAGAGCATATAGAAGATGCTTTTTTGGCCCCTATTGGTTGAATTTATATGCTTTACAATTTGAGAACCCCACTTAAATATCATATTTTTGCCATAAAATAAATTAAGAAAGGTAAATATGAACGAAATGCTCAGGCAGATTTTAGGGAATGTAGGCTGGTTTGGCAAACTGCTACAGCTTGCTATTGTAGCTATTTTATTTTTGGTGATAGGTTTTTTTATATGGAACGTTGCCGGTGGAGATGCCGAAAATATTCAGTCGCAAAAAATACTTCAACTCCTTTCTTCCATTTTTTTCTTTCTGTTTCCGGCACTTTTTTTAGGCTATTTTTGGTATAAAAATCCAATTTCTTCCTTTTATTTAGATGCTTTGCCCACATTGAAACAAGCGATTTGGGTTGTTTTGTTGATGGTATCAATCCAGCCGTTTATCAATCTACTGTCTCAGTTCAATCAACAAATTCACCTTCCAGTGGCGCTGAGCGATATGGAAAGAGCCTTTCAGCTAGCCGAAAACAGAGCCGAAGAACTTACCAAACAGTTGCTTGAAGTTGATAGCGTATGGGGCTATCTCTTTAATATTTTACTGATGGCAATTTTGCCGGCGGTATGCGAAGAATTGATGTTTAGGGGGGCTGTTCAAAATATCTTTTCAGAAAAATTTTCAAAAATAGGCGCGATTTGGATTACCGCCGTTATTTTTAGTTTGATACATTTTCAAATGTACGGATTTTTTCCAAGAATGTTGTTGGGAGCGCTTTTCGGTTACCTACTAGTATGGACAAAAACACTTTGGTTACCGATATTGGCTCATTTTGTGAACAACGGTATGGCTGTTTCGGTATCGTATTTTGCAAACGACAACAATCAACTAAACCGACTGGACGAACTCGGTAAAACCGATACATTGATTTTCGGTATTGCCGGCGCTGTAATCTCTATATTCATTCTTTGGAAGATTTATAAATCGTCCAAAAAGAGCATTTTGATAAAAACGGTGGAGTAAATACATAATTTTAGGAAATCTTTTCTCTTCTTTCGCCCACTACCATCAGGGCTTGCTCCTTGACAGACTCGGGAAGTTGAATATTCCTTATTTGCAGACTCCTTAGCCAGGGAGCAATGTTATCTTCGGGGAGCGAGTAGAAAATTTCCGAAATGCTGTTTTCCTCCCATTCAGTAAACGTTTCGGCAGCTTTTCCTGCCAATACATCCAACTCTTCATCGTCAAAATACTCCGGCTTTGTACCGGCGCTAAGCAATGTGTCTTTGTCACACACTTCGTGGGCTCCGCAGCATTCGGGGTCTTCGTTTGTTACAATATCGGGCGAAACAGTTTCGTTTCTTCTGTTGAGATAGGTCAAAAGAAATAGCAACAAACCAAAAAATAGTAAAATACCAATTAAAAACAACATATGTAGATGAACTCTCTATATTAAAACAATCCTCTGTGCTTGCATCGGTCCGGCGGAAATAGGTATAAAAAAATATTATCCTTCAAGCAAAATTACAGATATTACGTTTCAAAATTATTTTTTAGCAAAGTTAGTGATAATAGGGAGAAAATTGTATTTTTGTAAGTTAAAAACAACATATTTTGCACAATAAATATTCCTTTTGAGGGTTTTTGTTGTGTTATGGTTTGTAACAACAGTAAAAGATACAAATACAATCAGCATAATACCTTTTTGTCTTGAAAAAAAATAATCTATACACGGCATACTTTCTTGTTTTCCTGATAATCTTCAGTGGATGTTCTGTTAAGAAAAACACAGGTATAAGTCGAACATATCACAATATGACGACTAAGTTCAATATCTATTTCAACGGCTCGCAAAGCTATAATGAAGGGCTAGAAAACATAGCTAAAATGAGTAAAGACGATTATTCGCAAATACTCCCCTTGTACTCTTCAAGCAATCATGAAAGTTTGTCGTCGGCCACTTCACAGATGGATCGCACCATCGAAAAAAGCCGTAAAGCCATCAAGCTGCATTCCATCAAGAAAAAACCCGAAAAAAACTATAAAAAATGGAACAACCCGAAGTATCGTGCTTGGTACAACCAAAACGAGTTTAATCCGGCGCTCGAGAATGCTTGGCTAATGCTTGCGCAGGCTGAGTTTCACAAAGGAGACTTTTTGGGGTCGGTAGGGACGTTTTCGTATATTGTCAAACATTATGCAACTGTACCCGATGTAGTTGCCGAAGCACAAATCTGGATGGCGCGCGCATACTCCGAAATGGACTGGGTTTACGAGGCTGAAGAGACACTTACCAAACTTTCTACAGAAAAATTGAACAAGAAAAATACCGGACTCTTTTCGGCGGCAATGGCAGACGTATTGCTGAAAAAGGAGCAATACAAAGAAGCGGTTCCTTATTTGAAATTGGCGATAGAAAAAGGCAAAAATAGCAAACTCAATACCCGGTATAAGTTTATACTGGCACAAATTTACACCCAGATGTCCGACAAGGAGACTGCCAATAAGTATTATACAGAAGTAATCAAATCATCTCCACCTTACGAGATGGAATTTAATGCGCGCATCAATCGGGCACAGTTGCTTATCGGCGACAGCAAAAAGATAGAAAAAGAATTGAAAAAAATGGTCAGAAGCCGTAAAAACAAAGATTATATTGACCAAATTTACGGCTCGC
Source organism: Paludibacteraceae bacterium (assembly GCA_047974405.1). Lineage (GTDB taxonomy): Bacteria > Bacteroidota > Bacteroidia > Bacteroidales > Paludibacteraceae > UPXZ01. The sequence continues at coordinate 8,469 of JBKECI010000021.1, read as the reverse complement.
TCGGAAATATCTTTTTGAATAGAAAAGATACTCTCCAAGCCATTGAATATTACACCAAAGCTATTGGAGGGAGTACAAAAAATGGGATAGAAAAAGGGGTGGTAATGGTCAAACTGGGCGATTTGTATTACGATCGGCAGCAATATGTGAAAGCCGAGCCTAATTACAACGAAGCGTCAAAAATTTTTACCAACGAATATTTTGATTTTCAGCGGATAAATAAGCGTGCGGAAGTACTTGCCGAGCTAGTCAAAGAAGACGAAGTCGTTATGTTGCAAGACAGCCTGCTCAAACTGTCTGCTATGGCGGAAGAAGACCGATTGGCCGCCATCAGCCAAATTATCGATAACGTCAAAAAACAAGAAAAAGAAGAAAAAGAGCAACAAAACAATCCCGCAAACAATCTCAACGACGATGATTTTTCTATGCCTATGACCAATCAAATGATAGGAAATAATTCTGGTAATAATTGGTATTTTTATAATGCCAATACTGTCAAAAGTGGAAAGTCGGACTTCAGAAAAAAATGGGGAAACAGAAAATTGGAAGACAATTGGCAGCGAGGCAATAAATCTGCGGCGCTCTTTGCCGACAATAACACTGTTTCCGGCGCAGAATCAATACCTCAGGAAGGAATTCAAGGAAACGACAAAAGCGAAACCACCGAAAAACAACAACCAACTGCTGCTACCGATAATAAAAGTATTGAATACTATTTACAGCAAATACCTTTTACGCCAGAACAACAGGAAAAATCCAACAAAGAAATAGCCGATGCACTGTTTAATATGGGATTTATTTTCAAAGATAAGATGGAAGATTATCCAACGGCAATCACTACATTCGAAAGATTTGAAAACAGATTTCCTACCGACAAACGGGTAATGGAAACCCTCTATCAACGTTTTTTGATTGCAGCAAAGCAAGGCGATAAAGAAACGGAAGAAAAATACCGCAGACAGATACTGAGCCGCTATCCGCAAAGCAACTACGCCCAAATGCTCTTCGAGCCAAATTTTGTAGATAGAATGATTAAGATGTATCAAGAGCAAGACTCTCTTTACAACCAAACTTATACGGCTTATACCCAAAGCGATTTCAATACCGTTTTTGCTAATACGGCGGTAGTAAAGAAAAACTATCCGGTATCCAATCTGATGCCCAAATTTGAATTTCTAAACGCTTTGAGCATTGGCAAAACTCAAAAATCAGATTTGTTCAAAAATTCACTCGATACTTTGGTAGCCCGACATCCCCAAAGCGATGTGAGCGCTATGGCAAAAGATATATTGGCTCTGATGAAACAGGGAAACATAGCACAACTCGGTAAAACACACGGAACACTGCTTGCCAAACGCGCAGAAGAAACTGCCACCACGACGGAAGATCAAGACCCGAATACCTTCTCGGCGAGCAAGGATGGACCACACCGATTGATGTTTGTAGGCAATCTCAACGATTCTCTATACAATAAGCTACTCTATAATATTGCTATGTTTAACTTCTCGCGATTTATGATCAAAGATTTTGATTTCGAAACCGGCAAAGTTGGAAACGAGGAGCGGGCACTCTCCGTTACAGGATTAGAATCGTTTGACGAAGTACTTTGGTATGAAAAAACCATTTTGGAAGACAAAGAACTCAATGGCTTGATACATTCGTTGGATATCAAACTAATCCCTATATCAGACGATAACCTAAAAAAACTTTTTGCACTTTTTACCTTGGACGAATACTCCAATTTTGAAAAAGGGTATTTGCAAAAAATGCACCCTCAAAAGGAGCAGTTGTCAAAAGTACAACCTGCCGAAGTGAAAAAAACAACAGAAAAATCTGTAGCCAAAGCGATAACACCAACAGAAAAATCTACCGATACGAAACAAAAAAATATCGAAAAGCCAGAAAAACCTGTCAAAGAAACAAACACTAAGGAGGTGACGCAACAAATAACTCAAAATACCGTATCACAAGAAATTTCTTCTAAAGACCCTCTTCCTGAACCTACCAAACCGGCGGTAGAAGAACCTGTAGAATGGTTTAGAAATACCTATGCATACCGTCCCAACTCTCCCCACTTCATAGCCCTGTTTGTGCCAAACGGACGAGTGCCAAACTTTGCCGAAATTCAGAAAGCATTTGATAAATACAACACTGAAAACTACAGTATGATGAATTTGAAAACTTCTTTGGAAACATTCGGAAATAAAAAAACCATCATCATCGGCTCGTTTGCCGATGCAAACATTGCCAAATCGTACCTGCTCAGAATGCTTAAAGAGGCAGACTTAAACGTAGTATTAAAAACAGTCAATCGTCGAAATTTGATAGGAACACAAGAAAACCTTAATACGATGGTGCAAAAAGACGGTTTGAACACCTACTTTGAGTTTATGAAAGAGTTTTATTTAAATTGATTTTCAACAAAAAAATACCTCTCTCCACAACGATAATATTCACATTTGACAATAAAAAATAAAAACTCTATCCAAAAAAGAGAAAATAATTTATGAAAAAAGACCGCATACTTTGGGCTGATGATGAGATAGACCTGCTCCGACCTTATATCCTTTTTTTGGAAGATAAAGGGTTTGACGTTGTTGCCGTAACCAACGGGAAAGACGCTGTTGATATGTGTAAAAAAGAGGATTTCGATATCATATTTCTGGATGAAAATATGCCGGGACTCAGCGGACTGGAAACTTTGTCGCAAATAAAAGAGATAGATCCCAATGTACCAATGGTAATGATAACTAAAAGTGAAGAAGAGGACATTATGAACATGGCTATAGGAAATAAAATAGCCGATTACCTGACCAAACCCGTAAATCCTAGCCAAATATTACTGACACTCAAAAAAAATATTCACAAGCGGGAAATCGTTTTGGAACATACCACTTCCACTTACCAGCAAGAATTTGGAAAAATAGGTATGCAAATAGGCGACTCGCTTACCTACGAAAATTGGGTAGATGTGTACAAAAAACTAGTATATTGGGAGTTAGAACTTGCCGATGCAGACAACAATATGGACGAGATGCTCCGTATGCAAAAAAATGAGGCGAATACTACATTCTACAAATTCATCAAAAAAAACTATATGAATTGGATGATTTCATCCGAAAATCGTCCGTTGATGAGTCCCGATATATTCAAAACAAAGATATTTCCGCTGTTGGACGAAGGAGAAAAAGTGTTTTTTATTCTCGTAGATAACTTTCGTTACGATCAGTGGAGAATGATACGGGAACTGCTCTCCGAATTTTATACCATTACCGAAGAAGACACCTATTGTAGCATCCTACCTACTGCAACACAATATGCTCGAAATGCGATTTTCTCGGGACTGATGCCGTTGCAAATCCAGCAGATGTTTCCCGATTTGTGGGTGGACGAGGAAGAAGAGGAAGGAAAAAATCTAAACGAAAGAGACTTGTTGCAGACACAATTGGATAGATTTCGGAAAAAATATTCATTTTCCTACCACAAAGTTTTCGAAAACGGTTTTTGCGAAAAAGTAATAGATCAACTTCCCTTTATGGAAAACAACCAACTGAATGTGGTGGTGCTAAATTTTATTGATATGCTCTCCCATGCGCGTACTGAAATAAAAACCATTCGAGAGTTGGCAAACGACGAGAAAGCGTATCGCTCCCTCACGCTCTCGTGGTTTCGCCATTCAGCTACCTACGACCTATTCAAAGCCATTGCCCAAAGAGGCTACAAGGTAGTATTTACCACCGACCATGGAGCCATTCAGGTAAAGGACCCCGTAAGAGTTATCGGAGACAAAAATACCAATACCAACCTGCGCTACAAAGTGGGTAAAAATCTCAGCTATAATAAAAAAGAGGTGTTTGAAATAACACAACCAGCCAAAGCAGGACTCCCTACTCCCAATGTGAGTTCGGCGTACATTTTTGCCGGAAACGAAGATTTCTTTGCCTATCCCAACAATTACAACTACTACGTTGGGTACTACAAAAATACCATTCAGCATGGCGGTATTTCTATGGAAGAGATGATAATACCGCTTATAACAATGGAACCCAAATAAACTGTTTATATCGTTACCTTATTTATTTTGCCTGTGGCAGGAATGATTGTAAAATGTTTTGTTTGTAATTGGTTAATTGTCTGTGTGCTATCGGTATTGCTTTTGTCTCTAATCCCGAATAATACTCCCAAAAGAGATACTGAATTAATATCCATTGTATCAGAAATATTATAAAATATCAAATTTTAAGCCTAAAAAGCAATAATCGGTTTTACTTGTGCAGATTTAGGTGCTTAAGTGTTTTGTTGTTAGATAGTTGTTTGATAAAGTGATATGAAAACGAAAAAGGTATGACAAAAACAGACAATATTATATTTCGAATATTAGACAAAAAAGAGTACCACCAATACCGGCAACCCCTGATAAAACTTTATCGGAAAGCATTTGCACAAGGAGAATATCCCCAATATATCTCGGAGGCAGACGCAACACAAACGTGGGATAATTATTTGCTAAACGGAAACATTCTCATAGCCGAAATAGATAAAAATCTGGTGGGAACGTTGGTTTATTTTCCATTAAAATCAGACAAATATTTCCCCCACAAAGACGGTAAAAACATCAATGAGAGTATCTATATTGCAGAGGTAGCCATTGATTTGAAGCATAGAGGAAAAGGTATCGGCACCCGATTGATTCAGACTTTTTTTACATCGATCAATAACAAAATCTATTCGCAAGTTGTTATTCGAGTGTGGGAAAAAAATACTCCGGCACTATCGCTCTATAAAGCATTCGGATTTGAAGAGACAGGATACAGTATCACACAAACCAAATGGAAAAGCGAAAAAGAAACGTTTCGGATGAAAAAAAAATATTTGAAAAAGCTAATCTAAATCAGTATATAAAATAAACAGAAAATGAACAAAATAAATCCATACCTTAACTTTGACGGAACCTGCGAAAAAGCTTTTTTGTTCTATCAAACTATCTTTGGCGGAGAGTTTTTGGGCAAAATAGCCCGTCTTGGAGACGCTCCCGTTAGCAACGAACTAAGCGAAAAAGACAAAGACAGAGTGATGCACATAGCCTTACCTATAGGAAACGATCTGTTGATGGGATCAGATATTTATCCGAATGGGATGCACCATTTGATAGAAGGCAACAACAATATTATATCCATTTTTCCCGAAAGCAGAGACGAAGCAAACCGTATATTTGAATCCCTTGCGAAAGATGGAGTAACTTTAATGCCATTACAAGATACCTTTTGGGGCGATTATTACGGACAGTTAAAAGATAAATTCGGAATATTTTGGATGATAAACTATTCTGAAAGTACTACGGATGGCAATGTGTAATTTTTTTTCATAAACAATGATTATGGATGATTTGATAACAAAAACAGTCGATTTACGAAATGGAACAGTTGAAGAAAAGCGGGAGGAAATAAGGAAATATTTTCTGAAAACGTGGAAAATAGACGAGAAACTCTATACCCAACTTGCAAGCGATGAGGTTTTTCACCATCGTGGCGACCCATTACGGCATATTATACTATTCTATTTGGGACACACGGCTGTTTTTTTTATCAATAAAATGATATTGACAAAAATAATTAATGACAGAATAAATCCCGAATTCGAATCGATTTTTGCAATAGGAGTAGATGAAATGAGTTGGGACGACTTGGACAATAACCATTACAACTGGCCCCCCGTAAACGATGTTCGTAACTATAGAGAAAAAGCAAAAAGTCTGATATTGAACGTGATTGACAATATAAAGTTTGAGATGCCCATTACGTGGAACAACCCAATGTGGATCATTATGATGGGTATCGAACACGAGCGAATTCATATAGAAACATCATCGGTACTGATACGTCAATTGCCTTTAGACGAGGTAAAATCCGGAATTTTTGGAAACCAATGTGCCGAATACGGCAATGCTCCCCAAAATGAGATGATAGAAGTAGGCGGTGCCGTTGTCAAACTCGGTAAGTCTCCCAACCATCCTTATTATGGCTGGGACAATGAATATGGGAACTACAGTGAACAAGTCGCCGATTTCAAGGCTTCGAAATATTTAATATCAAACGGAGAATTTCTAAAATTTATTGAAGATAACGGATATCGTACCAAAGAATATTGGACAGACGAAGGGTGGAGTTGGTGCACCTTTAAGCAGGCTAAAATGCCCCTTTTTTGGGAAAAAAAAGAAGATAAATACTTTCTTCGATTGGTTGCAGAAGAGATAGAGATGCCTTGGAATTTTCCGGTAGAGGTTAATTATTTGGAGGCAAAAGCTTATGCTTGTTGGTACTCAACCAAAAGGGGGAGAACATTTCGATTGCCGACAGAGGCAGAGTGGTACCGTCTTTTTGAAACGGCAGGATTGAAAGATATAACCGAATGGAACGGCAAAGTGCCGGGAAACATCAATTTGGAACACTTTGCCTCTCCTTGTCCGATAGATAAATTCAAGCAAGGTGATTTTTACGATATTGTAGGCAATGTATGGCAATGGACAGAAACGCCCATAACGGGATTTGCCGGATTTAAAGTGCATCCGGCTTACGATGATTTTTCCACACCCACTTTTGATGGAAAACACAACCTTATAAAAGGTGGTTCGTGGATTTCTACAGGAAACGAAACTGCTTATCATGCCCGATACGCTTTTCGCCGGCATTTTTATCAACATGCGGGATTTAGACTGATTGAGTCGGAAGTAGAGTTGAAAATTCAAAACAGTGAGTATGAGACCGATGAGGAGGTAACTTTAACCTGTGAAAAAGATTGGTGCGATAGATTTAGGGACGACTCTCCGAATTTTTCTAAACTCTTATCGATGTTTGTACTACAGCACACCGAAAATCAAAACTCAAAACACATTCTTGATTTGAATGCCGATACCGGAAGATTGGCTTTTGAACTGTCGCCTTATTTTGAAAAAGTAACGGCGGTCGATTTCTCAGCACGTTTTGTAAAAATGTCCATACAACTGCAAGAAAGAGGTTTTATGAGATACACAATGAAAGATCAAGGCGATTTGATTCTATACAGAGAGGTTATACTGTCAGACTACGGATTGAATGCGCAAAAGGGCAATATCTCATTTTTGCAAGGAGATATCAACAATCTAAAGTCCAATTTGACAGGATACGATGTGATTGTTTTGTCCGATATTTTGCAAGATATAGCCAAACCACGCCAATTTTTGAAAGCATTGAAAGAGAGAATGAACAAAGGGGCAAAATTGATTATAGCTTCCGATTACGATTGGAATTTGACCAAGATGGAACATAGATATTGGTTGGGCGGTTATAAAAAAGATGGAGAACCCGTAACTCCTTTAGATGCCTTGAAGAGTACTTTTAACGGATTGTTTATCCTCGATTCTGATCCTGTAGAGTACAACACTGTTGCCCCTCTCAATTCGAGAAAAAAAGAAATAAGACAGATGCAAATTACTGTCTGGAGGTATATTTGAGTTTCTTTGTACCAATTTTACTTATTCTCTTCTTCCATTTTTTTCGGATAATCTATGGTGTAATGAAGTCCGCGACTCTCTTTCCGTGCAAGAGCCTGTTTTATAATAAGATACGATACGCTTATAACATTCCTGAGTTCACATATTTCGCGAGACACTACCGATCGATTAAATAAACTTTCGGCCTCTCTGAACAGTATTTCAAGACGATTCATGGCTCTCTTTAGGCGCAGATTGGATCGGACAATCCCCACATAATTGCTCATTATCTGCTCCACCTCTTTGAAACTTTGGGTGATGAGTACCATCTCTTCGGGGAGCGAAGTCCCTTCATCGTTCCAATCAGGAATAAATTCATTGAACGTTAGTTTATCGATAAATGACGACATATGTTTTACGGCAGCATCGGCATACACTATTGCCTCTATCAGAGAGTTGGATGCCAGTCGGTTGGCTCCATGAAGCCCTGTACGGGAACATTCGCCAAGCGCATACAGGCGGCGTATGGAAGATTCTCCGTTTAAATCGACAGAAATACCTCCGCACATATAGTGTTGCGTAGGGCAAATAGGGATATAATCTTTGGTAATATCAATGCCGTATTCCAAACATTTTTCGTAAATCATCGGATATTCCCGCATTGTTTCTTCCGGATTTTTATGCGTTACATCCAAATATTCGAAGTCTTCTCCTCTGATTTTCATTTCATTGTCAATAGCTCGGGCTACAATGTCGCGAGGAGCTAAGGAACCCCTATCGTCATATTTGTGCATAAATTCTTTGCCATTTTGCGTGCGGAGTACCGCACCATATCCACGTATGGCTTCGGTAATCAAGAATACCGGTTTATCTCCTGGACGATAAAATCCGGTAGGATGAAATTGTACAAATTCCATATCTTTAATTATCCCCCTTGCTCGATGAACCATAGCAATGCCATCGCCGGTTGCAATAGAAGGATTGGTGGATGCCAAGTAGGC
>JBKECI010000020.1:0-31274 GCA_047974405.1 Paludibacteraceae bacterium | reverse complement strand
GCATAGATCGAGAAAATAGGAAAAAATTAACCTTTTCGCCGATATTTTGTACTTTTGCACTGTAAAACTCCACATTATGAATCTGCCGGAACCGTTTATCATACAAGCAAAAGAAATTTTTGAAAATGACTTCGAAAATTTTTTACGTTCGTTACAACAAGATGCTCCCACAAGTATAAGGCTTAACGATAAGATTGATCTTGTACCTTCAGAAAATAAAGTGCCTTGGTGCAGCAGTGGATATTACCTGCCCCAGCGTCCGTTATTTACAGCCGATCCTTATTTTCACTCTGGAGCATATTATGTACAAGAAGCTTCTTCTATGTTTCTGTGTCAAGTGTTAGCACAGCTTGTTCCCAACGACAGCGTTGTACTTGATTTATCGGCGGCTCCGGGAGGAAAATCTACGCTCATCTCGCAATTTATCAACGAAAAGGGATTGTTGGTAAGTAATGAAATCATACGGTCAAGAGCCAATATTTTAACTGAAAATATGACAAAATGGGGCAATGATGCGGTAATTGTTACCAACAATGCTCCCAAAGATTTCGGCAAACTGTCTGGTTTTTTTGATGTGGTGGTTGTAGATGCTCCCTGCAGTGGCGAAGGGATGTTCAGAAAAGATAACCGCTCCATTGAAGAATGGAGCAAACAGAACGTAACAATGTGTGCCACACGCCAAAAAGAAATATTAAAAGATGTGTGGAATGCGCTGAAAACAGAGGGGATACTCATATACAGCACTTGCACCTACAACTTTGAAGAAAACGAAAAAAATATCGAATGGATAGAGAAAGAACTTGGAGCGCAATTTATCCCGTTGAATATCGAAAATTTCTCCGGGATAGTCTCTACTTCAAAAGGATACCGATTTTTTTCGCATAAAATCAGAGGAGAAGGATTTTTTGTTGCCGCGCTCCGCAAAATAAACTCGGACAACAATGCCATGAAAACGATAAAGCATAAGCGACAGACATACGTAAAACACCCTCAAAAAACAGAACATTTAAAACATTACCTCAAAAATCCTCAGAAATGGGAAATATATACAGACAACCATCTTGTATCGGCTTTTGACAAAGAAAAATCGGAAAAATTGCTTGCCATAAAAAGTCAAATGAGAGTACTCCATTTTGGTATTGCTATGAGTGAACAGAAAGGAAAAGACTTTATTCCTCAAACAGGACTAGCACTATCAAAACATGTGGATACCAAACAATTCTATACCGAAACAATCGATTACAATACTGCTATTTCGTTTCTCAAAAAAGAGATAATATTTTTATCCAGCGCCCCAGTAGGATTCATTCTATTAAAGTACAAGGGCATTCCGCTAGGCTGGGTAAAAAATGTAGGTAACCGTTGCAACAACCTTTACCCCGGTGAATGGAAAATAAGAATGAACTTGCCACATTAAAATTTGTTTTTAAAAAACTATTTGCAAAATCATTTGACAATGGAAAAAAGTAAAAATAGCAATCAATACAATATAAGCGAAAAAAAATCTTTACCGACAAAAGAAACGCTCAGTGTTACTTTTCTTGGAACGGGAACATCTACGGGGATTCCACAAATAGGCTGTTCCTGTCCGGTTTGCCAATCTGACAATCCTAAAGACAAACGATTGAGAAGTTCTGTATTTGTTCAAACCAATGGTGTTCACATATTGATAGACGCTGGACCCGACCTGCGCCAGCAACTGCTTACACACAAAGTTGATAGTTTGGACGGGATATTAATTACCCACGAACATTACGACCATTTGGGAGGTATAGACGATGTACGACCATTGGGCGAAACAACCATTTTTTGTGAGCAAAATGTTGCCGATGTTATTTACCGAACCATGCACTATTGCTTTACAGAAAAGCGTTATCCTGGTGTTCCAAAAATCGAGATAAACGTCATCGGCGACAATAATTTTTATTTTAAAGGAATTGAAATCATCCCCATACGCATCCTACATGCCAAACTGCCCATAGTGGGTTACAGAATTGGAGATTTTGCCTACCTTACCGATGTAAAAACTATTCCTGAATCGTCATTTGACAAACTGAATGGGCTGAAGCTACTGATAATTAGCGCACTAAGAAAAGAACCTCACATTGCCCATTTAAATATTGAAGAAGCTATTGAAATTTCGAAAAGAATAGATGCCGACACTACCTATTTTACTCACTTCAGCCACCATTTGGGGTTTCATAATATTGAAAACAAACTGCTACCCAAAAATATTCGTTTAGCCTATGACAATCTTACGATAAATATGTAATTTTGCTATTTATTGATAATGTAAAAATAGAGGAATAGTGGTGCATTGTCGACAAAAGCAATTTAAGCAAAATTGCAAAAATCATGAGTTTTAACTATTTTTGCAAATCACGCTGTAATTTATCAATCTTATACCGAATATGAAATTTAAAATTATCGTCATATTGTCAGTTTTTTTACTAACCTCTTGTGCAAGCAAAACGTATTTTACCACATTAGATATTTTGAAACCTGCCGTTGTTACTTTCCCTCCCGAAGTAAAAAATGTGGTTATCGTAAACAATTCCACACCACAACCCTACAACGAAGGACATACCCTGAAATCACTTTTTGGTACAACCTCCAAATTGGAAATACCTTTTGACAGCGCCGGAATTTTCATTACCGCATCATTCCGAGACGATCTGGAGAATTATAACTTTTTTGACAAAGTAACGCTAAGTCTTACCAATCAAAACCTGACTAACGACTATGAGAGCATACACAAACTTTCTCCTGAACGGATAAAAACTCTTTGTATCATGTTTGACTCCGATGCCATCATCTCATTGGACAAAGTGTATATAACAGACCACAACGAAGAGTTTTATACCGAATACGGCAGTTATGGCAATGAAACCGAAGTAAAAGTAAAAACCGATTGGACCCTTTACTATCTTGATATGAAAGCCCATTCGGTACAATTTGTCGATAGCTTTTATTGGTCGAGTTACGATTTTGACAGAAAAACAGCCTCGCTCAATCTTCCCAATCGGTATAACGCCTTGGTAGATGCCTCTATTTTGCTCGGCTCCAATACGGCTGAAAGAATGGTACCAAGATGGGAAAAGGAAGATCGGTATTTTTTTGCTCCCAAAGATTCAAAAATGCAACAAGCTATGGATTCGGTACCCTATCTCAAGTGGCAACAAGCCATCACACTTTGGGAAAAGGCTGCAGAAACGTCAAAATCGAACAAAATAAAATACCAAGCTTACAATAATATTGCCGTTTCATACGAGATTATTGGAAATTTTGAAAAAGCTAATATTTATGCCGACAAAGCGCTTGAAACATATCTGCATACGGCTAACACCTCCGAAAAAGATGGTTACACGCTTGTGAACTATGTGCAATCAATATCAAAACGGCAAGACGAACTAAAATTACTCAACAAGCAATTGGGAAAAGAATAGATTGCAAAAATGATTTGAATCCATTTTTCCCAATAATTCGATTTTAATATTGCCGGTTTATTATCTCAAGCTGATAAAACAACTAATAATCAGTATCTAATGTAAGTAATCTTTTTGCAAATGTGGCAATTGGGAGTATTGATATGCCCGCTTTTGCAACTAGAGTATATCTACCAGCGCCAAGCAAGGCAACTTCGCAGGTTTTACCTTCTCCAATAATGGCAGCATCTCTATGCGAATCCGTATTTATATCATTATAATATCACCTGTTAAATTATTTTGTTATCACTAATATATTGTCTATATTTGCAATAAAATAGAAACACGATGACAATACCAGAAATTATATCGGAAACAGAGCGAGAAAAACTATTTGAAGACAGCGCCAAAGTATTGGAATTGATTGCCCAAATAAAATGGAAAGAAGGATTTGAATGCCGTAAGTGTGGCAACACAAATTATTGCGACGGAAAAACACCCTTTTCACGCCGCTGCACCAAATGCAAAAAAGAAGAATCGGCATCGGCACACACTCTTTTTCATAATATTAAGTTTCCTATAAACAAAGCATTTTTTATCGCCTATAACGTATGCGTTCTGAAACAAAATATATCTTCTTATAACTTTTCTTATCAGTTAAATATTAATCAGATGACCTGTTGGAAATTCAAAAAACGTATTTTGGAATGTCTGGATAAAACTTCAAAAAAAGAAAAAAATAATCTCGAAAACATATTGTTAAAAAATTATGACATATAAATACCTCAATAAAATTTGTATCTAAAAACTTATGTCGCAGCCCCAACCATATAAAACACACAATCTCTATTTTGTTGGACAATAAAACGATACACAGAAACAATATTAACCATTTAATTTTTAAATCTATATGGCAAAAGTAGTAATTTTAGGAGCAGGCATATCGGGACACACCGCCGCTATGACTGCCCGTCGAAAATTAGGTAAACAGCACGAGGTGATAGTCGTCAGTCCAAATAGCAACTATCAATGGGTTCCGTCCAACATATGGGTTGGAGTAGGAAGAATGACCAGAAAGCAGGTTATTTTTGCATTGGCACCTATATATAAAAAACTCGGAATTGTATTTAAGCAGGCAAAAGCACTCTCCATTCATCCCGAAGGAGATGAGGAAAACCCTTGCTCGTACGTAAAAATTCAATATGTATCTGCCGAGAAAAAAGACGAAACAGAGATTGTCAAATTTGACTATCTTATCAATGCAACCGGTCCAAAACTTAACTTTGCCGGCACAGAAGGACTTGGTCCCGACAAAAACTCAAACTCTGTTTGCACATACGACCACGCCGAACAAGCTTGGAAAGAGGTGCAAAAATGTTTCGAAAAAATGGCGCAGGGTCAAAAACAACATTTTCTTATTGGCACAGGACACGGGATGTCCACTTGCCAAGGGGCTGCATTTGAGTACGCGCTGAATATAGCTTACGAAATCACACAAAGGAATCTCAATAAATTTGCGGAGATTACGTGGATATCTAATGAATACGAATTGGGAGATTTTGGAATGGCGGGGGCTTACGTCAAGCAGGGAGGATATGTTACGCCAACAAAAATTTTTTCTGAATCTATTTTTAAAGAAAATGGCATTCGCTGGATATTGGGAGCAGGAGTAAACAAAGTGGAGCCCGGTGTTGCACATTACGAAACATTAGACGGAGAAATGCATCAACAAAGGTTTGACTTTGCCATGCTTATCCCCCCTTTTGCCGGTGTCGGACTGAAAGCATTTGACAAAAATAATTTGGATATTACCGATAAGATATTTGCTCCAAACGGATTTATGAAGGTAGATGCCGATTATACAGTCAAGCCATTTGAAGAGTGGAAAGCCGCAGACTGGCCCACAACTTATCAAAATCCTGCATACGACAATATGTTTGCTTGCGGCATTGCATTTGCACCTCCTCATGCCATATCCAAACCTATGAAAAGCAAAAACGGAACTCCCATCTCTCCTACCCCTCCACGTACAGGCATGCCTTCGGGTGTGATGGGAAAGGTAGTTGCCGAAAATATTGCCGAAATCATTAAAACAGGGAATAATGAAGTAAAGCACAGAGCCTCTATGGCAAAAATGGGAGCTGCTTGCGTAGTATCTGCCGGATATAGCCTTACCAAAGGACGAGCCGCCACAATGACCGTATTTCCCATAGTGCAAGATTGGGAAAAATATCCGAAATGGGGAAGAGACATTAACTATACCGTTGGCGAAGTGGGCCTAGCCGGTCATTGGTTCAAATGGGCTATGCATTATATGTTTCTGTACAAGGCAAAAGCTAAACCATTTTGGTGGTTGATACCCGAATAATTTAAGTTTGAGAAATCATTTATCCCATAAAAAATAAAAATATGGAAACAAAAATAGAAGACATAAGAGATTATACTGTTCCTTACAGCAATAGTGCATACGCTACCGAACCTACCCGATGGACAAAATTCCTTCGTGGATCTTTTATTTATCAACCAATCCGTTTTTTTGTTCTCGCACTCAAGGTGATGCGCATTGTTGTAGGGGGGCATTCGTAATCCAATTTTTAATACACTATGTTCAATTTATTACTCCTAATATTTTCTCTTTTGAGCCAGAAAAAACCAAAGGCAAAAACTGCGCCCGAAAGAGAAAAAGTTTATGAAAATTAAATATTAGAGATTATACAAATTAGAATAATATATTACTGTTTTTCAATAATTTAAATCGATATTTTTTTTCTATGGGGAACTGAAAATGAAAGTTACAAATTTCAATTCCCCTTTGGGGATTTGAAAATACATTAGTCTTTTCTTGAATTAGATTTTCATTAAAATTTATTTTGGACTATTTATCTAAAAATTATCGGTAACTTTTAATCCTTTGTCCATTTTTTTGTATCGAATTAATGCTTCAATATAGTAATAATCGGCATAATTAATCGAAGCGTCTATTTCTGAACCTGCAGGGTAATGCCCCACCGAATGGAGTAGAAAAGAGGGCTTGAACTCTCCGCTGCGATATTTATCGCTTGAGAGTTCTACCAACATTTTAATGGCGTTTTTTTTATAGTCTTCGGCTTTTGCCGGATTATCTTCCAGCTGCGATAGTTCTAACAATGCTGAGGCTACAATCGCTGCAGCCGAGGCGTCATGCGGTTCGTTGGGAATATTTACAGCATCGAAGTCCCAAGACGGTACATACTCATTGTTGGGCAAACGGCTCAAATATACATCGGTTACTTTTTCGGCAAATCGAAGGAATTTTTTATCATTTGTTTCTCTGTAAACAAGTGTATATCCGTAAATGGCCCATGCCTGTCCACGTGTCCACAAGCTGCTGTCGGCATATCCTTGATGCGTTACTCCTTTTATAAAATTTCCACTTGCTGTATCGTATATGGCAACATGGTAATTTCCTCCGTTTCGGCGAAAATGGTTTTTCATAGTTATTTCGGCATGCTTGGTTGCTATGTCTGCCAATTCTTTTCTCCCTCCGTTTTTCGCAGCCCAATAGAGCATTTCAAGATTCATCATATTGTCCATGATGGTGTTGTGTGGGGCAAAACGCCCATTTTTCGCTTCGCGAGGCCAGGAGAGAATGGTTCCTACTTTTGGATTGAATAAGGTAGCTAGTGTATCGGCACCATTAAGAATAATTTGTTTGTATTTTTCGTCGCCCGTCAGACGATAAGCATTGCCATAACTGCAAAACAGTTGAAATCCTAAATCGTGATCGTAAGCCGAAAGCTTGGTCAGTGGTTCAAGCAAATCGGTATAATAAGTGGCCTGTTTTTTTATGGTTTCATCTTTTGTAGCTTCGTAGTCGTACCATAAGATACCTGGCCAAAATCCGACTGTCCATTCTTCTATCTGAATAGGACACAGATTCCATCGTGTTTCGTCTGTCAATATATTGCGGGGTATCATCGCCGTGTCGTTCAGTTGGGCTAATGTACGTTTTGTTTGAGTATTGCAATATGCTAATTCGTTATCAACATCCAACGTTTCTGTTTTTTGAGTTGTACAAGAAACGAGTAACAGCATTAAACCGGTTCCTATTATCACATTTGCTATTTTCATGTTCTTTTTATTATTTATTTTGTTATTTTTTCTACTCTGAACCAATCTACGTCTATCCATGAACGGGGTGTATCAATTGTTTTATTCATAATAAACATTCCTGTTTTGGCACCTATCCACTTCCCTTGTCTGGCTATAAAATGGTCTCCAAAATCGACATATTTTTTCCCATCCAAACTATAAGAGAATTTGCATAATCCGCCTTCTTCGACCTTTAATCTAAAATAAAGCTCCACATTTTCCAATGGTGTTTGATAATTGTATCGTACATTTATTTTTATTTTTTTTATATCCGTTTTGGCAGTCTGTAGTTCTTTTTCTTTTTGTTCAGCATCTTTGCAAATGACTTGTTCAAGTTCATATCCGCCGATCGTTTTTATCAAAGCAAGATAGGAATAATCCCAACCCATGATTATCAACCCTGCTTTATCTCCTTCGTTTTGAAGTATGGCAGTTATTTTCATAGTTGCCACAGAAGCAGGTGCAGTAAGTTTTTGGAGTAGAAGATTCGGGATATCCCAAAAGTTGGTAAAATTTTCGGGATAATATTGTCCGTATATGCGCAAATAACCGTTTACCGACGGAAAAGCCCAGGTTTGCTTTGGATTGGCATGCCATGACCACTGCAAACCCAATTTTGGCAAGTTAAATTCATCGCTTTCTGCAGGTGTTTCTATTGGATATATTTTGCCTACATCGGGTTTTTTATATGTTTCTACAGGTTCTCCGCAATATCCTTCTTTATCGTTTGTTCCCATCACGGGCCAATCGTTTTTCCAAGTTACGGGTTGTAGATGGATGATTCGCCCATAAGCGCCTTTATCTTGAAAATGGAGAAACCATGACTCCCCCGTCTGTGTATCTACCAATCCTCCTTGGTGCGGACCGTTTACTTTTGTAGAACCTTGGGCCAGTACCTTTTGCATTTCATAAGGTCCGTATATGCCCTTCGAACGTAATGCTATCTGCCAACCGGTTTCTACTCCTCCGGCAGGTGCCAACAGATAGTAATATTCACCTCTTTTATAGAATTTTCCACCTTCGGTTGTATAGTTGCCGTGAACCAGCCCATCGTAAATGAGCGTTTCTTCGCTTACTACTTTTGTTCCGTCGGCATTCATTTCACAGATGGTTATAATACTGTTTAATCCTGCACGGCTTTTTGCCCAAGCATGTATCAGATATGCTTTACCATCGTCGTCAAACAAAGGACTTGGGTCTATGCGTCCTTTTCCTGGCAGTACCAATACAGGTTTCTCCCATTTGGCAAGTATATTTTTAGTTTTTACCATATAAATACCAAAATCAGGATCGCCCCAATAAATCATATATTCACCGTTATGGTAGCGAATGCAAGGTGCCCAAACGCCTTTTCCGTGCTGTGGTTTATCAAAAAAAACATTGGGAGCGCCTTCAATATTCAAATCTGATAGAGCATAATTAACCAATTTCCAATTTATCAAATCATTTGAATGGAGTATCGGTAATCCCGGCACGCAGTTGAAACTCGATGCGGTCATATAATAATCGTTGTCCACGCGAATAATATCGGGGTCGGAATAGTCGGCGTAGAGAATCGGGTTTTTATACGTCCCGTTGCCCTGATCGGCTGTCCATACTTGCGATTGATAGTTTTGGGCGTTCACCGCTATACCCATAAAAAAAACGATTACCAGTAATGTGTTTCTCATCATTCAATTTTTTGATAATTTGTTTTATCTCTTTTTATATTTTTTTTGTTTTTTCCCATAATAATGGTTGCCGGCTTATCGCAGGTAAAAAAGTATTCTCCATTTTTATATTCAAGCACGGCATTTGCTTTTTCGTCTGTTTCTATTGCAAATCCTTTGGCAGCAATATTTGTTCCATTACCGAGAAATAGTGTGAAATTTTTTCCATTTTCACTTATTACGGCATAAGTGGCATTAACCGACATATCTTTATAGTCTGCTTTTTCTTCTTTAATCGAGGAGAAAATATAGTCTGTTCTGCCCGATTTACTTTTTATCGTTAAACCCACAAAATCGTTAGAAACAGTTTTATCCGGTACAAAGGGTTGTATTGATTCTATTGAACGTCCTTCTTTTTCGTTTGTCGGTTCAAAGACAGATACGAAAGGATGCTTCCAAGCTTCACCATATTGGCGGGCTACAAGGGTGAGGTATGGCGTTTTATCCACTTCGTATGGGAACTCGTTATTACTCCGAAACGCCTTGCAAGGTGGCGCCTTGATAGAAAAGACTTCGCGTCCCTCGTAACCTTTCATCCATAAATTCATACTGATATTGTTTCCATCGGGAAAGTTCATTTTCCATATCGCCTGATAATTGTTGTCTGTCTTTACCGATTGCTTGTCCCACATATAATCTAATGCAAACAGATGCCCTCCGGCAAATCCCATTTCATCGCTTGGTTGTAGGTTCAATTCCTCTCCGTTTGCATTTTGAATAAAAAGTTCCTGTCCCAAATTATGGTAAAAATAATCGTGGTATTTATCGCCCTGTCTCTGTTTTTGGGAGCGAAAAATATCTACGTAATAACCGGTTGTCTCACTTGTACTGATGATACTTAACAAACGGTTTTGGTCGCTTCGGCTTTCGGGTTCCAGAAAATAAACTTCCGAGTAGGTGATATCTGGATAGTATCCTTCTTTTTGTTCCGATTGGGGATAGCATCCCAGCAAATCAAAAGGGTGATTGCTCAACATTTCGGGATATTTGGAGATTCCGTCCACCATAACTGTATTGTGTGCCGGAAACTGTGAGTAGTATTCTAAATAGGGTTTTTCAAAATAAGAGGATCCGATACCCGATTCGGCTCCCAATACATATCCCTTTCCATAGAGTTCTATCGCTATACCGTTGCTATGGGCATGGTTACCGTAAGAAGCGTATTGCGAAATCATCAGTCCATTTTGTTTGCTGCTAAATTTGTTGCGCTGCACAAACCAGCTGACATTGGGCGCGTAAAACGTAGAAGTAACGTAGTCGCTCCATTCTCCTTTTTCTACATCTTTGTCCAACACAAGAGGCTTACTGGTAAAAAAAGAGGTAATTTGTGGGGGTAATTTTTGAGGTATTGAATTTTGTTGCCCAGCATTCGGCTCAAAGAAGTTATACATTCCTGTAAAAAATTTCTCATCTTTTTTATTTTGATATTTTTGGGTCAGGCGTATCATATCACTAAAAGCTTCGGTGTAAATATTTCCATAATAGGTGTCGCCAAACGCAGATATTTGGCTGTTAGGAAACAGATATTGTGGCAGACTTTCGACCGCCTTTTTCATAACGGGCAGGTATGGCAGTAGATTTTGATTAAACGTATTGTCATAATCTCTGATAAAATTGGTCAGATCTTTTGTTACTCCTTGCGCATAGCCGGGACATTCGTTCCAAATACCAGTGTTGTAATCGTAGCCGTACTCTGTAAATTTTGTCAGCGACCATTGACGCACAGAGTTTTTATTCAATATATAATCGATATAGTATTCGCGTCCTTTGCCATCGGCGTAATTTTTATTGTCTTCCAGCGCCATGGCTACTTTCAGAATAAATTTAGACTTGTGTAGGTTCCAATTGTTGTGAGGCACGCCGTTTTTAATTGAAACATCGATCCATTTTTTAAAAGTGGAGGCATATCTATCTAATTTTTCTTGATGTTTTTTTTCAATGTAAGGATATATGAAATCGTAAGTATAAGCTAATTCATTCAGTATCCGCTCTTGAATGACTTCAAAGGTAGATAGTCCTGCCAGAGTTTGTGCATGTCCATTGCTCAAGTCTATCGGTTCGGAGCGGTAATACATCCCCGACATATATGTATCGAAAATATCAAATGCAAATTTTGCATATTTTTCGTTGTCGGTTACCCAATATACAAAGGAGGCATCTTTTGCCAGTTTCATAATTTCTTCGTTCACACTTTCGATGCCATTCCCCGACACATTGGTTTGCTCTGTCCATTCCAACGGGTTTCCTTCTTTTGCCGAATTGTGAAAATAAATGCCTTTTGTATCGTCCATATAAGGTACAATGTCTTCCAATTTTGGGCGCTTATAGTTAGAACCTACTCCGCGTGTACTGCCAAAACGAACGGTAGGTACAGGCGCTTTACCATTGGCATGCGAATATGCGCCACCTTTGACATATACTTGTGTTGCTCTACTTTTCCAGTACATCATCAGACGAGAATAAAGCCAATCGGATTGCTGTTGTGTTTTTTCCACATAGGGGTCAATACGCTGAAGAATCCCCTGCATCACGTCTTTTGCCCATATTTCATTTCTCAATTGTTTCTGCAAAATGTGCTTATATTCCAACGTAGTCATCAAACGGGGATGCGTTTGTGGCAGATTGGGTGGTAGCGGAATATCTTGAGCTGATACAAGATTATATATTAAAAACACCATTAATAATACCAATATTTTCTTCATCTTATTTTTTATTTTAAGTCCCAATAAACCACATATCGCTGATGATGTATTTGATAGATAGGCTCTAATCTGATGTCTTCTTTTGATACTGTAAATGCCACCTCACCTCCAACAACCGGTATTATGGAGTGATTCAATTTTTTTTTATCTAAAACAAGAGTTGTTTTCAAGTTATTCGGCACATGATAGTCGTAAGTATAGTAGTCGTTGTGCTTATGCGGATCAGAAAAGGGTGCGGGAGCCTCTATCCCTTCTCTTCCCATAACACCGGCAAGCACAAGTGGACCATACATTACGGCTGCTTTATCAAGATTGTCGTTCGTTGCTGCCAAATGTAAATTCATCGGATAGCGGATTTCTATTTTATCGCCGTTTTTCCAAATTCTGTCAATTACCATATAGCTTGACGGGAGTTGCTCTATCGCTATTTTTTTTCCGTTTATTTTAAGCTCTACATTGGATGTCCAGGCAGGATAACGGAGACTTATCGGTATTTTTATCGACTTATCGGCAGTAATTGTCAGACAGACATAGTCGTCATTTGGAAATTTTGTTTCCTGACGTATTTTTATCCCTTTTTCTTTCCAAGTCAATTCCGATGGTATAAACAGATTTACATATAAACTTTCTTCGTTATGAAAATAAATGGATTCTCCATATTTTGCATGATTTTCAAACCCCGTCCCTACGCAACACCAAAATGAGTGTTCGGGCGTGCTATACACTTTGTGCGCTCCGGGCAATAACGGTAAGAAGTAAGCTACCATTCCCGACTTGGGGTCTTGTTGCCCCAGTATATGATTATACAATGCCCTTTCGTAAAAATCCACATATTTTACATCGGGGTTCCAACAAAACAAATGACGGGTGAGTTTCAACATATTATTTGTATTGCAGGTTTCTTGTGTGTATCCTGTCAGAAATTCGGAGATTTTATCGGAAGGAATAAATTTTTCTTTATGGCTGTTTCCTCCTGTGCAGAAGGTTTGATGCTCTATTACCGTGTTCCAAAAATAGTTGGCAATGTATTTTGACCGTTCGTTCCCGCTTAGTTCATAGTTGCGAGCTTCGCCTATTATTTTCGGGATAAATGTGTTTGCATGTTTATTATTCAATTCGTCTCTGTTTTCAGCTAAAGGGTCGATTACTGCCGAATGATAAAAAAAATGGGCAAGTTTTAAGTATTTGGGATTGTTTGTGATAGAGTATAAATTGTAAAAAGATTCATTTATTCCGCCAAACTCGTTGCGCAACATCAGCGTTTTTTGTTCTTCGTTGAGAGGCAACAGTTTGTCATAAGCCCAGTTTGAAGCCGAGATTACAATATCCAATGCCTTTTGATTGTCGCAATAAAGATATTGGTCTATAAGTCCGGCATATATTTTATGTAGGGTGTACCAAGGTGCCCAAACTCGTTGTCCGGCTATGTTGCGGTTAATCAAATTTTCGGGATAAGCTCCGATATAGCCGTTGTGTCCGTTGTTGGTTAGTGTATTTTGTACTTCGCTCAATCCGTTTATAATGCTGTCTGACTTTGTTTTGTACCTCTCATCGCCGGTAGAGGCGTAGAGATAAGCCAATGCCGACATAATATGTCCTGTGGAGTGTCCTCGCAATTCGCAATCAAGAGACTCCCATCCTCCCAATTTTTTTACAGAAGAATATCCCCCCTCAAGTCCGGCCCACATACCTGCAGATGTACGAAAGCTGTGTAACAAGCGATCGACTCCAATCGATAATATCCATGTTGATTCACGTTCCAGATTCTGTTTGAAAGGAGAATCGAGTAAACGGACATCTTTCAGGTCGAAACTGTATGCTTTTATTTCTCCTTTTAGAGGCAGTTCAATTTTGTTTTTATGCTGTCCCGGATATACCGATTGAGCAATTGTTAGCTGAACAAATATCGTCATACAAGATAATACTAAAATAGATTGTTTCATTATTTTGGATGATTTTGTGATTGAATAATATAGAAACTGCGTTTTACCGCATCGGCTGTTTGTATTTTACCTCTTATACCATACTGCCATGCCATCACTGTTACCTTTAACGGATATTTGGCTCGCGGAGGTATTTTATTGAGAATCAATTTATCTCCGATTATTTCTGCCGGACCGCATTTTATGTAATACGAAACATTCAATCCCTTATCGCTTGTGGCGTTCAGCGGTATTGGTTCTGTTCCTACCGGCACGTCCGACAAATCGGGAAATAAGATATGCTGCTTTTCGCCCTCTTTTTGTGGATATGGGATGCGGATATTTATTTGCTGAACGGCGCTTTTGTACTGATCATTTTCTTCGCTTTGAGCAAAAAGCCAAATATCGCCTGTTCGTCTCGGATTGTTCAGTCCTATCCGATAAAAGTGTACTCTGAATGTAGTGTCGTTTACCTGCTCTACAGGACCATTTATTTTATTTATTTTCAAATCGGTTGAAGAGGATGTTATTATTTTTGTATGCAAACTGTCGGTAAAAACAGGTTTGAGATGAAAAACCAAATTTTCTTTAATATTAGGCGACAGTTCGTATTGTGAATGCCTCATTTTATAAAAATCAATCATCTTATAATCAATACAATAAGAAATATATCTCATTTTTTTATTTATATTTTCCTTATAATAGCTTTCTGTCGCTTCGGCTATTTCTCTGTCAAAATACCAAAAAGCATCGTGTCGGTTTCCCTTATATTGGGATAAGGGTGCCGGTTTCGAACGCTTTTTATAGTTACCGAACCAGCGTTCGGCGAGCCAACCCTCTTGTGGATTTATTTTTTTTAATGTTACTTCTCTATCCCGGCTTTGATTTTGAGGTAATCTGTACAAAACTGCCTTTTTCAGAAATAAGGTTATATAATCTACAACTTTATTTGACACGTCAAAATGCCCCTGTCCTCTGTCGTACAAAAACGAGATACAACTTTCAGGATACATCATACGGAAAGCCAACGCCGGATTTACGCGTGCTTCCCACCATTCATATTCGCCTTCTATCATCAATCCGGGAATACCGTCAATATTACGTATCCTGCCCCATTCCAAATTTTCACGTCCATAGCCTGTCAGGTTTGTACGTGGAGCGTCTCCTTTGTAGGATATGACAGCCAGTGTACGTTCCGGATTCCAAGCGGCAAAATTCCACGGAAATGTAGCCATTGCCGAATGTCCGAGAGGGACAATTGGCACCGTTTTTATCTCTTCGTAACCGCTTATATCGGCCAAATCTATCAACATCTTATCAAAAACTTTTTGGCAGCCATTTTTCACATCCCACTGGTAATCAATACCGGGAGCTATCCAAACAATTGCCATTCCAAGCTCCGACATAGCTTCTCTGAAACGTGAGTGTTCAAAAATAGTCTCTTCGCACATATTTTGCTGGCTGACAACTATTGCCTTTAATTGTTCGCAATTAGTTGGAATCCACAAAAAAGCTTCAGAATTGCTTTTGGTTTCGTCGGAAATGTAATCGAGATTTACAACCCATTGATATTCTGTTGCTTTCGCACAAATGAAACCAAACATCAGTAATAATATTATCAGACTATATTTTTTCATCTTTTACTGATTTTTTAGAGTATCTGGTCTTTTTTGTGTGTTTTATGACTTTTCAAATCTTCTTTTGTTGCCGGTATAAGGTGTACGGCACATCCTCCGCTTGGTTTCAGTTGAAATTTTAGAATGGATTTACTGTCCACTATCATACGGGATACGCGAATTTTGGTTTTTGTTTGTACCGTATCGTCATCGGTATATATATTGGCAAGGTACTTTTTATCGATGTCCAAAAAATTGAGAGATGTATTGATTTTTCTTGCATCATTGTTTGTCATTGTTCCTACAAACCATTCGTTTCCACTTTTCCTCGCTATACTTATGTATTCGCCAATTTCTCCATCGAGTACCTTGGTATCATCCCATACCGTTTTTACTTTGTCGAAAAACTCAATTTCTGGCTCTCCTTGATAAGCCGACGGTTGATCGTACCAGTAAAGGAATTGTAACGGGCTATAATACACTACTGCCATAGACAATTGGTGGGCATGGGTAGTTTTTATCCTTTTGTCGTAATAGCAAATGGTATAATCACCGGCTCCTGCCAAAAAGCGCGTGAAAGGTAAAATAGCATTGTGCGTGGCGTCGGGAAATTCTTCGTTGCCTCTGACTCCTTCTTGAGTCAATAAATTGGGATAGGTACGGCTAAATCCTGTGGGGCGATATTCGTCATGAATATCGACCATGATTTCATACTCGCTGCATTTGCGTATTGCTTGGTGAAGCCATGTTGTCCAATATTGATTGCCAATTTGCACAAATCCGAATTTGATCCCTTTGATGCCCCATTTTTTGTACAATGGTAATATTTCGTCTAATTGCTGCAACAAGGCGCGTTGATTCACATATACCCAAATGCCGATTCCTTTCGTTCGGGCATAAGCTACCAGTGCTTGCAAATCTATATTTCGCTCGGGACTCACTTTGGTTGCATCGGAATTCATTTTTACTTCGGAACCATACCAACCGGCATCCAGATGTGCGTATTGTAATCCTCGTTTGGCTGCAAAGTCGATTACTTTTATAGCGTCTTCTTGGGTGAGTTTTGATACTCGCATTACTTTTCCGGGCTTAATCCACGAGGCATCTTTTATTTGGTTTTTGGGATTCAGATTCAGGATAAGGTCGTTATTGGAGATAAGGTCAATTGATTTTTCGGCTACCATAATTGTACGCCAAGAGGTAGAATAAGGGGTGATTGCATCAACCGATCCGTACAGTGAAGTTTGTAACGTATTTTCTTTTGCCAAACGAAATTTTGTTCGGGTATAACTTATCATTTCTGCCTCACCAAGAGCAACCGTCAATCCATTAGCAAGTTTTATCGTTAAAGGGCGCTCGCTCTCATCCGTCCAATTTTTTAAAGGTAAAAGCGAGTATTGGGCTTGCGCCCAAGTTTCGTGATAAGCCATAGCGCCTTCGGGTAAAACAAATTGTGTTTGTTCGCCTACAATATGTAGAAAAAGTCCATTGGTAGCTTCGGGAAAATGGTACTGAAATGCTATCCCTTCGTTATATGCGCGTACTATAAGATCCATATAATAGTACTGTTTTTTATCATAGCTTTGCCCCGCCCCTACTGCGGAAACGGTAAGTCCATTTTCTGTTTGGGAAACTCTCCCTTTTTGAAAATTCAGCACCAATTCGTTGTAATGGTTTCTAATCTGGTTTCGTTCTCCGTAAATAGGATGCCACGTTTCATCAATTGTTTTGGTATCGGCATTGATGAGTATCATATTTTCACCCCATATTGCGCAGGTGTCATTCGGCACGGCTAATGCCGATTCGAAAAGCCGATTTTCGATTAAAATTCCCAATTCTGATTCTTTGACAATCGATTTGCCATTGTAAGACAATGTATAGTACATTTGTTTACCATATTTGCCCATTTGTTTTTGATAGAAAGTAAAAACATACTTTCCGTCCGGTGAACGGAGTTGCGTTCGGGTTGATTCGACAACTGTTTGTGCTAATACTTCCATTGACAGAATACAGATTGACAGCATCAGATATATTTTTCTCACAATTCGTTTTTTAAGAACAGTTTCTGATTTTTTCATTTCAATTACTCTATGGTTATATTTTTTGTAAATTTTCCTACTCGGATATTTCCTTCTTCCAACGTTTCAATCTTTGTTCCATTTACAATGATATTTTCAAATTTTACGTTCTCGATATGGTTTCTGTCGGAGTAACCCTCTATTATGGAGGGGTTTTCGCCGTACCCATTGTAATAGATATTTTTGAATGATATATTTCTTATACCACGTCCGGCTCCCGAAGAATATTTTTCGTTGTACAACACCCTCAAGTTAAGCAATTGCCCTTCTTGAATATTTTCAACCCGTATGTTTTCAAAACTCACGTTTTGCACCAAATTGTGGTCGCTCACACTAAATGCCATACAGCCTTGATAATTGCGGTCATCTTCGTCATGTTCCAAAATATCTATTTCCGAAAAGCGAATATTTTCAATCACATTTCCTTCGTGTGATGTATCGCCGTGCAAGCCGATATTTATCGGATGTGCAATATCTGCCCAAAGAATTGCGTTTGTTATATTATAGTTCTTCGCGTCTCCATAAAAATCCCATCGGTGTGTGTAAAGAGCAATACAATCGTCTGAATTACGCATAAAAACATCGTTGATGGCAACGTTGGAGCAGCTCATCAAATCAATTCCGTCACTCCATCCTCGATTGCTGAAAGATTTCAAATTGTTTATTTTCAATCCGGTTGTTTGTCCGCCGTAAACGGTATAATGTCTCGGATTAATTACCGTAACACCATCTATTTCAATATTTTTACAAAATTTCAGCTCGAATCCTCGCTCGGCATTATAAATAAAACCCCGCCCTGCAAAACGCACATTTTCGACATTTTCACAAAGAAATTTTCCACAGACGATAGCGCCGGCATCTATATAAACCGTTTTATTGGAAGGTATGATAAATGCCTTTTGTATAGAATCGGACGGGATGTGAACCCCCTTGCCAAAGTAAGTCACATCTTTATCTGTCGGCAAAAAATTTTCGGTAGTAATAGGATTGGCAAATATATGCAGATTGTGTAAGCGGTCACCATTGACTTCGAATGAGAGTTTTGTGGGATTTTCGAGTGAAAAACACACCACGTTATCTATCGTTTTTGGTACAATATTTTTTTGTAATGGTCTTATTTTTATATTATTCACTGATCCATTGTTTACCTTCACTCGTATTTCAATTTTTCCTCTAAAATCAAATTGCACCATAGAAGCCACCGATTTGCTGTCTGCATCCACCTCCACCTTGTATTCGTACAAATCTTGCCAATCGCCGTTTGAGGTGCGTACTTGTACGGTAAAATCGTCGTTGTGCATAGCGTAATACATCTCCTGCGGAACGGGATAAACTACAATTTGTCCTTGCAAAACGGCAGAGATGAACAACAAAAATATTAAAATGGTATGTTTCATTATCAATTAATTATTGACAAATTTTATGGTATTTGTTCCTAACTCACTCTGTACTTTTATTATAAATGATTTTGGGAATGAATTTGTTTTAACATTATGTAATATTCCCTCCACATTTTGGCAAGAATAAAGGTTACTGCCCCGTAAATCGTAAATATCTATTTGTCTGATACAATCCTTGTCAGAAGTAAATATTTGTAAGCTGCCATTTAAGTTTCTTATAGAGATATTGTTGTTAATTGCTGTTGTTTGTACGGGAGCAACAGAGGTATAGACAAACTGCAATTTGCTAAATTCAAACGAGTTGTTTGATTCTGTATGATAAATGCGAATAACATGCGCCCCTTTTTCCAAACGGACGGTTGCTGCTTTTGTATCAATAAAATCGTTACTTTGTGGCAAAAATACTTCATCGCAGACCATACCGTCAATGGCAATTTGAATTTTTACGCCCAAGTTTGCTGTTTTGTAGTGGACAGAAATATCATAATTACCTGTTATATTCACACCAAAAGTGTAACTTGTCCATTCTCCGTTTTCAATATTATAGATAACATAACCGTCATCATTTGTTTTTATATCTACCTCTGTGTCGGTGCGGTAAACATTACCTATATTTCCTGTCGAATTGTCAGAATAAGTATGCCCTTGTCCGTTATCAACATATTGGTCAAAATCAACAGCAGAAATTGTGCAGGGAACTTGCGGAAGCGAAAACCTTTTTTGCCCGTCGGCATAACTTACAGGGTCGCCTGCCATCCATACGGTACGGCGAAAAGTTAATCCACCCCACCCCAAATGGTCATGCCAAAGTCCGGCATTGGAACTTAACTTTTCCAATCCGTTGATGTCCAATGCTCTTTGTGTCCATTTCATTTCATCGGCAGGCAATTCTGCTCTTACGCCGTAGTGCGCCAAGGCTATTTCGTAAACGGGACGTGATTTTTCTATTAGGAATTTTCCTCTTGTTACACTATTGACATCACCCGATTCTACATAAGGATTTATTTTGAGCGATTTCCATCTTTTTGTTCTATCAATAAATTGAATAAATTCACCACTTTCTACAGTTGGTTCCCAAGAGGTTTGTTGGTCTGGATAAGCTTGCAAATAGGAAACGTTGTATCGCATAGCCCATTCATAACCTTTCAAAATTCGGTTGTCGTACATACTGTAAATATCATATCCCTGGTTCCACGCTATTTCTGCCATGGATGAGAGTATCCCTATACCAAGCGCGGCGTGTTCTTGGTCGCGAGAGCTTTCTTGAGATTGACCGTTGGAAAGAATATAATAGTCCAAGGCCCCGTTGTAACCGTAATCGGGAGTTTTGTTTTGTCTTGCGGTAGATTGGTAACTGATAAGATAGTCAGTTTGGGCAACGATAACGGAAGATCCTATGGGAGGACCCGATTCGTAAGGAATATCATCGGAACGGTGCGACTGTTTGGTAAGGTAACGATAGGCGCGGTCAAACATAATAGGATTGTCGAGAAAAATTCCTATTGCCATCACTACACGCCAACCAAATAAATCCTGGTTACCATGCCTACCTGCGTCTCCCTGATATACACGCCAATAAAAAGTACCGTTATTGTTATTTACCGAAGATGGCTTTGCCACATTCGAATATCCCGGATACACGAGCATATCTTTAAATCTTTGAATATCGGAATTTGCCCAACCATTGTAAGTACTTTTAATAATCTCTGCCGCCTCTATTATCTGCCAGCCTACGCGTCCTGCGTTAAGCGATTCTGTACCTCCTCCCTGAAAACAAGTAAGATTACTCCAAGCGTTGAATATCTCAACACATTTTTGAGCGTGGCGCGAATCATCTGTAATAGCCCACATCAATGCATTTAGATATGCTGCTTTGGAATCGTTACGAAAAGAGGCAAAATTTGTTCCATCCTGAATAATAATACGACAGGTATCCTTTCCTCTAACCTTATAATCATATTTTGCCATAGAATTGCTCTTCAAATCATTATAAGCGTTATACCAAGGATATATTTGCGCGTTTACCATAGCTTTCATTCGCTCAAGGTCTGATTTTTTGTGTGAAATACCCGGATGAATAAATATATGTTGTGCCTGTACAGGCACAACATATATTTTCATTAAAAACGCACCAATACCTATTATAGAAAGAAATGAGCGTATCATTTAACTTTTATTTTACTATAATTTTTTGGTTATTAACAATATAAATTCCTTTTGGTAAATTTGTAAGATTTTCACCTTCTACAAGTTCCATTTTTTGCACCAAGCGTCCATCAATGCCGTAAATAATTATGCTTTGCGCTTTGTTTGAGATTATATGCAAAGTACCGTTTTCGGAATAGTAGCGGAAATTTTTCTCTGATTTTCCAGTATTATCCGAAGTTGATGTTTCCAGCAAATAGGTTAATGCGGCTTCCTGAGTAGCAAAGGTACCTACATAAAACACTTTATAGAAAATGTCTGCCTGTGTTTTACCTCCATCAGGAACAACAATGACAGTAAATTTCACATTGCCTCTGAATGAACGTGCGCCGCTTCCATTAGCCCAAACCAAACCTCCCGTAGAATTAAGCGTGGCAAAAACAGTAGTGTCGTTCGTAAAATAGGTACCTATGGCAGACGACAAATCCCAAATATATGTGTCATAGATTCCATTTCCATCAGTATCGTACTGATTACCTGTCTGTTTATTTTCTTGATTAAAACCATATTGCACATTAGCGTTGTCCTTCAATTGCGACAAAACTTGTAGTTTGCGGTCGGCTGTGCTTAATGTAGAATTTATAGTTTTGAGTTTGAGAGCTAAGAAAGGTTTGCTTGTATCGAATGTAAACGGATTTTTATAAACCAAATCGGCACGGTAGTTGCTGCCACTTGTGACCAGATTTGAGACTTCAAGCGTATTATCAACTATTGTATTGACAATTCCCGTACCCGAGTTCATCCATGTTGTAGGATTCCAATCTATCCCTTTTGCATTCAAATCCGCCATTACTTGTTGGACCGAAAAATAGGTCTGAACTTTTGTTATTTCAACCGTTACCGGATTGCCTGAAGCATCGGGAGTTGCATTGACATTCAATCTTATTGTCCCTCTGTAAGCCCCCGGTGTGGTCGATGTTCCATTTTCCCAGTTCATATTGGTAGTATGAAATTGATACCCATCGACAAAAGCTGTACCCAAAATATTTTTCAAATCAAAAAAATACGTGTCGGCAATATTATTTCCATCTGTATCGGCGGCATACGCCTTGCCTTTGTTTATTTGAGAAAAAATCTTTTGAGCAGTACCGTTGTCATCTACCAAGTAATATTCGAGTGTCAAGGTTGGGTCACTCAAAGTTGCATTGTTTGCTTTCAATTTTACAGCCATCCAAGTTTCATTGCTCGACAAGGTTACCGCCGAGCTGTTGTAGTACACATTGGCTGTATTATCTGTGCTTGCAGTAACTACAAGCGTAGTACCACTCACTTCTGCTGTTGCACCATCTCTTGCGCTCCAGTTGTTTGCGTTCCAAGTTGTCAATTGTGCTGTCATTTGCATACAACCCAATATAACAAATAGGGTTGGCATAATAGATTTAGTAAAAATTTTCATGATAATTTTTTTTTGAGATTAGTAATTGAGTTGATTGTTTTATTGTTTTATTCTTTTGCAAACATTAGTGTTCCCCAGCCAAGCTGATCGTAACCGCCGCTGGCATTGCCATAGTCTCCACCACCGCCCTCACCATATCCACGTACGACATTTTGGCGCATGAGAGTTGTCCACTGTTTCGAATAAACGGCAGATTTACCGTAGTCGGCAGCCAGGCGACAAACCAATTCCCAAGCAGGACGTATGGTTCCCCTACCCACTCCCGAAACAGCCGAATGACTGTATTCGCAATTTGTATAGTTTGTAAAGGGGACATCATACTTGAAGTTAATCATTGTTCCATTGCTTTCGACTGTACCAATATTATATTTAGCCGTATATTCACACATAGCAAGCGCTCGGGCATTGTCGTAAACAAGCAAATCTTCACCCACCACCTGAGCTAATCGGCAAAATGTACTCATCAGACTTACACAAAGTGTAGCGTGTCCTTGATCCCGCCCCGATTCGTTACTTTGTCCTAACTGTTCGTCGCTGTTCGGGTCTTGATGGATAAATGGGACAGCATTGGCTATATTTCCTGTTCCCAATCCTTTTTTAAAATATTTGATGGCTTCGTTTATTTTATAGTTGTCGTCGGTCAAAATACCGATAGAGAGAATTGCTGTCATCTGTGCCAAATCCCAATTGAGCCAATAGTGCATGGCACATCCCGATTTCGCCTGTAAAAACCCACTTGCATGTTTGTAAAACACATCGGTTATCCACTTTTTAAATGCCGTAAAATCGATTGCTATCCAATAATCACAGTCACGCAAAATTTCTGCCGCCGCCGCCAATTGATGTGTCTGTATGTTTATTAGGTTTTCGTTGGGATCTATCAGAGTTCCCTGCTTGTTTACGATAAAGCCGGTACAAGTTTTTGCCCAAGCGTTGAGTATATCTATGCCTGCTTTGGCATATTGTATATCGCCCGATATTTTCCATCGTAAAGCCAATTGATAGGCGGAATGCGCATCGTACATCAGATTTGTATAGTTGGTATGAATTCCACTGTACCAATCGGCATCAATTCCTTCTTTTGTCCACCGGTCAATTGCCGACCAGTTGGCAGCATCAAGGCGCGCCAATTTTTTCACGGGGTTTGCTTTCCAGTTACTTTGGGCGTGTTTACTGTTTTCGAGATGTGTAAAAGCATTTCTCCAAGGCTGTTCACCTGCTGTTACCTTTTGTTTTACAAAATCAAAATCGGCTTGTGTGTGTAATATGCAGGGATGTTGAATATTTTTCAAATAATCGGTTACTCCTGTATTGGGATTATCGGGAACATCAGGATCTTTACCGCCACAAGCAAAGATAAAAACGGTTATAATAAGTAATAAACCCGCAGTTGTTATATTCACAATACTTTTCATTATAATAAAAATTAGAGTTGATGATGATATATATATTGTACACTTTGTGTCTTTGTGGTAAGTGTAACTCCACCACAAAGGCACGAAGCGTACTGTTTCACAATATAAGTTCTTTTTAAATAATTAATTCCCGGCGCTTATAAACGCAGCTAATTCGTCCATCGTTTTAAAAGTTCTCAACCAATAAATATCGTATGTCCAGGGTGCAGCCACCGGATAGTCGGCTATTACAAATTTGAATTGAAGTATGTTATATGGATTGGCGTTTGTGGTAAAGCCTCCACTCCATTTTGTACCAAACAAATCGAAGACCAAAACATTCGGTTCTGTGGTAGAAATAGCATCGGCTCCAAAAATGGAATACATATTATTTTGATTACTATCCGTAGCTCCTGTATAAACCGGACCAATAGTGCGGGGATTGTCAAACATTTCTAATTTGATACAGCCTTGTGAATTGCTTCCGGCTACCAACGAAGTGGGAAATTTCATTTTTACAGCCAAATAGCGATATACATTGGGATGAGCTACCATAATTGCACCGCTTCCGTTGGTAACCAAATTGATATCGCCACGATGTTTGGCGGTACCTTCGTTGGAGGGATTGCTCATTGCTATGGTTGTTTTTGTTCCGTCTGAAGTCTGAACCACAGCGCCTGCAGTAGTTATTGTCCAAGGTGTAAAATGATTGGCAAACGAATAACACAAGCGCCCTTGTGCTACAGCTACATTGATCTTGCGGACAATGTTGCCGGCAGTTGCAGTTATACTGGCAGTTGCAGCATCCATCGCCTTTACTGTGAGTTTTCCTTTGTTATCAACGCTTATCGCAACGTCGTTGTCGCTCGTCCACACAATAGACGAAACGGTAGCATTGGCAGGCGTAACGTTAAACTTAATTTGATATTCTTGCCCGTAGCCCAATACGGCAAGTTCGCTGTCGTTGACTATTTCCAATGTTTCTATCGGAACAATCTGACGGATATTGACAACTGTTGTAGTTGTAGCCATTACGGGTGGATTAGGATTTTGGTCGTCAGCAGTGCAAGTGATTGTTGCACTACCTTGACTAACGCCACGTACCTCGCCCGTTTTCACATTAACCGTTGCAACCGAGGTGTCGCTACTTGTCCATTTGTATTTGACAAAGGTTGGTGCATCACCCGAAACGGTTGTGTTAGTCGCATTTAATTGATAGGTCTGTCCCACGTCAATCATTTCACCAGCAAGTAAAGGATTAACGATACTTACCGTGTGCATATACACGTAATGATCCAACACAACGATTGTTACGGCAGGCGTAGCTTCTGTTGCTCCAAAGCCAATACCCGGCGCAAGCTGTATTACTGCTTGTCCTTCAGTATTTTGGGCAGTAATTTTACCTTCTTGGGTTACTTTTACTACCGATTCGTTGGAAGAAGTCCAAGCAAGTCCGGGAAATGTTATACCTTCCGAGGGGGTAAGCGCATAGCTTAATTGCAGTTCCTGTCCTTTTAATAAATAAATGGTAGTTGAATCGGCATGGTAAGCTGTTTCTAATATTTTTATCGAATTATAAACAAACGCTTCCTCCGCTATTTTTGCATCTTCATTTCCATCGCACGAATATATCCCAAAGGCACCGGCTACTACCAAGCCTAGAATCAGGTATTTAATATTTTTGGTATTCATAATTTTTTAATATTATAAGATTAATGGTAGATTATTCCGTAATCCATTTTGGATTTTGTCCTAATTTAATATTGAGTTGAGTTTGGTCAGTAGGTAACGGTAACAGGTAATTTTTTTCGCTCCACGTACGTCCGGTTTCCATTATCAGGCATCCATCGGCATCTTTAGCCCGTGTGTTCGCAGCTGCCCATGAGGTTTGAAACTGTGTGCCTGTCCATTTTATGCCTAATATATCTTGCGGCATTTCAGTTTCGGCTGTTTTCCAACGTTTCAGGTCATCGATGCGAAAGCCTTCAAAATAGAGTTCCACAGTACGTTCGCGACGAATTTCGGTACGCATATCCAATCCGTTGCCATTTACCAATTCATTGCTCAATTTTGGCATTTCGGCATTTACACGATTTCGTACAAGATTGAGCGATATATCCAAATCATCATTAGAAATAGTATTGTTGCGCTCATAAACTGCTTCGGCATAGTTGAGTAATACTTCTGCATAGCGGATTATCGGAAAGTCGTAACCTTCATAATAATCCACGATAGATCGCTCCGTTCCCCATTTCCTATTTTGATATCCACTGCCAAATGTTACGCCTGCTGTCAAGGCATTTTTTGCATCTTCGCCGTCCATCCCTT
The DNA here is from genome assembly GCA_047974405.1 of Paludibacteraceae bacterium. Lineage (GTDB taxonomy): Bacteria > Bacteroidota > Bacteroidia > Bacteroidales > Paludibacteraceae > UPXZ01. The sequence goes on along the minus strand of JBKECI010000020.1, from coordinate 4,968 downwards.
TCCAATCAATGCGGGAAGTATTGGCATCGTTTGTCCAGTACTTATCACCTTGTTGCAAGAAGCAGTTTTTCATACGGGCATCTCGATTTTGAAACTCAGAAAGCATGGTGCCGTACCCCTGAAATTTAGAAGATTTATCAATCGGCAAACCATCGCTGCAAAGGTACATATTGATGAGTTTTCGGTTGATATGAAAGGCATTTGCCACAGCGCCGTGTGTAATATTGATATTAAAACGACTTAAATCGTTATCGTGCCGACGATAGAAGACATATTCCTTATTGCTGCTTTTATTGATACCGGGAATAGGTGTTGATTGGTCATTCTCCAGCGTAAAAAGATATTTGTAAGCCATATCGCCCAGTGCGGCGGGTTTAAAAAGCTCGTACTGTTTACTGCCAATCACTTGCTTGGCGGCATCGGCGGCAATGGTAAGATATTCTTCTGCTTTGGCTGTATTGTCTCTAAACTTTTGCCATGTACCCTCGTAAAGCGCCACGCGCGAAAGGAAAGCCAGTGCACCGTATTTGCTCAAGCGCCCATTCTCAGGTGGAGTTTCTGCCATTTTGGTTGCTGCGTCTTTCAAATCCTGTATAATAAAATCTACGACATCGGTACGTGGGTCGCGTTTCTTTTGCATCTCTGGTGAATTGATATCCATCACATCGCGTACGATAATTACATCGCCAAAAAGTTGTACCAGTTCAAAATGGCAATAGGCACGAAAAAAATGTGCTTCACCAACGTATTGGTCAATAGATTCGCCACCGGTATAGTTAGCAGCATTTTTCAGCAATAGATTGGTACGGCGAATGTTGCTGTAATTTCCCGTATAATTTCCGTCGGACTCAACAATAGCGTTGCTACCGTGAGAAAAGATATTTACGCTGTTGTTTGGTATCATCAAATCCGAACGTAAATCAGAATGGGGACCGTCGTTATAAATGCCGGCAAAATCGCGTGTCCAACCGTAATACAAGTTGGCTGCATATTTGAAATCACTGGATGTCTTCCACATATTACCGTCTGCAAGCTGGTCGAGCGGGTCTAAATCCAAACAGGAGGTCATGCCCAGCACCATCAGTGAGATTAATAAATATATTTTATTCTTTTTCATTGTAATTGTTTCTTTTATTTTTATGATTAGAAAGTTAGATTCAAGCCAATTGTTACCGTACGTACAAACGGGAAACGCTGTACTCCCGAGACATCACGTGTGGCTTCGGGATCCCATCCTTCGTGAATATAAGTTTTTTCCCACAAATCGACTCCTGCCACGTAAATACGGCAAAAAGAGAAAGGTGTTTTATCCAACATCTGTTTTGGGACATTGTATCCCAACGTAATGTTTTTCAGTCGGAGATATGCTCCATTTTCGACCGACCAATCGGAAGCTATGTAGTTATAAGAGTTTATACTCCCGTTGTTGGTATAGGAGGGGTAGCGTGCGTCGGGTGTTTTGAGGCTCCAAACATTATTGAGCGAAGCGGTCGTCATATTCATATATACCGAACGCATAGGCACGGTATATGGATTGTCCTGCGCACGAAAAATGGTACGTTTTGCCACTCCTTGGAATATGCACGAAAGATCAAAATTATTCCATTCCAAGCCCATATTGAACGAATATGAGATTTTAGGGTCGTTGGATCCTAACCAATGTAAATCGCCAAAATCCAACACGCCATTTTTATCCGAATCTTCAAACATATTGTCTCCAAGCCGAATGGCATCGGTAAGCCCGATGGTGTTTCCAACCAAATATTTCGAAAGATATTCTTGGCGCTGTTCCGAAGTTTGGATTTTTCCAACGTATTTATATCCAAAAACGCTATTGAGAGCGTATCCCTGCTGCTGCCCGCGAAAACCTGCCGCAAGTACGGACGTGGCGCCTATATCGGTCAATTTATTGTCATACCAAGTAAATGTTCCTCCTACACGGTATTTTACATTTCCGACTTTATCTTCCCAGTTCAATGTTCCCTCAACACCTTTTGCTTCGAATTTTCCCGAATTGGAATAGCCTGCGTTATCACCCAAAATTCCGGGATATTGAATGGTTATCAGCATATTGTTGTTCTTTTTATGGAATGCATCAACTGCACCTGAGAGTCTATTGTCCAACAAAGTAAAATCCAAGCCTATGTTATAATTATGTATCCGTTCCCATTCACGTCCGAAAGAGGCAATTTTTCCATTGGTATTGATAACGGTTGCCTTACCGTCGCCTAACAATGCACCACTTGAAGATGCAAAATTATAAAGTTGCTGTCCTTCATAGCGGTCTATTCCGCTCTGATTCCCCACAACACCGTAAGATACGCGAAGTTTCAAATAATTGATAATGGTTTGATTCTGTAAAAATTTTTCTTCGGAAATAACCCAACCACCCGAAACACCCCAAAACAAATCCCAGCGATTTTGACTGAATTTCGAAGAACCGTCGTAACGCATCAGTCCTTCCACTAGGTATTTTGAATTGTAATTGTAATTTAAGCGTGAATAGTACGACATATTGGCTTCGTGCCATTTAGTGCCTTTATTGTCGGTCAAACTGATGACACCTGCACCATTGATAGCTGATAATGAAGCTTGGCTATTCAGTACCTTTACGCCAATATAGTCGTATTGTGTATGTTCATACTGCGTTCATACCATTATGTTAGCATTATGCACATCGGCAAGGGTTTTCTTATAATTCAAATAGGCAGAAAGGGAATAGAAGTCGCGGTGTGAAGCTGTTTTTTCATAGCTTGTAAGTTCTTGGTTGGCGACCGACACATTTCTATTTTCGTGCGTTCCAGCGTAGTTAAACGATTTGATTGCTAAGTTTTTAACATCACGGGTAGCGTTACTCGTATTGTATCCAAGATTTGAAATCAAATCCAAATCTTTTAGCAGATTGAATGTTAGTTGCTCACTGATATTTACTTCCGATACTTTCAGACAGTTATCTCCACCCAGCTCGGCATACCATACGGGCGAAAGCCAAGTACCCCACGAGTAAGGTTTTCCGTCGATGGTGGCAGCAGGCAAACCGGGTTGTGGTACACTTGGTGTAAGGGTGTTACCTATTTTTGAGGGTACAACCTGATCTTGACGATTGTATGCAATCATTGATTGGATATTAAACCAATTGGTAATTTGCAATTTATTGGTCAGTCGGATATTGTAACGATTATTGCTATTATTGCCCCACTTCAAATTACTATCGTCATACGTATAACCAAGCGAAAGACGGTAGGCGTTATCTTTTGTACCACCCGAAATAGCCAAATTATTCTGTGTAGAGCCTGCGTTTCCAAACATTACATCGCTCCAATTGGTATCGATAAATGTCAAATCCATTACATCGGTAAAGGCTCCTGCAATAGGATTGGCGCTGTGGTCAAAATCAATGTATTTGCCCGAATATTGCTTTGCCAAGGTTGCATAACGCATCCAAACGTCTGTCATAGTGTATCCGTCGTTGGTACGCGCCTGAATAACTCCATCCGCCCATTGCTCCAGCGACATCAGGTGAGGTTGTAGCCCCACAAATTTATTGGTATATGAACCGCTGAACTCAACCTTTGGCTTGCCTGCCTTTGCCTGCTTGGTAGTGATAAGCACTACTCCACCTGCCGCACGTGCACCATAGATAGCTGCCGATGCGTCTTTCAAAAAGTTCATAGACTCAATATCATTGGTATTAATATTACGCAGCGCATTGGTACCCTCATACGCCACACCGTCAATTACAATCAGCGGTGCGGTACTGTTGGCCGATACTGCTCCACGAATTTTCATATCCCAGCTTTCATCTCCCGGTGCCGAAGAGTTGCGCGTAATCATTATGCCCGGTACTTGTCCCTGCATAGCCTGTAAAGGTGATGAGAGTGTTCCCTTGCCTTGCATTATTTTTTCGGACACTACGGCAACAGAGCCGGAGAGTGTTTTCTTATTCTGTGTTCCATACCCCACAACTACAACTTCGTTCAAGGATTTACCGCTTTCTTTGAGTCGGATATCAATACGTTTTTGTCCAGACATCAAAATCTCTTGTGTTTCATAGCCAAGATATGAAATGACAAGCACATCTTTATCCGAAACATTGAGCGTGAAGTTACCCGACAAATCGGTATTAATCCCTTTTGAGGTTCCTTTTACCATAATGCTCGCTCCAATAATTCCTTCGCCTGTTTCGTCAGTTATTTTTCCGCTTATTACATTTTGTTGCGCATAAAGTCCAAATGGAATTCCCAATAAAAGAAAGAACGCCATTCTTTTCTGTGAGTATGACACAAACTTTCTTCGCAATCTTAAAAATTTATTCTGTTTCATTTTAATTAATTGATTTTTTGTTACTACACTATTTTATTTATTCTTTATTACCAAAAATAAATCTATTTTTTAGCCATACAGAGGGTAATATAAATGAAACTGAATAAAAAAGAGGAGTTTTGTTTTCATGATGTTTTTAATTTTTAAATGGTTTTTTTATATTAACTTCAAATCACTCAATCGTTAATATCGAAATATGACAAGTTGTACCTTTGCCTGAAGCAAAAGCAGAATATTTTTAAAAATAAAAAATAAATTAATTGGATGGATGGATGGTGTTTTCATACGGGTATTTTTGCGATTTTACAAACACAAAGATACGGCTGACACACAACAAGAGTTGGGACAATTTATCCCAAATGTTTAGATATTTTGTCCCAAAATTGATTTTAAAGTAGATTTAGTAAGACCCAACGAATATTACTGGATTCAAGAAGAGGCATTTTTCCAAATGATACCAAATTTGGAATCAATGGACATTCTCGGTTCGGTATTGTGTAGGGGTGATGCCAAATTCTTCTTTAAAATATTTATTAAAGTATTTGATAGAATTAAACCCTACCAAGTCAGATATTTCGGACACATTGTAGTTGCTGTCTTTTAGTAGTTGGGCAGCGCGTTTCAATCGTACAGAGCGGATAAAGT
>JBKECI010000019.1:0-129323 GCA_047974405.1 Paludibacteraceae bacterium | reverse complement strand
GTGTATAAAGCAGCGGCTTGAGGGCACAAAAAATACACGAAGAAAAGGGTTGTTCAACGATTGGGCATTATTTTTTCTTTCCAAACACCCTCTTATTTTTGGGGAGGGGATTTGAAAAGAAAAAATAATAGAAGGATGCGAAAGCTTTACATTTGAAGAACCAATGAAATAAATGAAAACAAGTATCAAATTTAATCAAAAAAATATCTTAACTTTGAGCTAAAGCAGTCCAAAGTTTGGGGAGTACTTTAGAAATTGAAATTTACCTTTTAATTATAATTGGCATACTCCTGATAATAGGCGGAGCATATCTTGGTTTTCGTGCTGCTTCGTATATGATTAAAAAAGATATAAGAGGAGAGAATATTTTTTTGAAAGAGGAGAATCAGCGATTGAAAGATGCCCTAAGTTTCTGGAGTTCCCAAGCTACCGGAAATCTCAATTTATACCAGAATATCATTCAAGCACATAATATGAATTTATCCAATACACTAGGCTCTATCGTCGGTTTATTGCAGAGTGTAAAACAAGACCCTAACAGTAATTTAAGTAATGACGAAAGGATAAGGATAGACAGGATGATAGAACAGGCAAAAGGTTTGAGTTGAACAGTGCCATAATCCAATTTTAAGGAAAATTACAGGCTTTTCAATATAATTATGTAGAAGGTTATTTTTTCTACTATATATGCATTGTGCTTTTTTTCTTTTGGAGGGGAGGGAAAACCAAGTCTTGAAAAACTTTTGACAATCAATATATTTCCTGATGCGAAACGGGTTTTATCTCGGCGGATTTGCCCGTTTCTCATTATTTTAGATTTCTATGTTATTATACATAACAGTACAAGTTTTTATATCATTTAGTATAAAAATCTCTTGCATTTGGCTAAAAAAAGACTATACTGTAATTGTTCAATTTTAATGAACACTTTTATACATTAAATCCGCCAAGATGAAAAGAAAACAAACACCCGCCCAAGTTATCAAAAATGAGTTAAAGACTGTTTTTCCATGAATTAAGTTCTCGTGTAAATATGAATCTTTCTCAATGTGAGACGCTGTTCATATTATATGGAGAAATTGACCTACTGAAACAGAAGTGAAAAAGGTTGTTTGAAAATATCAATATGGTTCTTTCAACTCTTATGAGAATATATACGAAATCACCAATAGTAGAAATGATATACCTCAAGTAAAATATGTTAAAACAGAAAGGGAAATATCAGTTTGGACTTGGGAAAAAATAAAAAAACATATTCAATCCTCTATTCAGCTGGATAAATATGAGTTATCAAATTATATTCGGAGATTTATGCAAGAAATCAGTATTCCAGCAGGCAAAAATATTGAAAGTATCCAATGACGGGCTGGCAATAACAATTTAAAAGTGATTTATATCTAAATTATATTGACTCTATGGAAACCGGAAACAACCCAAATGACAAACAACTCATAGAGTATATAAAGTATTTTCTTAATTCCAGAGGGAAATTAGCAAAAAAAATCTGAATTTCCCTCCCTATATTTGATAAGGCTATGAAATGAGAATTTTCAACGAAAACAATAAAGATTTTAGAAAAATATCTTGATGACTTTTGTTTCAATGTGATGGATTTTATTAATACCAGAAAGAAAGATGTCCCAAAGAGCCATAAATAGATATTATTCCAAAGACAGGATTTCTTATAGGTCACTTAGCACAGAACAAAAAAGTATTGTAAAGGCAATGGAAAGGTACAACGAGGCAACCCGTTTCCTGTATTGACCGTCCGGTTTCTATTCCAAAGCCCCAAGGGATAGAAATAATTGTGTAATACGGGGAAAAATAACCGAACGCCAACTTTCCGTTTTTGAATCCGCAAACAAAGAGATAGAAAAACGGAACAGGTTATTTGAAAAATACGGAAAAGAAACAGTGGACAGGGCTTTGCAAACCTTTCTGGAAAGCAACAGGGGTACGGGAAGTTTTTAGTTTTTTCATCAGGCTTTGATAATTGGGCTCAATTTATCAAAAATAATATGCCGGGGTAAAAATTGATGGCAAAAATATCCACAGGCAAAATTTATTTTACGTTCATTATTAAAATGAATCCTCTTATCAAAAAGCAGAAGTTCAAATTCTTTTTGATAAAATAACTGATTGGGAGCTGTGTCGTTCAGCCAAGTTAAAGGTAGCAATACGGCAAACGGCTTGTTAAAGCTTAGACATCTTTCTACTATTTTCCGTTTATTGCTGAACGGTGGATTTGAAATTATAATATCCCATTTTTCAGAAGGCTGGTAAGTATAAAAGTCCTGTCCTCTGGATATATGAGAATAAATCACTTTGTTTCCGTTATCGGTTAATCTTTTAACAAACTCGCTTTCTTCTGTATCAAAAGGGCACCAGACCGTTAAACTGGGACTAACATATTTAAGGAGAGGCATAACAGCGTAAGCAGGGGTATATTTTTCATCACTTGGATTTGGTGTACTTTCGGGTAATTTGAGATTACCCTTCTCTACACTATTTTTACAATACTTCAAATATTTAATCACTGTCTTATTTGACCAATCCAAATTTTCCGATAAAATTTTAATTGTGGGTTTCTGATTATTCTTTTTTAAATCAAGCAATACTTTGTTTAATCTTTTTATCCGATTTTTCAGATTATTATTTCTAGCAGAAATATTATTCTTCCGCATGTAATTTTTTATCGTTTTTTCACAGACACCAATAACAATAGCGTTTCCGGAAATAGTTTTGGCAGGATTATAATATCTTGAAATGTCCTTTCTCATTATTTTATTATTTCCACACAAAAATATTAACATTTACAAAAAACAACAAGTGATGTATACGGGGGACTATCCTTTTAAATTGAAATGATATTACACTTTTTCTCCCTCCAATAATTCCCATATTTTTATTTGACAAAATACTACCATCTCACTATACTTGATATGACATTTTTCTTTTTATATCAAAACACAACAAAAAGCATGAAACTTTCCTCTCTTAAAAACGCCTCCCTGATAGTCATCGGATTATCATCAGGGCTTGTTCTTAGCGGATATTTAACGGGAGTATTGACTATCCCGACAAATTATGCCACCCATGAGGCAAAGCTTACTGAGCTTCATATTTGACCGGAAGGAAATACTAGCAATAATCCTGTCATCACGCTAGATGCAAACAATAATGTCCATATTGTGGGAGGTCTCACTATTGGTAGCTCTACCAACGGAAATTTAGGAGAAAATGCGACTATTGGCGGAGGAACAGGAAATACAATTACTGCGAACGGGACAAACTCCACCATCATGGCAGGAAGGGAAAACAGCATTGCAGTACCTAATGCTACGATTGGAGCAGGTAGATTGAATACAATTACGGCTACTGCGGAGTGAAGCTTTATTGGAGGTGGGGAATGAAATAAAGTGTCCGGGAAATATAGCAGTATTGCGGGTGGAAGATACCTTACCGTATGAGGAAATTACTCTGTCATTGTCGGTGGAAACGACCACACAATTTCATCCGGTTATAGTGTTGCACTTTGAGAAGCTACCAATATTTGACATAAAGGAACGTTTGCTTGGAGTGATTATGATAAAGTAGAATATACAGAAGTTCAAAGAACTCCTACACTTAATTCAGCAAAAAATAATACTTTCCTTGTCAGGTCGCTTGGTTGAATGGGAATTAACACTAATACTTCTCCTGACGGGGTAAATGTTTCCATCAGCGGGGCTGTCTATCTGGGAGGTTCAAATAAACTCATTAGTAGCGGAACAATAGATACAAGCTGTTATTCAGGTATTGCGGGGACACTGGAACAAGTAAACGGATGTTATTATTTCTGTGATGGGAAATACTGGCAGATAGTAAATATGCCTTTTGAGGGAGATGATGTCGCTAAAAACTGTGCACATAATAACGTAGCTTCAAAAACTTGTTATCTTGATGGATTTAATCTTAGGGCGGGAGATACTATGGAAGCATACAACACCTTAAAAGTAAACGCCAGTAGCTGTGCCAGTGCAAAAACTACGGTAACTTGTAAGGTGGATGGAACATTAGACAAGCCTGCTTATAAATATGCAAATTGTTTTACTGGATCATAATTTCATATATCATTACAAAAAACAATCAATAATTGAGCGTTTTTTTGTAAACTGCGAAGCTTATTATTGAGAAACAATAACATCCTCAATAAATACCTGATACCATTCTTCATAAGTAAACATATTCAATGCTTCTCCTTGTTGTTTAAAAAAGGCAGAAACAACAAGGGCAGGTTCACTCTTTTTATGAAAATATTTTCGCTCGTTTAATGCAGATACATCATCTACAGCAATTCTAGCAAGGAGTTCAAGACAGATTTCTATTGCTTTTGCAGGAAGAGGCATTTGCATCGCCCATTCTTGTGATAGTTCCTCTCTTATATCGCTATCAGAAATTTTTCGCCATAAATGTTTTTCTTTTAAAACATTTACGGCTTTGAGTATTCCTGTTTTAAGAGAAGGAAAACCAGCATTGAGGGAGGCTATTCCATCTATTTGTTCAAGAAGATTGTCTTGTGATTTATGAGGCATTTTAAGAAAGGATGATAAAAATATAGTATGTCATATAAGTATATTCTTTACTTTTCATTTAGCAATAAAGATGATTTGATATAATGAAAAAAAGCCGAGAAAATATTCCCGGCTCTCTGTAATGTTTACTGGCTTTATTTAGGGACAATATCCCTAATCACCAGCTTTTTAGTACCACTGCTGCCTACTGCGGTAAATATACCGTCAGAGACATCAAGAATCTCAAACTTATCTAATGAGAAGGTTTGCTCGGTAGCTCCATTCTCAATAATAAGCAGTTTTATATTGGATTTAATGCCTTTCCCGTAGTCTTTAAGTCCTTGTGTCCTTAACGACTTTTTTTGAGCAAGGTTTACAATTCCAATATCGGCACTTGCCTGATACTTCCGGGTTTTTCCCCAGTCTGTGAGTTTTGTTTCATCGAGGAGGACTTTTAGCCCCTCCCATTGGAAACGCAACTCCGTATCTTTCAATGCTCCAGAGTTTACCGTCACCGTAATAGTTGCTTTCTTATATTCAGCGTCTGTCACGGTGATAGTTGTTGTCCCGTAGCTCTTTGCTATCACTTCTATTTTACCGGAAGAATTGGCAATGGCTACCGCTTCATTGGAAGATGAAACTTTATAATTTCCATTACCGGAGGTAATAGCAATAAAAGCTGTCTCCTCTTCATAAAGCGTAATCGCATTTTTTTCAAGGATGAGTTCCTTTGCCGGTTCATCGTCCTTTCCACATCCTGTAATCAGTATTAGCAGGAGTGAACACATACATATTATTTTTGTTTTCATTCCTTTTTCATTTTTGGTGTGTTCTGGTGAGAATCACACCTGCGTTATTACTCATTTTTATTATCCTTATACCTGTGGAACTAACATCAACAATCCATTTTCCCCCGGTCTGGGAAATTTCCGCACCGTTTACCGTCACGTTATTGAACGTTTCAGAACTGATGCCAACGGCTTTAATTTCCAGAGCATTTCCCGATACGGTAAACTCGATTGTCGGTTGTGTAAGCCAGCTATAATCTACCGGAACATTTACTGTCAGGATTGCCCCGTTTGATACCACGCTTCCACCAGCATTACTCACAACGCACGTATATACTCCTGCGTCCGTACTTTGCACATTCGCTTTGCTATACGTTGCATTTGTGGCTCCCGCAATAGTCGCCCCGTCCTTTTTCCATTGGTAAGCAAGGTTGTTTCCCGTAGCTGTGATGCTAAAGGTTGCCGTTTCACCTACGTTTACCGTTTGGTTTTGTGGATGGCTTGTTATTAGCGGGGCAGATACATTTACCGTCAGGGTCGCCCCGTTTGATGCTGTGCTTCCACCTGCATTACTCACAACGCACGTATATACTCCTGCGTCCGTACTTTGTACATTTGCTTTGCTATACGTTGCATTTGTGGCTCCCGCAATAGTCGCCCCGTCCTTTTTCCATTGGTAAGCAAGGTTGCTTCCCGTAGCTGTGATGCTAAAGGTTGCCGTTCCCCCTACGTTTACCGTCTGGTTTTGTGGATGGCTCGTTATTAGCGGGGCAGATACATTTACTGTCAGGGTCGCCCCGTTTGATGCTGTGCTTCCGCCTGCATTACTCACAACGCACGTATATACTCCTGCGTCCGTACTTTGTACATTTGCTTTGCTATACGTTGCATTTGTGGCTCCCGCAATAGTCGCCCCGTCCTTTTTCCATTGGTAAGCAAGGTTGCTTCCCGTAGCTGTGATGCTAAAGGTTGCCGTTTCCCCTACATTTACCGTTTGGTTTTGTGGATGGTTCGTTATCACCGGGGCAGATGTTGCATAATCAATTGTAAATGGCACAATATAAGCTGGTAAATAACTTTTTCCACTTCCAGATGAAAATTCAAAAGGAATTAATCCTGAACCAAGCCCCGTTAAATCATAACTTAATTGTTGAACACCCAATAATGTTCCCTGTTTTCGTACAGAGTTAGAACCTTCACCAGACACAAACCAAGAATTAACACTTAAAGATACATTTTCACCAGCACTTACATTAATAGGCGAGTTCCATTGACTAAGAGGTTTAGAAACACTGCCTACGGCTAATGTCGGGTCTGCTATCCTTCGGATATAGAGAGCTCCTCCCTCAGTTCCCCATATATTACTCCATATTCCGGGAATATCGACTTTAATGTATTGCTTCCTTTTCTCTTCATTTGTCCTTTGACTTCCCGGCTCAGTACCCCAAGAATTATCGTTATCTCCTATGAAACCTTCATATCCAATTTCCGGTTCAACAGTATTGACGATGTCCAGATAAAGTGTCCAATGTCCGAACTCATCCCGATAGTCGGGATTACTCCACACACTTTGAGGGATATAGTACTTCCCTCCCGATTTAATTACTGCCCTGTCTCCGCTAAAGGAGAGAGCCGTCTGAGCCACTGCACCAGCAGTCCCCAGTATCGCCACGAGGGCGACCAAAAGAAATTTTTTCATCACTTACCCTCCGATTTAATTTTTATTATTTATGCTTTTCTGTTTTATTTTATTCCCCCTGAAAAAATGAGGGCTTTTTTTTATTTTTTATTTATTGGAATCAGTGTGTCAATCCCAACACTATTGTATATACATATTTTCTATTATTTGTCAAGTGAAAGTTGTGCAGCACTTGGGAGGTTAAAAAATATTTGTGTTTTGGTTCGCATACGCACATAAAAAGCGTGGACAAAACTACGATTATCTGTACTTGAGGTTCTCGACTACCTAACGATCAAATAACGAGTAAAGCCCACGCCATAGCGTGAGCATCATCGCTTTACTCTTGATCGTTATTGAAATTGTCGAGATTTCAAGTACCAGAATACAAGCTAGACGCTTTTTTCTAATATGTTTAAAATATGCGTATTATCTACGCTTTATCTCCCATAGGCAATAATTTATGTATTTATCTGTAAAGATATTATGATTTTTTATTTATGTGAAAGATATTTACAGTTTATATTGTTTTTAGCAGCTCAACCTTTTATGGAACAGCTAACTTTTGTTTACCGGATTTGTTATTTTTATTATAGCTTTTGTATTCAAAATCACTACAATACCAATAACATAAACATCAGGGGCACGCTTGTTTTTTAACTAATTACGAGCGTATTACAATGGAAATTAACAACAACCTCATTTTTGATTTCAAAAATTACTTACAATACACAATAGGAAGGAATGAAAAATATTGCAGGGAAAACATCTACGGAATCAATGAGTTCCTGCAACGGTTAAAGTGAGCGAGGAATACACGGACAATTCAGGTTGAAGATGTCTTTATAGAGGATATAGACGATTTTTCAACGTATTTACAAAACAAGCCGGCTGGCAGGACTTCACGCTATTATTGAGAATGAAGCACGCTTGCCCTTAGAACGATTCAGATGAGGATAACGGCAGTAAAGAATTTCTTCAAGCGGTTAAAAAGAAGGAAGAAAATAGAAATCAGCATTGATTTGAACGATATTGAAATGCCTAAAAACAAATCAAGGAAAGTGTCTTTCCTTACGAATGAGGAAGTAATGGAAATTCTGGAGCATATCCTGAAAACGGAAACAGACCCGGCAACAAGGATGAGGAACAGTTTATTAGTGAAAATCCCTTTCAATTCCGGTTTAAGGAAAGACGAACTCTTAAACCTCAGAATATCGGATGTACAAAGAGGATGTTCCTTTGAAATCATCGGGAAAGGATGAAAAAGCAGGCTCGTAAATATCAATGAAGAGCTAAGGCTGGAAATACTGGCGTATGCGGATTATGTTTCCTTCCGCTCGGAGATGAGATTACTACGCACCAAATTCAATAATGACTTTGTATTTATCTCCCATGCGACAAATACATTCGGTACAAGGCTTAGCGGACAATTCGCCTCTAATATCATCAAGGGATATTCTAATGATATGAAAAGGGTGTACTGACGGAAAAAGAGCCGGACTTTGCACACATTACGCCACTCCTTTGCTTCCCAAGCGGTCAAGGACGATGTCCATATTGTGGTATTGAAAGAAATGCTCTGACACGAAAGTATAGCCACAACCAATATTTACACCCATGTAGAAGATAAATTCATAAGGAAATGTTATGAGAAGATAACAAAGGTATATTAGGGTATTTTCAATATATATTTATTCATTGTATGCAAAATTCTATTTTGTCTTGATTTTTAATATGATATAATTATAATGGTTGCTGATGAAAGGTCATTAGATGTATGTATCAGATGTAAAACTATATGGTTCTTCACTTGCATTTTCAAGAGTTGGTTATAACATAAAGGTCGTTGGTTCGATTCCAACCACGCCCAGATACCACTTATGAAATAATAAGAAAATAAGAATCTTAATTATAGCCTGACATCTGATGATGTCGGGTTTTTGTTTATGTTATAACTTTCAAGACCTTCTGGCGTGCTTGTTAAAACCCTGTACAATACAATAAGACCTCATCTCTGCCTACTCTTAACAACTAGGCTAAGGGAATTACTGTTTTTAGCTGTTGGATATAGTACCCTCTGTATCTTTCATCTTATACCTCATATCCAAAATAGCATCAAGGCTGTAAATAAGTATGAGGGGACAATGATTCCGAAATGAAATAAAAACAAAAAATGGAAACTCCTTTTAATACAGCAGGGAAATATTTTCAGTACACGGATTTAATGCTTATTTTTACATATTGTAAAACCTTTGCTTTGTAAACCAAGCATATAAACAACCGGATAGTTTGGTATGGAATACGGGAAACTAACAGAAATATTCAAACAGGGGGCAGGGCTTTTCGACGGTGGGGACGGCGTGCTTTTCGGCAGGACTTATGCCCCATTTGTCCCTGACGGGCTGGATGCGGTTATGCTGTACCATTGCGGGCAGGTAGACGTTTTATTGCAAAAGTTGCCTAAAGGAAGCGTAAGGGAGATAGAACTTTTCGCTACACGGGGCTTTACGATGCAGGAATATCAGGCTTTGTTCGATTTGAATATAAGGGAGAAGGATTTCCACTTGTACCCCGTATTCAGGAGCCTGTGGATAAATACGGAAAAACAAAGACGAAAACTAATCTATACTTTAGATAAAGAGAAGTATTATGATTACTGGCAAACACTTTCGTCTTGCATGGCTAGATTTAACCCGTCTTTGCTGACATTTTTTTTTAGAACTCACCCTTTTTGCCAAGTTCCCTATTTCTTCCCTCAAACATCACGCACTTTTGACAGGAAGGAGCGGAAGCGGAAAATCCAAAATGCTGGAGACGCTTTTTTATGATTTGCAATTAAAAAGTCAGAAAGAAAAAGATTATGCCCTCGTATTGCTCGACCCTCACGGGGATTTGGCTAGGAACATTCTATACTTCTCCCATAATCAGGATAAAAGCAGGGTTGTATACATCAGCAGTTCCATAAACAGGGAGATTGAGAAATACAAAAAGACAGATGACAGATATACTGCTGTTATAAATCCATTTGATAATGACGGGACGGAAGAAACTGTCAATATCCTCTCGCAAGAACTAACGGACGCATTGATTGAGCTACTGGATAACTCGTATAACTTCACTCCTCAAATGCAAGCTATACTTCGTCCATGCATAGCAACCGTATTGAGAAGTAAAAACCCCTGTATAAATGAATTAAAACGTTTTATGCTTGACGGACAAAACGGGGACTTGATAGAACTTGGCAGGCAAAGCCCAAACTCGCAGCACAGGGATTTTTTTATGAACGATTTCCATATAGAGGAATACCGTTTGACTAAAAAAAGTATAAGAACAAAACTAAGCTATTTTCTGGGAGACCAGATTTTGTCGGATATGCTTAATGGGAAAAGTACCATTGATTTGGAACAATGTTTGAATGAGGGAAAAGTTATCATTTTTAACCTGCCTAAAGGAAGCGGGAAGTTTACAAGCTCCGTATTCGGGCGTTTGATGATCGCTTATATACACAGTATTATATTACGCAGGGACGCCCTGCCTCGTGAACAACGCAAACAACTTTTCTTTTTTATAGACGAGTTCCAGAATTATATAACATCATCTTTAGCCTCTAATCTGGCGGAGGCTAGGAAATACGGCTTGTCGCTAATCCTTGCGACACAATCCTTAAAACAGATAGAAAATCTGGCTATCCGCAAAACGGTTATGGTGAATACCAGCTTTAAAGCCGTATCGCAAACGGACTATGAGGACAGGAGCACCTTTTCAAAAGAATTGGGGGTCAGGGGGAAAGATTTGGAAGAACTGAAACCTTTGCAGTTTTATGTAAAGGACGATACAGGGCAAAACCCATTTAAAATTGAAATACCTATTTTGGCGAATAAATATTTTTTGACGGAAGAAGAAAGGAAAAGGCTTTTGCAATACCTCGTGTACCGTTCGGGGCAATATGTGCCTGTTCCGGTAGAACAGCCCCATATAAAAAACATCATAAAAAAGGATAAGCCGGAAGCAACAGGGGATAAGCCGGAAAATAAAACGGAGGATGTGGAAAATAAAAAGAAAAAACCGAACCCTAAAAGTAATCCGTTTGATGAAGATTTGAAACCCGCATTTTAAAAGCTAATAGAAAACTATAAAGATGATACTTATAAATAACCTGCGATCGGATATTCTGGAGAATCTGGGAAGGTTCAAGTTCCTGACTACTTCCCAAATTAAGCAACTGACAAATAAAAGCCTCAGTTATATCAGGGAGAATTTAAGTTTACTCTCCCAAAACGGCTATATAAAAACCTATCGCATGGAAAAGTTTATCAAGGCTGAAAATATGTATTACCTGACGGAGAAAGGGAAAGAAATACTTATAAGCCACGAAAAAGTATTTGCGGACAATATCAAAGTACCCGTAGGTGTTCCGTTGGTGGTAAGGGATTTCCAGCACAGGAAGAACTTTATAGATATTCATATTGCTGTATACAGGTATTTAGAGGATAAGGAAACACAGATATACAAATTCTATGCTTATTTTGATAAGACGGGGAATAACAGGACAACCCACAATCTGGAATCAAAAACAAAAATATCATTGGGGGACGACCAGTTTTTTATGCCTGACGGGATTCTTATCACTGCAAATGAGAATGACGATAAAAATATGTACCTGATAGAGATGTACAACGGGAAAGACACAATCAGAACCCTGCAACAGTTAGCCAAACACAGCAGGGCTATCGCATTGGGTACGCCTGCACAGAAATTCAGGATACAGAAAAACCCCTATATATTATGCATATTTGAACACGAAAGCAGCAAACAGGCGGTAATCAAGAGGCTGCAATCAAACGAAAGGTTTATGCCCCTCGCTGACTTTTTCTTTTTCGCTTCTTTGGATGATATGCAAAAAGACTTTATTCATTCGTGGTATAATTTGAATGGATTAGTATTGAATTTTTAGCGTAATCAACACTATATCAGTATATTTATTAGATACTTGACATTTCGTTTTTTATAAAAGCAACTTTCATAAAAGTTGTTTCATTATATGGATATTTTTTTGTATCTTTATATTGATTAACCATCTGATTATTAACCAGTAAAAAGGTATGCGTTTTTTACACTATTTTTACACCGGAGTAAAAGAGGTCATTTTGAGGAATAAAAAAATCCTTGTAAATGGCTTATTTACAAGGATTTATATTGGTGGGCGTTGACGGATTCGAACCGCCGACCCTCTGCTTGTAAGGCAGATGCTCTGAACCAGCTGAGCTAAACGCCCTTTATTTCTGAAAAACGATGCAAAGATAGTGTTATTTTTGAGACTACAAAAATAATACAGAAAAAAAACAAAATTTATTTTTGTTTATGACCAAACAAAGCCTTGAACGCTTCTTCTACTTTCTTTACTTGTATCAATTCGATATTGATTTTTTTCAAATCAAGACTTTTCAAATTGATATTAGGAATTATCATTTTCCGAAATCCGAGTTTTTCTGCCTCCAATATTCTTTGTTCTATCCGATTGATGGGACGTATCTCGCCTGATAGCCCCACTTCGCCTGCCAAGCATACATGTGGTTCAAGGGCAATATCTACGTTGGACGACAAAACGGCTGATATTACCGCCAAATCAATTGCTGGATCGTTCACTTTTATTCCTCCCGCTATATTCATAAACACATCTTTTTGCGCCAGTTTAAATCCAGCGCGCTTTTCGAGGACTGCCAGCAGCATGTTCAGTCGCCGCAAGTCAAATCCTGTGGACGATCGTTGCGGCGTTCCAAAAGCGGCAGAACTAACCAAGGCTTGCACTTCGATAAGAAACGGACGAATTCCCTCAATGGCTGACGCTATTGCTGCACCACTCATACCCTCATAATTTTGTGTAAGTAGCAATTCTGAGGGATTGCTCACTTCACGTAGCCCGCTTTGCTGCATTTCAAAAATTCCCAGTTCGGATGTGCTGCCAAATCGGTTTTTGATAGGACGGAGAATACGGTACATATAATGCTGGTCGCCTTCAAATTGCAGCACAGTATCGACGATGTGTTCCAATACCTTTGGACCGGCAATACTACCTTCTTTGTTGATATGTCCGACGAGCAATACGGGAGTTTCCGTAGATTTGCAAAATTTAAGCAACGCCGCTGCACACTCACGTACTTGCGAAACGCTACCGGGAGAAGAATCAATGGTTTCGGTAGTAATGGTTTGTATGGAATCGACAATGAGTATGTCTGGGTTGGTATTTTGCACATGGACAAAGATTTGTTCCAGAGAAGTTTCACTTATGACATAGCAATCGGGATGCTTAAAACCAAGTCGCTCAGCACGTAATTTAAGCTGTTGTACACTCTCTTCGCCCGATACATAGAGTGTTTTTCTCTCTTTCAGATTTAACACTACCTGCAACACCAATGTTGATTTGCCTATACCGGGTTCTCCCCCTATTAGCACCAGCGAACCTTGCACCAATCCGCCACCCAGCACGCGGTTCAATTCATTGTTCCCAGTATTTGTCCGTTGCTCTCGGCTTGTTTTTACTTCAGAGATAAGTATCGGTTTTTGTTTTGGAGTATCAAATCCGGTTAAGGATATTTTATGGGTAGGTTCTTTGCTTATTATTTCTTCCACATACGAGTTCCAAGCTCCGCAAGATGGACATTTGCCAATCCATTTGGGAGAATCTACGCCACAATTTTGGCACACATATACGATTTTTGTTTTAGCCATTTTCAAAGTTTAAGCAAAGTTATTTTTAGTTTGTGGTTAAGTTCCTGCTACTGAGTTTGGTTTGCAAACGTAGTAGAATTTCTACTGATAGTTTGTCCGTTTTTTTACCAGAAATGATATGTCTAGTTCTTTTACGGTATCGATTATTTTACTTTCTCTATTTACTTCTATCTGTTTCTCGGTAACTTCGTAAAAATCCGTATTTTTAGGAATGTACCGTTCAATAAGTTTGTTTACACATTCACAGGCTCTACATTCTCGTGTATAGAGTGGTACAGTTTACAAAAATAGAAATTTATTTTTAATCTTTGCTTGGTTTTTATACGCTTAGCAGTAGAATGGTTTTTCTTTTTTTTAGATTGGTTGCATATCTAACCCCTGTTTGTACTCCAGAGTCAATGCGCTCATCTTTAAATCATCCCTTTTTCCATCGAATAAAAAAAACGTTTATACGCAACGATGAGTAAAAGAATTATCTTACAAGAAAAAGGGAGAGAAGGCGATAATCGAAAAAAATCGGAAAATGACAAATTAGCTACGAGGTGAAGAATAGATAAAAAAACTCTTTTCGAATCATCGAAAAGAGTTTTTTTTATGATGTTAGTACATCTAATACATTATTTTTTGAATTTTTTGAATATTACACTTGCATTATGCCCACCAAAACCAAATGTATTGGAAAGTGCGGTATTTATTGTTCGCTGTTGTGCCTTATTAAATGTGAAATTCAATTTGTAATCAATATCAAGGTCATCGTCTCCTTCCATGTGGTTAATAGTTGGTGGAACAATATCATTTGCCACCGAAAGGGCCGTTATCATTCCCTCAACCGCACCGGCAGCTCCCAATAGGTGTCCTGTCATCGATTTGGTAGAGCTGATGTTGAGAGCAAATGCATGGTTACCAAATACCTCTTTGATGGCTTTTACTTCCGAAGGATCTCCTACAGGAGTAGATGTACCGTGTACATTAATGTAGTCAATGTCTTCCGGATTCATTTGGGCATCTTTTAATGCACGCTTCATAACCAAAGTGGCTCCTACTCCTTCGGGATGAGTTGCCGTAAGGTGATAGGCATCGGCAGAAAACCCACCTCCTACTATCTCACACAGTATATTTGCCCCCCTGGCTAATGCATGTTCCAACTCTTCCAATACAAGGCAGCCGGCGCCTTCGCCCATCACAAATCCATCGCGACTGGCACTAAAAGGGCGAGAAGCTGTTTGGTATTCGTCATTTTTGGTAGAGAGTGCTGTGAGTGCATTGAATCCGCCAACTCCACCGGGAGTTATTGCCGCTTCGGCTCCTCCTGCTACAATGGCATTGGCTTTGCCAAGGCGGATAAGATTAAAGGCATCTACCAAAGCATGTGTCGATGAGGCACAAGCGGAGGTAGTGGAGTAGTTTGGCCCACGAAACCCATACTGTATTGATATTTGACCTGCAGCAATATCCGAAATCATCTTTGGAATAAAGAATGGATTGAACTTGGGCCCTTGCTCTATATTACTGTAGTAATATGCTACCTCTTGTTCAAAGGTGGTAATACCGCCAATTCCGGCAGCAAAAATTACCCCTATCTCGTCTTTATCAACTTTTTCAAGATCAAGATTGCTGTTTTCTATCGCTTCTTTTGCTGCCACCAAGGCATATTGGGTGTAAAGATCCATTTTTCGTATCTCTTTTCTATCAAAGTGAGATACAGGGTCAAACCCTTTGACTTCGCAAGCAAATTTTGTTTTGAACAGCGATGCATCAAAACGCGTAATAGGAGCAGCGCCACTCACGCCATTTACGGCATTCTCCCACGTTTCCGCGGCAGTAAGTCCTAATGGAGTTAAGGCACCGACACCCGTTACCACGACTCTTTTTAATTCCATAAAAAAGAATTATAAGAAATTTATTTTTTCAAAGCTTCAACGTGAGCGATAGCGTCGCCTACGGTTGCAATTTTTTGGGCTTCTTCATCGGGAATAGATACACCGAATTCTTTTTCAAATTCCATGATTAATTCAACCGTATCTAATGAGTCTGCACCAAGATCATTTGTAAAATTAGCAGCTTCAATCACTTCTGATTCGTCCACGCCCAATTTGTCAACGATAATAGCTTTTACTTTTTCTGCAACTTCTGACATAATTTTTCTTTTTTAATTATTAAATAAAAATTGTTTTATAAATTTGCGGTGCAAAGTAACAAAATAATCATGACATATCCGCACATTTTCATCAAAAAAATGCATTTTTTTGCACATTTTTAGGAAATATGAGCAATTACATAGAGCAAAATGGGTAAAAATATAGCAATATTCGCATCGGGTTCGGGTTCCAATGCCGAAAATATTATCCAATATTTCGGCAATTCAAATAGGTTTTCTTTTCCTTTAATTGTTTCAAACAGAGCAGACGCTTATGTGCATGAGCGTGCAAAAACATTTGGCATACCCTCTTTTACATTTTCTAAAGAAGATTTTTTGAAAGGGGATAAAATCTTGCAATTACTTGACAGTCATCGTATAAAATTTATAGTTCTTGCCGGATTTTTACTGAAAATTTCTCCTACTATCCTTGCTGCGTTTCCCAACAAAATCATCAATATTCACCCTGCACTCTTACCAAAGTATGGCGGAAAAGGGATGTACGGACCTCATGTGCACGAGGCTGTAAAAGCTGCAAAAGAAAGAGAGAGTGGTATTACTATCCATTATGTAAACGAAAATTACGATGAGGGAAACATCATTTTTCAGGCAAAATGCGCGATAGACAAAAGCGATACACCCAACGATATTGCCACCAAAGTACACCAATTGGAATATGAATATTTTCCTAAGGTTATCGGAGAAATTTGGTAGAATAGATAAATCTGTGTTTCTCCAATAGCGATTATCGCCTATTTGCCCGATAATACAAAATATCGTACATTTGTCCGGTGTTTTTTATTGAATCATACAATAAAAAATGAAAGCTGTAACCACAGGCGACATTATGCATTTCCATGAAATGAACGTAAGTGCCTGGCTCACTACTTTGAAATCGGCTTTGAAAAAATCAAAAGAGGTGCAACTCACCGAATATGTTTTAATCGGCACGTTGTTGAATTTCGGGGCAACAATCGATATTTCTTTAGTATATAAATATTTAGTAACAATAGTATAAAACAATAATAAATGTCTTTACAATGCGGAATCGTTGGTTTACCCAACGTGGGTAAATCTACTCTTTTCAACTGTCTTTCCAATGCCAAAGCGCAAGCGGCAAACTTCCCTTTTTGTACCATCGAACCCAATGTGGGGGTGATTACCGTCCCCGACGAGCGTTTGAATAAGTTATCGGAATTGGTGCATCCGCAAAAAATAGTTCCTACCACTGTAGAAATTGTGGATATTGCCGGATTGGTAAAAGGAGCCAGCAAAGGAGAGGGGTTGGGCAATAAGTTTCTTGCTAATATTCGTGAAACGGATGCCATTTTGCATGTGTTGCGCTGTTTCGACGATGAAAACGTAACCCATATCGACGGAACCGTCAATCCAGTGCGAGATAAAGAAATAATTGATGCCGAATTGCAGATAAAAGATCTTGAAACCCTCGAAACCCGTATCAATAAAGTGGAAAAACAAGCCAAAACGGGTGGCGATAAAGAAGCGTTGCGTGCGTACAATATTTACACTCAAATTCGCGAAACGCTTTTGAAAGGAGAATCGGCACGGACGGTAACATTTGACAATAAAGACGATGCTAAAACAGCCAGAGAACTTTATCTGCTGACAGGAAAGCCGGTTATGTACATTTGCAATGTGGACGAAGCAAGTGCTGTAAATGGAAACAAATACGTTAACGAGGTGCGGGAATCCGTAAAAAACGAAAATGCCGAAATACTAATTGTCGCCGCCAAAATAGAATCGGAAATAGCCGAGTTTGATACCTTTGAAGAGAGACAAATGTTTTTGGAGGAAGTAGGATTGCAAGAATCAGGGGTAGCGCGTTTGATAAAAGCAGCCTATCACCTGCTCAACTTGCAAACATTTTTTACCGCCGGAGTGCAAGAAGTGCGTGCATGGACATTTCACAAAGGCTGGAAAGCACCTCAATGCGCGGGAGTGATACATACCGATTTTGAAAAAGGTTTTATTCGCGCCGAAGTGATAAAATACGACGATTATATAAAATACGGCTCGGAAAGCGCAGTAAAAGACACCGGCAAAATGAGCGTTGAAGGGAAAGAATATTTAGTGCAAGATGGAGATATCATGCACTTTAGATTTAATGTGTAACCGCTTTCAATAATTTTAGATATCTTTTATTTTTAAGGGATTGTACGAGATATTCTTATCGTAAACATCAACCCCTTCAATACGTTTTACTTTGCGAACTATGTAGTTGGTAAGTGGAAGCACAACAATTTCATAGCCTGTTTTCATCAAAGTCTGTGTCATTATCAGTTCAAAAATAATATCGGTGGGGATAATGCCATAAAAAGCAATATTGAAAAATATAACCGAATCGATACCTTCGCCAAAAAGGGTGGAAACTACCGCGCGTAGGGAAAAATTTCTACCTTTTTGCAGTATTTTCATCTTGCTCATTACAAAAGCGTTGGTAAACGCCCCCAAAAGAAAAGCAACAAAACTTGCGGCAGTAATACGCGCTGTATTGCTACCCAAGACCAGAGCAAAAGCCTCTTGATGGCCAAAATTTGCCGAACCAGACACTTCTATACTCAGTTTAAAAACAGCAACAGCAAAAAAATTCATTAAAAATCCGAGCCATATTATTAGCCGGGCTTTTTTGTAACCCCACACTTCGGCAATAATGTCGTTGATAATATACGATATAGGGAAAATAAGCAGTCCGGCAGTTGCTTCAACGGGACCGATATTGATAAGTTTTTGTTCAACGATATTTGAAACGATAAGGCAGGTGGCAAACACTAAACCACTTGCCATAAAGGCTACGGAAACTTGTTTCTTCATTTTTCTTGTTTTTTTTTACGTGGTTACCAAGCACACGTCGAATTATCGATTGATAATGAGGCAAATAATTCTCTTGTCTGTTTATAATTTTCTCTTTTTTAGCAGAAATGCAAAAGTACTACTTTTTTTTAAAACTAAACTTATCAGGAACAGGGTCATGTCCGCTTCCGCCCCAAGGATTACAACTCAAAATTCGCTTTGTAGCAAGATAAACCCCTTTTATCACTCCGTGCTTTTTAACAGCTTGGATGAAATAGTCAGAGCAGGTGGGTGTATAACGACAAGAAGGGGGTTTCAGAGGTGAAATACTGTATCTGTAAAAATAAACAGGCAACAGTACGATAAATTCAATTGCTTTTTTTATCACTTTCATCGTTTTTTCCCAAATTTTGAATTATTTTTTTTATTGCTGTTTTCATCTTTTCGTCTATTTTATCGTATGTTTCTATCTCGGTAGCTACATACTGAAACGCGATGTGTAGTTTTAAGTTATTTTTGATGGCAAAAGAGACTATCGTATGCTTATTCAGTCGATACGCTTCACGTGTCAGTCGTTTTATCCTGTTGCGTTTCACGGCAAGTTTAAATCTTTTTTTGGAAACACTTACCATCACCCTCACAGGTACAAGTTCATCATCATCAGCCGTGCAAAAAACCACACGCAGCGGGTATGTCAAAAATGAACTTCCGTTACTCATCAGAGATTCTATATTTTTTTTTCCGTAAAGATGTTCTTGTTTGGGAAACGTGTACATATTTCTTTTTTTTTAATAAATCCGGCTGTTGTCGTCAATAGGTTATGTTAGAAAAAATATCCCAAATGTACGAAAAATCGTACAATTGGGATAAGAAATATATAAACCTTGAATTATGGACTTATTTTTTCGATTTTTCTTTTTTGCTGTTTTCTTTCAAAAAATTGTCGAGAGCCATCGTCATAGAGGGAAATTCTTTGGTCGGAGCCTCTAAATCTAACCGCAATCCGGCATCCTTAACAGCTTGCGCCGTGTTGGCTCCAAAGCAACCCAGCAAAATATCTCCTTGCTTAAAGTTAGGAAAGTTTTTCAAAAGAGAATCTATTCCCGCAGGGCTAAAAAATATAAACATATCGTAGTTGATATCTTCGTTGGGCTGAAAGTCGTTGCTTACCGTTTTGTACATGATAGCCTGGTCGAATTCTATATTGCAATTTTCCAAAGAGAGCATTGTCTCTTCATTTCTTACGTTGGATGTAATGTAGAGATATTTTTCGTTGGAATGTTTGTTGAATTGTGCGGTCATATCTCCAAACTTTCCAGTAGGGCTGAAAAATATTTTTCTTTTACGATACTGAATGTATTTCTGTAAATACAACGCAACTGTTTCGGACACGCAAAAATATTTCATCGATTCCGGTACAGATATCCTCAATTCTTCACACAAACGAAAAAAATGATCCACACCGTGTCTGGCATTAAAAATAATGGCAGTGTGATCTAAAATGGATATTCGCTGTGTACGAAATTCTTTGGCATAAACCGCCTCTACTTTTATAAACGGACGAAAATCTATCTTTATGTTGTATCTTTCAATGATATCGAAGTAGGGAGATTTTTCCGTTGTAGGACGAGGTTGAGACACAAGTATCTTCTTTATTTTCAAGGTAGTAAGTTTTTTATTTTACAAGAGATTACACGATAAAATGATATACCCAAAACAGTATCAAAAGCGGTAAAATTTCGAGGGTGCAAAGATACAAAAAAATATAAAATACACCCAATGCTTTTGTGTAAAATATTATAAAAACTTTGATAAACAATAAAATATAAAAAAAAACTAAAAGGGATATCCCAACGCAATCTATAGGAAAATCGAATATCGGCAACAAGTAAATTTTTGCTATCAACAACGCGAAAACAAAAATGAAAAGGAGAGTGGAGAGATTAAACAAAATATCTTTGAAAATTTTTGTTTTTCTTGTATCAAAAAAAACATATCCTATAAAATCGACTGTTAATACCTTCAGCAGATAAAACCCCGATGTTACTCCTAATATTTTCAAAAAAGTAACGAGGCGAAAGGCGTCAGTAGGGTTGTAGAATAAGATATATACATACAGCGAAAATACGCCGATGGAAAACAGAAGAAATTGAGACTTAAATCTCAAAGTATTGATAGAGGAAAAGAAACGCCTCACAATGGTGTCCTCTTTTTTGAAAAACGACTTTGTCTGATCTGCAATAAGAGCCGAGAAACGCCTAAAGTTAAATGCTAGGAGTGCAAACAAAATCATAAGCGCCACAAACACCCACATTTCGTTAGCCGGCAAAGGGGGATGCGATTTTCCTTCGTTGCCGATAATCGGTTTTTGCATCCTCAGCGAATCGTTGCCGGAAATAGAGTCGGAAATCATTTGTGGCAAGGGGCTTTTTGCCGTATCCATACCGCCTTGCAAAGCCGCTTCGATGGGAAAGTTTGCCGTTCGAATCGGAGATTTTATTGACATTGAATCTTTCTCCGGTTGTTGAGTAGAGTGAAGCGTAGTTTTGCTCGATACACCCGATGGTGCGATTTGTTTCGTTTTTGTCGCTATATCTTCGTTGGATTTGGATAATGTGGTATCCTGCTGTTGAGTCATTTTTTTTCTTTTCAGATTTTAGCAAAATTACGAGCCGTCTCGTCCCACGATTTGGCATACTCTATGGCTCTCAGTACTTCATCTGCCTCATTTACTACACTCCACATCTCTTTGTGTTTTTCTATCATAAAGTGTTCATCCACAGACTTTTCAAGTTGAGCTATCAAAGGGTTGTAATACCCGTTGGCATTTAATATTACAATCGGTTTATTAAATATCCCCAATTGTTTCCAGGTAATAACTTCCATCAACTCTTCCATAGTACCACAACCGCCGGGCATAGCCACAATCGCATCTGCTAAGCTTGTCATTTTCTCTTTACGCTCGTGCATAGTCTCTGTCAATATAAGTTCGCTTATGGCATTATGTTGCCATTCGACCTCGCACATAAAACGGGGAATGATTCCGGTAACTTTACCCCCGCCTGCCATGACGGTGTCTGCCAATTTTCCCATCAGCCCTACCGAACCACCGCCGTAAATCAACTCTATCTCATTTTTGACAAAGGCATTCCCGAGTTTTTCGGCTATCTCAAAGTATTTTGGCAATATTTTACTGCTTGAAGCGCAATAAACGCAAACTCTCTTCATTTTTTCTGGAAATATTTTTACAAAAATACTGTTTTCTTTTTACTATTACCCGATAATAAGGTAGAAACATTGAATAAATCAGACCGTAGAGATACATACTTGCAAACATAAAATGGAAAAACACGTTGCTGACCCACATAATCTGCTCTCTTTTTTATTAACAAAACTCCACACTATAGGTATGGCGGGTATGGAAAATGGCTCATTAACAAAACAAAGGTTAAATATTGAAAAATATTTACGACTATATGCTTTATAGCAGAAAAAGTTTATATCTTTGCAACGTGTTTTTCATGGTATTAGATTTAAGGTTAATTGAAGATTGGGTTGTCGTGATGACAACCTTTCTTTTTTTCAAAATGAAACATGCTATCTTTCCCCTCTTTGTCTCTCCAAATAAAACTTTCAACTTTTTTGGTTCGTTTTTTGTTATTGATAATAAGCCAAACACTCCGTTATAGCCTGATATAAATTAATATGTACCCTGTCTTTACTAACTTATTTAAAAATATTTTTTAGATTTTATGTCCGAAACTTTTTCAAAAACTAAGAAAAAACTCATAGAAGTAGCCCGAGAACTTTTTGCCGTTAAAGGGAAAAAGGAGGTAACCATGAACGATATCGCCGAATCTTCACACAAAGGGAGGCGTACGCTCTATACTTACTTTAGAAACAAAGATGAAGTTTACAAAGCTGTGATTGAAAACGAACTGAAAAATATTATCGATTCGCTGAAACAAGTATCTAAAAAAGAGACAGACCCGTATGACAAACTGAAAGAACACATCATTGTACATTTGGAAACAATGAAAAAAGCGGTAACACGAAACGGGACTTTGCGGGCAGATTTTTTCAAAGACATATACGAGGTGGAGCGGACAAGAAAAAAAATAGACAAAGAAGAGCTGGAATTGATAAAAGGGATTTTAAAAGAAGGAGTTGAGTCGGAAGAGTTTAGAAAAATGGACGTGGACATCATATCCATCATCATTCTTTATGCGCTCAAAGGTCTCGAAATTCCTTATATCAAACAAAACATCAGTACCGAATTTAAAAATAATATGGATGATGTGCTGGAATTTATTTTCAAAGGAATTAAACTTAAAGAGTTGGACGAAATGTAATATTTCCCCCACTCATTTTTACACCATATTCGAAAAATGTCATTTGCCAAAAAGCCTGAATGGCTGAAAACCAACATACAGAGCGGAGAAAAATTCACATTAGTCAGTAAAATCGTAAGAGAGAACAACCTTCACACCATTTGCACCAGCGGGCGGTGCCCCAATTTGAGCGAATGCTGGAATCGCGGTACAGCTACTTTTATGATTTTGGGGGAAATATGCACGCGCGCTTGCAAGTTTTGCAACACCATTACAGGGAGACCCCTCGCGCCCGACAACAGAGAACCGCAAAAAGTTGCCAATTCAATCCGAGTTATGCGGTTGAAACATGCCGTGATTACTTCAGTAGATAGAGACGACCTCCCCGACAAAGGAACTGCGCACTGGAGCCAAACCATCAGAGCTATCAAAGCAACCAACCCCAACACCACCCTTGAAGTACTCATACCCGACTTTGACGGCAAGCCATTGCTGATAGACAAAATAATAGCAGAACAGCCAAATATCATTTCCCACAATTTGGAAACAGTACGCCGCCTAACGCCGCAAATACGAACCAAAGCAAAATACGACACAAGTTTGAGTGTACTACAATATATTACCAACTCGGGAGCAACAGCCAAAACTGGAATAATGCTCGGACTTGGAGAGACGGAAAATGAAGTGATACAATTGATGGACGACACGCTGAAAGTCGGATGCCGCATTATCACCATCGGACAATACATGCAGCCTTCCCGAAAAAACATTCCGGTTGTCGAATACATTCATCCAGACAAGTTTGCCGAATACAAAGCAATAGGACTCGAAAAAGGATTTAGGATTGTAGAAAGCGCCCCTTTGGTGCGCTCATCGTACTGCGCAGAAAAGCACCTGCTCTAATTTCTGAATACAAAAACCTCAAAAACCGACAATAGACTTAGCCGCTCCCGATATGCCGACAAATACCGAAAAAAATAGAGACAAAATAACCCCCACAATAGTAACAATACCAATAAAAAGCGCTATGTATTTCATTTTTCTAAATGCCGCGTCTAACTCATGTTGTGCTTTATTTTTGATGGCATTTCGTATCTTCAAAGAAAATTGAACCAAAAATAGTATCGGGAAAAAATATAAAACGGCGACAAGCAGATACAATGTGCCAACATAAATCATCAAATTTGGCAACGGCAACAACTGAAAATCCTGAAATTCGGGAGCAAACCTGTTCAACGACATCAGCATTACCCCCATCATTGCCAAAATAGTATCAAAAATAAACCCGACAGTGGCTATAAACATAGACCATTTATAAACTGCAGAAATATCTTTTTCGATACTTGCAGTAATTTTAAGTGCTTCAAATTCTTGCTCAAAATGGTCTTTTGCTTGCGGTGCGTTGTCAGACATTTTCAAAACATCTCCCATAATATCTTTTTTTATCGTCAAAATTAGCCAATATGATTGATTGTACAAATTATCAGGGTAATAATTATTCTATTTTTTTTGAAAATTACTCCAATACAAGACAAAATCAACGTAGAATTTCTATAAACATACGAAACTACTTCCTGGGTACGCCGTGCATTATTACCACAAAAAATACCCCCTATCCTCTTATACACACTCAGACATTATTCTTTTTTCAAATAAAAATATCCTTTTTTGATAAAAAAAACATCATAGTTTTAACTTAATGTCGTAAATTTGCATCCTATAAAACTTTTGAAACAAATATATTATGGCAGAAAAATTAAATTTGTTAAAAGAATTTCCTCCAATTACGACAGCACAATGGATGGAAAAAGTTACAACCGATCTTAAAGGGGCAGATTTTGACAGAAAACTGGTTTGGCATACCAATGAAGGATTCAATGTAATGCCTTTTTACAGAGCCGAAAACATTGAAAATTTCAATACCACGGATGTAGCTCCTACCGCATTCCCCTATGTGAGAGGCGTCAATGAAAACAACAAATGGGCTGTTCGTCAGGATATTAATGTGATTGATGTATCAACCGCCAACAAAAAAGCATTATCCCTTTTGAATAAGGGGATAACATCATTGGGTTTCAGCCTGAAAAAGGAAGAATTAAGCGCAGCGTACATTGCACAGCTATTGGAAAATATCCAGGCAGAAGCAGTAGAGCTAAATTTTACTGTTTGCATAAGTAAAGCAGCCGAATTGGCAAGTATATTGACGGCTTATTTTAGCGACAAGGGATATAATCCCCACAAACTCGAAGGCTCCATCAATTGCGACCCAATAAATAAAATGCTTTTGAAAGGCAAAAATTTATCGAAAGAGGCAATCACAGAAAAAATAAAGGCAACTGCTTTGACACTTGCACCGCTATTCCTGTACAAAGCGGTAGGAGTCAACGC
Organism: Paludibacteraceae bacterium; assembly: GCA_047974405.1. GTDB lineage: Bacteria > Bacteroidota > Bacteroidia > Bacteroidales > Paludibacteraceae > UPXZ01. The sequence goes on along the minus strand of JBKECI010000019.1, from coordinate 103,908 downwards.
CGTTACCCTCAGCAATGCAGGAGCCCATTGCTCTCAAGAACTCGGATATGCTTTGGCTTGGGGAAATGAGTATCTTTCAGATATGATAGACGCAGGAGTACCACCCGCATTGGCAGCAAAAAAAATCAAATTCAACTTTGGAGTTGGCAGCAATTATTTTATGGAAATTGCCAAATTTCGTGCAGCTCGCCTGCTTTGGGCATTGATAGTAGACGCCTATCAGCCCAAATGCCCACGCGAAGATTGCGAAAATACCGTGAACGGAATATGTAAATGTGCCGCAAAAATGAAAATCCATGCCGAGACCTCAAAATTCAATATGACCATTTTTGACGCTAATGTCAACATGCTCCGCACGCAGACCGAAGCTATGAGTGCGACCATTGCCGGAGTAGATTCACTAACGGTACTCCCTTACGATGTCCCTTACAAAGTATCAGACGACTTTTCGGAACGCATTGCCCGCAACCAACAACTATTGCTGAAAGAAGAATCTCATTTTGATAAAATTACAGACCCTGCAGCAGGCTCTTATTATATCGAAACTCTAACCAAAGAGATTGCCGAACAAGCATGGAAACTCTTTATTGAAACAGAAGACAAAGGCGGTTTTTTTGAAGTAATAAAAAGAGAAGAGGCGCAACAAAGTATCAAAGCAACCGCTAGCGCCCGGTTAAAAGCTGTATCAAGTAGAAAAGAAATATTGCTCGGCACAAACCAGTTTCCCAACTTTACCGAAACCGCTTTGCAAAAAGTTCAAAAACAGGAAAATTCCTGCGGTTGTACTTCCGGAGCAAATGCTGTGGAAACGCTCCCTTGCATAAGAGGTTCCGAAGAGTTTGAACAATTGCGATTTGCGACCGAAAGCGCCTCAAAGCGTCCCATAGTATTTATGCTTACCATTGGCAATTTGGCAATGCGCTTGGCTCGGGCACAGTTTTCATCCAACTTTTTTGCCTGCGCCGGTTATCAAATCATCGACAATCTTGGTTTTAAAACCATTGAAGAAGGCATAAGCACCGCAACAGCCAAGCAAGCCGATGTGGTAGTACTTTGCTCAAGCGATGATGAATATGCCGAATTGGCTCCACAAGCATACGATTTGCTGGGAGACAAGGCAATTTTGGTTGTTGCGGGAGTACCTGCTTCTATAGACCAACTCAAAGTAAAAGGAATCAAATACTTTATCAGCGTAAAATCAAACGTACTCGAAACATTGAAAGAATTTAACTCAAAATTGCTGTAAAGCAACTATTTTAGATTTGATGTGTCCGCTTAACATCAAAATCATTCCATTTTTTTGGGTCTTAATTTTCTAAACAAAAGATGAAGCACACTATAAAAGAGTGGTTTTTTGCAACACGCCCCTGGGGCTATTCGGCGTCAATTATACCGGCGCTTATTGCCGTTTCTTACCTGTTTTATCTTTACCGATTGGGCGAAGTTACCCAACCCAACTGGTGGTACGGATTATTGGCGGTGTTGGGAGCCGCCGTCTGGCAGGCCTCCGGCAACGTCCTCAGCGACTATTTCGATTACAAAAACGGAGTGGACAGGAAAGAGACTTTTGGATCAAGCAGAATGCTGGTAGAAAAAAAATTTACTCCAAAAGAAATCTACGGACTGGGTATGTCGCTAATGGCAGCCGGAAGTGTTATCGGATTTTTTTTCTTGATAAAAACATACCCATCCATACACCTATGGTGGGTAGGGACACTTGCCATTTTAGGTACCTATTTTTACTATTTATTGAAATATAGAGCATTGGGAGATTTAAATATCTTAATTATTTACGGATTCTTATTATCTCTCGGAACCTATTTCGTAATGACCGGTATGCTGAGTTGGAATATACTTTTGATATCCTCCCCCACCGGATTTTTAATTGTAAACATTCTTCATGCCAACAATATGAGAGATATAAAGCATGATCGTATTGCCAATATCAAAACACAAGCCATGCAGTTGGGGATAAAAAATTCCATCAGACAATACGAGATATTGAGCTATGGAGCTTACGCCATCATTCTGCTGTGTGTGGTGTTGGGGATACTTCACTGGATTGCTTTAACTGTTTTTACTACATTCCCGATGCTTATGAGAAATATCAAAATCATTAGAATGGCAGAGGAAGAACAACCGGAACGTATCAAAACTATGGATGCCGCCACAGCGCAACACTTGACGGCTTTTGGAGGAGTGCTGGTTATATCCAATTTTATAGCCGGACTAATTTCGTAGAAAAAATGAAGAGACTAACGATTCCCATATTTGTAGCGGCATTTTTGTGGTTCTTAATGTTTTCGCCCTGGACAAAAGTGCATTTCAACTTTTGGATTGCAATGGCATTGTCTGCTACAATATTAACCTCGATGAGCGTTGTTTTGAGGAAAAATATCCTCAACGAGTTTGATTGGAATTGGAAATCGGTAGGATGGGGGCTGATGGCAGCCGCTATCCTGTATGCTGTTTTTTTGTTGGGAAATTATGTGTCTTCACATATATTCAACTTTGCACGTTCGCAAGTGGATAGTATTTATGCTATGAAAGAGGGACAAAGTAAACTTTGGGTCGGACTTGGACTATTATTTATCATCGGGCCGGCAGAAGAATTTTTTTGGAGAGGTTACGTACAAAATTCTTTTATAAAAAAACATGGAGAGTGGAAAGCATTTGTATTTACCACGCTTATTTATTCGCTAGTACACATCTGGAGTTTTAACTTTATGCTTGTGATGGCGGCATTGGTTTGCGGTATTTTTTGGGGGCTGATGTATAGATACAATAAAAACTTGGTTCCCTTGATAATCTCACACGCAGTATGGGATGTAACAGTATTTATATTATTGCCCATCTAAAATAATTGAAATAATAAAAATTAAATAATTGAACGCAAAATACGATTGTTCGTTCGCTGTTCAAAGAAAAATCTACAGGTTATGAAACCAAATTTTAAAGAAATCGACATTAACAATTTTACGGCATCAGTAAAAAATCCAGTTACCGACAGTACGTGGCTCACACCGGAACAAATTCCGGTAAAACCTTTCTACACCAAAGAAGATTTGACCGGTATGGAGCATTTGAACTATGCCGCTGGAATACCACCGTTTTTACGTGGTCCGTATAGCACTATGTATGTGATGCAACCTTGGACCATACGCCAATATGCTGGATTTTCCACCGCTGAAGAGAGCAACGCTTTTTACCGTCGAAACTTGGCATCGGGACAAAAAGGACTCTCTGTTGCCTTTGACCTTGCCACACACCGAGGCTACGATGCCGACCACGAGCGTGTTGTCGGAGATGTGGGAAAAGCAGGAGTATCCATTTGCTCTGTTGAAGATATGAAAGTTCTCTTTGACGGGATTCCACTCAACAAAATGTCTGTTTCGATGACTATGAATGGAGCAGTACTCCCTGTACTCGCTTTCTATATTGTTGCAGGCTTGGAACAGGGAGCGTCATTGGAAGAAATGGCAGGAACAATCCAAAACGATATTTTAAAAGAATTTATGGTGCGAAACACTTACATTTATCCTCCAAAATTCTCGATGAAAATCATTGCAGATATTTTTGAATACACGTCCAAAAATATGCCCAAGTTCAATTCCATTTCAATCTCGGGATACCATATGCAAGAGGCGGGAGCCACTGCCGATATTGAACTGGCATACACCTTGGCAGACGGATTGGAGTATTTGCGTGCCGGAGTAAACGCTGGTATGGACATCGACGCCTTTGCTCCCCGTTTATCGTTTTTTTGGGCAATAGGGATGAATCATTTTATGGAAATAGCAAAGATGCGTGCCGCCCGTATGCTTTGGGCTAAAATAGTAAAACAATTTAATCCGAAAAATCCCAAATCGCTGGCATTGCGTACACACTCCCAAACATCGGGATGGTCGCTTACAGAGCAAGACCCTTTTAACAATGTAGGGCGCACATGCATCGAGGCAATGGGAGCTGCCTTGGGACACACGCAATCACTCCACACCAATGCGCTGGACGAGGCTATTGCGCTTCCTACCGACTTTTCGGCTCGTATTGCCCGCAATACCCAGATTTACATCCAACAAGAGACTGATATTACTCGTGAAGTAGATCCTTGGGCAGGCTCGTATTATGTAGAAAGTTTGACAAAAGAGATAGCCGAAAAGGCTTGGAATTTGATAGAGGAGGTAGAAAAACTAGGAGGCATGGCAGCTGCTATTGAGACAGGTATCCCCAAAATGCGTATTGAAGAAGCCGCAGCGCGTACACAAGCTCGTATTGATAGTGGCGAGCAAATAATTGTTGGTGTAAATCAATACCGCCTCGAAAAGGAAGACCCCATTGACATATTGGAAGTGGATAACACCGCTGTACGCAATCAACAAATTGAGCGGTTAAATCGACTTCGTTCCAGCAGAGACAATAAATCTGTGAAAGCAGCATTGGATGCTATTACAGAGTGTGCTAAAACCGGTAAGGGTAATCTGCTCGAACTGGCGGTAGAAGCCGCTACGCAAAGAGCAACATTGGGAGAGATTTCAGATGCCTGCGAAACAATTGCAGGGCGTTATAAAGCAACTATTAGAACAATCTCAGGAGTGTATTCAGAAGGAACAAAAAATGACGCGGATTTCAAACGCGCTTGTGAACTCACAGATAAGTTTGCAAAAAAGGAGGGACGCCGTCCTCGTATTATGGTGGCCAAAATGGGACAGGATGGGCACGACCGTGGCGCTAAAGTTGTTGCTACCGGCTATGCCGATTGCGGTTTCGACGTAGATATGGGACCTTTGTTTCAAACTCCCGCTGAAGCTGCCAAGCAAGCAGTAGAAAATGACGTTCATGTGCTGGGGGTATCATCGCTTGCTGCCGGACACAAAACATTGGTGCCTCAAGTGATTGACGAGCTGAAAAAACTGGGTAGAGAAGACATTATTGTCATTGCGGGTGGGGTAATTCCTGCCCAAGATTACGATTATCTGTACAAATCGGGAGTTGCCGCTATTTTTGGACCGGGCAGTCCGGTTGCAAAGGCAGCTTGTACTATTATGGATATTCTGTTGGAAGAATAAGTATTCCAAATTTCATCAAATTTTATTACATAAAAAAGACCAACAATTTATTTCAAAATTGTTGGTCTTCACATTCTAATGAAACTTAATGAACACTTCTTTTTATCAAACTTATCAATTACTTGTTGTAGCTTGTTTTTTTACCTTTTTATTTTTTTTCTGTTTAGTATCTTTGTCTTTGGTTTGCCGATTTGTGGTATCACTCTTTTTACCCATTTTCTCTTGTTGCATTGTTTCCCACTTTGCAGCTTTTTCTTTGCCGATAATTTTTTCAACATTTGCTTTGTGTTCGTCGCGCATCTGTTCCATCTTTTTCCGCCCTTCTTCGCGGTTTTGCTGCATATCTTCGCTACGTTGCGACCTCATTTGTTCGCGTTGAGTGTCCTCTTTTTCAAATAACGCTTTCAGTTTTTGGGTTTCATCGGCATTAAGTTCCAGATTCTTTGCCATTCGGTCTGCTCTGTCTTGTGCCGAAAGTTTGTACCTCATTGTTTGACCTTTTTGTTGGCGACTGGTGGTGTTATTCTCTTGAGATTGCTGAGCCGATACATTGATAGCCAGCATAAAGAAAGCCGCTAAAGCTATAATTCCATACTTTTTCATAACTCTTTGTTGTTTTAATTTTAAAATGAATTGATTGTTTTATTGTCTTTGTATCTTTTGACTTCAACTCCCTTTTAAGGTTTAATGAAAAATATGTTTTTCTTCTTTTTTAACAAAATAAGTTGGTGTAATAAAAAAAAGTAAAATCCGACAAGGCATTGATATGCGCCTTGCCGGATTCTCTTATCTATCAACACTTAGCAAAATTATTTTTTTCCCCCGAGCAGTACCCCATCAATGGCTTCTTTGAATGTAGCTTTAGGCAATGCTCCCATTGCCATTTGGGGTTGTCCCTCCATAGGTACAAACAGCAGGCTGGGGATACTGCGGATACCGAATGCTCCTGCCAACTCCTGCTCGTCTTCTGTATTTATTTTATAAATATATATTTGTCCGGCATATTCTTTTGCCAACTCTTCCAATATTGGAGCTATCGTTTTGCAAGGTCCACACCAATCGGCATAAAAATCTATGAGACATGGTTTATCTCCCAAGTATTTCCATTCGTTGGGATCTGCTTCATAGTTGGCTACTTTTTTCAAAAAATCTTCTTTGGTCAAATGAATCGGTTTCATTATTGTCTTTTCGTTATTGTTGGTTAATACTTTATTGTTTTCCGTTTTGTCGCTTACGGTTGTTTTAGTAGTATCTACTGATGTTTTTTTTGTTTCGTTGCCTGCGCATGATGTCAATGCAAAGGTTAGCAATAAGAATGCTATAGCAGTTTTTCTCATAATTTATAAATTGATTGATAAGTGTTTATACTGTGTATATTTTGTTTGTTTCGAAATAGCCAAGTTCTTCCAGCTTTTGTTTTATTTCTTGGCGAGTAACCTCATCGGTATGCGACACGAGTACCTTGCCGCTAATTCTGTCTATTTCTGCGCCAAACACTCCGTGCAGCGTTCCCAACTGCTTTAGTGTTTGATTGGTGCAGACCATACAATTCGACTTTTTAGTTTCAAATTCGCTATACATAGTTCGTATTCCTCCATTTGTATTTTAAAAATCCTAATTTTTGATTTTTTGATTTTCCGTATTGTCTTTTTTGGGTAGATTTTTGTTTTCAAACATACTGAACAGTAAATATCCCATCACACTACCCCACAAAATACTCATAAAGGGGTTGGAAGTTATAGGGCAAGAACCCGTGCGGCATCCAATGTAGTGATAATACAAGAAACCGCCCGCCGCACCTAATATTGCGCCTGCAATTGACAATCGGTATTTTTTTATAAATTTTTCCATTTTAGCAGTTGTTATTTAATTATTTGGTTTCAAATGCAATTACACGTTTTTATACAATCTAGGATTTGAACTATCTGTCTGTTTTTCAGCGAGTAAAAGCTGTTTTTCCCTTCTCTTCGCAAGTTCAGCACCCCTTTAGCCCTCATGTCTGTTAAATGATGCGAAAGCAACGACTGCTCACAATTCAACGCCTCCACCAATTGCGAAACGCTCATCTCATCTTCTTCGGAGAGCATAGAGATAACACGCAATCGGGTGCCGTTTGAAATAGCCCTTAACGTATAAGCGGCATCTTCTATAATTTGTATCTCGTCAATATATTCCATCTCATATCATTTTTTATGCAAATATATGAACATATTTTCATACATTCAAATTGTTTTAATATTTTTTATCTTAATTCAAACCAATTTAAAAATGAAAACTAAAAATTGATGATTTTAATTACCTATAACCCTCACATTTTAGGAATAAAATGTATCTTTGTAAGCTAAAATAGAACTGATGACAAACTCCAACACTATAATTTGCTCAAATTTTAAGGACGAACTACAACAAAGCATCGCCAGATATAGCGGAGAAAATATATTTATACTGACCGATGCCAATACCCAAAAATTTTGCTTGCCCCAATTGTTGGAATTGGAAAAACTGTCGAAAAGCCACATTATTACCATCGCAGCGGGAGATGAAAACAAAAACATTGAGTCGGTTGTAAAAATATGGGAATATCTCACCTTAAACAGCGCCACAAGACATTCGCTGATGATAAATGTGGGAGGAGGAATGATTACCGATATCGGAGGTTTTGCCGCTTCTACTTTTAAGAGGGGAATTGACTACATCAACGTTTCTACTACACTGCTTGGTGCCGTAGATGCAGCTACAGGGGGAAAAACAGGTATCAATTTTTTAAAATTCAAAAATGAGATAGGGACATTTGCCCCTGCCGAAAAAGTATTGATAAACGTTGATTTTTTTCGTACGTTGGACGATAAAAATATACGCTCGGGATTTGCAGAGATGATAAAACATGCGCTGATATGCTCCCCCCAAGATTGGAACGACACGCTGGGTTTTGATTTGGAAACGTTGGACTTTGAGAAATTAAAGATATTATTGAAAAAGAACATTGAAATCAAAGAAACGATCGTCCGTGAAGACCCCAAAGAAAAAGGAATCCGTAAAGCATTAAATCTGGGACATACTTTTGGACACGCGATGGAAACATTGTCGTATATTAAACAAAAACCTTATTTACACGGCTATACAGTAGCCTGGGGGTTGATTTGCGAATTGTATTTGTCTCACATCAAATTGGGATTTCCAAAAAATGAACTTCTTAAATTGAACCATTTTGTAAAAGAAAACTACGGAGCGTACGAGTGCGCGTGCAGTAGCTACAATGAACTGTTTGAACTGATGAAACATGACAAAAAAAATCAGAATTCGGAGATAAACTTCACACTACTAGCGGATGTAGGAAAGATAGAAATTAACCAAACAGCCACAAAAGAGGAAATTTTTGAATGCTTGGATTATTTATATTAAAAAAATATTTTTAATAAATAAAATCATAACAGATGAAGACATTAATAATAGGTGCAAGCAAAAATCCGGAACGTTATTCTTACTTGGCGGCAGAAAAACTGCTGAGTTTCGGACACGAAATAGAATTGCTCGGACTGAGACCCGATACTGTTTTTAATCATATCATCGACACCGAACGGAAGCAGTACTCTAATATCGATACAGTTACCCTTTACGTTGGTCCCAAAAATCAACCAGAATATTACGATTATATCGTATCGTTAAAACCTCGTAGAGTAATATTCAATCCCGGCACAGAAAATAAAGAATTTGTAGAATTGCTTCACCAAAACGGCATTGATACAGAAATAGCCTGCACTCTGGTATTACTAGGAACGGGACAGTATTAAACACAGATAACAAGCGCAATACATTAAAATAGATAACAGTTTGAGAATGAAAATAGCATTAGTAGGATACGGGAAAATGGGTAAAACCATCGAAAAAATTGCATTGAAACGCGGACACGAAATAGTATCTGTCATTGATATTGACAATCGGCAAGAATTTGATAGTGAAAATTTCAAGAGTGCTGATGTCGTAATCGAATTTACAACTCCACAATCCGTTATGGCAAATTTGGATGAGATTTTCAAAAAGAAAATACCGGTTGTTTGCGGTACTACCGGATGGACAGAACAAGCGGAAAAAGTAAAAGATCTCGTAAAAGCAAACGATTTATCGATATTTTGGTCGTCAAACTTCAGTTTGGGAGTCAATATTTTTATGGCTATAAATAAATATTTAGCTAAAATAATGAATCAATTTCCTACCTACAATATAGAAATGACCGAAGTACACCACACGCAAAAGCTGGATGCTCCATCGGGTACGGCAATTACCTTAGCAGAGGGAATTTTGAAAAATATAGACAGAAAGACAACGTGGAGTAAAGAGACACAGGAGACCAATAGTGAAATTGCCATTAAATCTATTCGCGAAGGGCAAACACCTGGTATCCACACCATTCGATACGAAGGTCCCGAAGATAGTATTGAAATTACACACGACGCCAAAAGCCGCGAAGGATTTGCATTAGGAGCGGTGGTTGCCGCCGAATTTATAAAAGACAAAAAAGGATTTTTGGGAATGGAAGATATGCTGAAATTTTAAAAAACAACCTCTCTATTCTATACATACATTTACAGCAACACTACTATATGACACAAGAGACACAAACTACTTTCTTATCAAAATTTAACAAACCAAAAAAGCAATGGATCAAAGCCATTGTCTGGTGTGCAATTTACATACTATTCATCATTTGGGTAGGCAATTTTTGGTGGTTGCTGTTGCTACCATTCATATTCGATATGTTTATCACGCAACTAATCCCCTGGACTTGGTGGAAAAACTCTAAAAATAAAGGTGTAAAAACTTTTATGAGCTGGGTCGATGCCATCGTTTTTGCTTTGGTAGCTGTCTATTTTATTCACACATTCGTATTCCAAAATTACCAAATTCCCACCTCATCGCTGGAAAAAACACTTTTGGTAGGCGACTTTTTGTTGGTAAGCAAAGCTGATTACGGACCCCGCGTACCTATGACTCCCTTTTCATTTCCGCTAGTGCAACATACTTTTCCCATTATTGGCACACAATCGTATCTCGAAAAGCCACAATGGGAATACCGTCGGTTAAAAGGACGTACACATATCAAAAGAGACGACATTGTAGTGTTTAATTTTCCTACGGGCGATACTGTACCGGTCAAAGTACAAAATCCCGACTACTATACAAGCTGTTACAGAGCAGGATACATCTTCTACAAAAATTACAATCCCGATACTGAGGTTTCAATAGACGCTTATCTTGCCAAAGGGAGAGAAATAGTGAAAAATGACCAAGCCGCCTATGGAAAAATAATGTATCGCCCTGTGGACAGACGGGAAAACTATGTAAAACGATGTGTAGGCATCGCAGGAGATACGCTACAGATTATTGACAATCAGATATTTGTTAATGGTATGGCGCAAGCACAATTCTCGGGGATTCAGTTCAATTACTTTATACAAACCGATGGTACCCGTCTGACTAACGAAACATTGGACAAGCTCGGCATCAGTATGGAAGATCGAGTTTTGTTGGATAACTACCGCGATGCAAACCTTATCAACTATCTCAAACTCGACATAAATTCTCCCATTTACTATTTTCCGCTGACGAAAGAAATGTACAGCAAACTAAAAAACACAAAAGGGGTTGCCCGCATCATTATAGAACCGACTATCATATCTGAACTTACCCCCGGCGATGTTTTTCCGCTTGGACACAGCGAAAAGTTAAAATGGAACAGAGACAACTACGGGCCTATTTACATCCCTAAAAAAGGGGCAACTATCACGCTGGACAGCACGAACTTTCCTGTTTATGAGCGAGTCATAAGCGTGTACGAACACAATAAAACAGAGGTGAAAGAGGGAAAATACTATATCAACGGTAAAGAGACCAACCAATATACTTTCAAAATGGACTATTATTGGATGATGGGAGACAACCGACACAAATCTGCCGACTCACGCTATTGGGGATTTGTACCCGAAGATCACGTGGTAGGGCGTCCTCTGTTTGTATTCCTGTCTCTGAATAAAGATAAGGGAATTTTCAGCGGAAAAATTCGCTGGAATAGATTTTTCAAAAATGGCGAAAGATAGCAATTTACCAAATTTTTCCAACAAAGAAGGAGAGATAATCCTCTCTTCGGCATATATGGCTCCTATTTCGTATTATAAAATGCTGACTGGTAGCGACCAAGTTTGTATGGAAAGTATGGAGAGTTACCAAAAGCAAAGTTATAGAAACCGATGCAACATTGCCGCCGCCAATGGAATGATGACATTGAGCATACCCGTTGAGAGCAGGGGAGGAGAAAAAGTTCCCATTAAAGATGTTAAAATATCTCGACACAACGATTGGCAAATACAACATTGGCGTTCGCTTGCCTCAGCATACCAATCTACCCCTTTTTTTGAATATTTTGAGGATGACATAAGACCTGTTTATGAAAAAAAATGGGTGTTTCTTTGGGATTTTAATTGGGAAATTATGCAAAAAATACTACATTTGCTTGATTTTAAACCAAACATCCTTATCGCCGAAAAATATAGGATGACAAAGGGTGAGAACGATTACAGAGACAAAATTCATCCTAAAAAAGAAAGTATTGTCGAATGTGCAACATACTATCAGGTATTTGAACATAAATATGGTTTTTTACCCGATTTGAGTATCATCGACTTGCTCTTTAATATGGGTAATGAGGCTATTTTGATACTAAATAAAACAACTTTCAAAAAATGGAAGCCAATCACACCTTTTCTCTAACAAAAAAAGTAAATACTATAAAATATGGAAAATATCGACTGGAATAATTTGGGTTTTGGCTATCAAAAAACCGATTACAATATTCGTTGCAGCTACAAAAATGGCACATGGGGCGAATTGCGCGTGTGTGAAGACGAAAATATTCAAATACACATGGGAGCTACCTGCTTGCACTACGGACAAGAGGTGTTCGAAGGTCTTAAAGCATTTAAGGGGAGAGATGGTCAAATTCGCATATTTCGTATGAATGAGAATGCCAAACGTATGCAAGACTCTTGTCGAGGAACAATGATGGCAGTTTTACCTGTAGAAAAATTCGAAAAAGCCATATTCAAAGCGGTAAGCCTCAACAAACGTTTCGTTCCTCCCTATGAATCGGGAGCCTCGCTCTACATACGCCCCATATTGATAGGAACCGCCCCAAAAATCGGAGTAAAACCATCGGACGAATATGAATTTATTGTATTTGTAATGCCTGTGGGACCCTATTTCAAAGGGGGATTTCAGACCACACCATTTGTTATCATGCGTGAATTTGACCGTTCGGCACCGCTGGGGATGGGCAGATACAAAGTGGGCGGAAACTACGCCGCCGGTATGGTTGCCGTTGAAAGAGCGCATGAAATGGGATATTCCAATATTTTCTACCTTGACTCTGCCGAAAAAAAATACATTGACGAATGTGGAGCCGCCAACTTTTTTGGTATCAAAAACAATACTTACATCACCCCTAAGTCAAATTCTATACTCCCCTCCATTACCAATAAAAGTTTGATGACTTTGGCAGAAGAAATGGGATTGCAAGTAGAGTGTCGCCAAGTACCGGTCGAAGAATTATCAACCTTTGAAGAAACCGGAGCATGTGGAACCGCCGCCGTAATCAGCCCTATAGAACGAATAGACGATTACGATAAGAATATAACTTACACATTTTCAAAAGACGGGAAACCCGGAATGATAAGCGAAAAACTCTATCACAAGCTGCTCGCCATCCAATATGGAGACGAACCTGACACGCATCAATGGGTAACGATAGTGGAATAATTATCCATTTTCTTTACTAATTAATTGAGAGATGATGATAAACTCTCGAACTATCCAAAATGAAGATTCTTAAAAAAACGATATGAAAAAAATAGGCGTTGTTTTATTTCTGCTTTTACTTTATACCGCAGCGAAAGCAGACGAGGGCATGTGGATGCTCCCACTCATAGAAAAACTAAATATAAAAACAATGCAGGGATTGGGTTGTACACTTACAGCCGATGAAATTTACAACGAAAACAACGTAAGCCTAAAAGACGCGGTGGTTATTTTCGGAGGTGGATGCACCGGAGTAATGGTCTCGCCCAACGGGCTCGTATTCACCAATCATCATTGCGGATACGACGCCATACAGAAACACAGTTCGGTAGAACACAATTATCTGAAAAACGGATTTACCGCCGACGAATTGACTGATGAAATTCCCTCTCCGGGGCTGAGTGTTACGTTTTTGGTAAAAATAGAAAACGTAACCGAAAAAATCCTCCCTTTTTTGACAAATCTTTCGGAAAACAAAAGAACTGAAACCCTTGACTCCATAGGCAAAGTATTGGGTAAAGAGGTTATTAAAGATACCGGCTATACGGCAGAAGTTGTACCGATGTATGCTGGAAATCAATTTTACATGTTCGTGTACGAAAAGTTCAAAGACATACGGTTTGCTTATGCTCCGCCATCGTCTATAGGAAAGTTTGGAGGGGAAACCGATAATTGGATGTATCCGAGACACACAGGAGACTTTTCGGTTTTCAGAGTCTATTGCAGTCCCGATGGGAAACCTGCCGAATATTCGAAAGACAATGTCCCCTACACCCCGAAAAGATTTGCCGTTGTTTCCAATCAAGGTTATCAAGAGGGAGATTTTTCGATGATACTGGGAAATCCCGGTTCCACCAATCGCTACCTTACTTCGTGGGGAGTTGAAAATGAGATGAACACTACCAACAAAGCACGCATACACATTAGAGGCGCCAAACAGGACGTTTGGAAAAAATTTATGCGTTCGGACGAAGCCATTAATATCGCTTATGCAAGCAAATATGCCCGCAGTTCGAATTATTGGAAAAACAGTATCGGGATGAACAAAGCCATTGTGAATTTGGGCGTTATCGGGCAAAAAAAGAAACAACAAGCCGATTTTGAAGAGTGGACAAATTCAACTCCCGAACGCAAGCAAAAATACGGAGAAACACTCAAAAATATCGATATCGGCTACAATTTATACTTTCCATACAGCAAATCCATCAGCTTTTTGCGCGAGGCGTTTCTTAGCGGTGTAGAACTGCCCCGCATAGCCAACAACGCCAAGCAAAAAATAGAAAATCAACCTCTGGATTCTATAAAAAACATCACAGACCCAATATACAAAGATTACTATACCGAAGTGGACAAAGCCACATTTGCGGTATTGCTTGAGGCTTACAAAAACAAAGTGGACGCCGATGCGCTACCCCAATTTTACGAAACGATAGACAAAAAATACAAAGGAGACTATAAACGTTTTACCGAAGATGTTTTTAAAAAATCGGTCTTCACATCACAAGATAAATTAATCAAAGCGGTAAAAAAAGGGGTAAAACTCTACAAAGATCCCATCATTCGGTTTTATGATGAAGTAACTACCACCAACCACTCATTCCAGAACGACGATGAATATCGTCGAGCAATCGACATTATATTGCAGGGAGAGAGAGAATACCAAGCCGGACTGATAGAAATTGCTGCAGAGCAAAGCAAACCTATCTATCCCGATGCAAACTTTACCATGCGTATGACATACGGAAAGGTAAAGGGCTACAACCCTGCCGATGCTGCAACATACAGATACCACACGACAACACAGGGCATTTTGGAAAAAGAAGACAATAGTAATCCCGAATTTGTAGTGCCTCAAAAGTTGAAAAAATCCATTTTGGAGAAAGATTTTGGCAAATACATCGACTCAAAAGACAGCACCATGCATGTAGCCTACATAACTACCAACGATATTACGGGAGGAAACTCCGGAAGCCCTATGTTTAATGCCAAAGGAGAATTGACAGGACTTGCTTTTGATGGTAATTGGGAATCATTGAGCGGAGACATTATTTTTGAACCCAATTTACAACGCTGCATTGCGGTAGATATCCGCTACGTACTGTTTGTAATGGATAAAGTGGGTGGGGCGGAAAGACTGATAAAAGAACTCACCATAAAGTAAATATTATTCTGAAGATTTTAACCCACAATGGATTACATCGTGCATTTTTGTAATCTGTTGTCTATTACAATTATACCTTTCCAAATGTCCGGTTTTACAGTCATAATCAATAAAGACAAAAGCATCGTTTCTGCTTTAGGGCTAAGCAGAGAAGATAAATACGGGCATACCAATCGTTATCAAAAAAAAAGAATTACCGGAAAAGGATTTGCCATTGAACAAAAAAACCATCAAAAGTTTCGATTAGACCACATTTTAAATGAAGATGACAACTATATAATATGTATCAATGGTGTGATTCTGAATCGCACCGAATTGATGAGACATCATAATCAATCCGATATTTTTCTTACCCTCAGACTAATGTATGAAAAATATGGAAAAATATTTGTCCAACAACTCAAAGGAGACTTCTCTGGATTTATTTATAGTAAAAAAGAGAACGAATGGCATATCTTCACCAACCATGCCAGCTCTAAAAATGTATTTTATTTTTCCGATAATAAAATTTTTATCTTTGGATCAGAATTAAGAGATATCTCTTTTTTGCTCGAAAAATTTTCATGTCGGAAAG
The DNA here is from genome assembly GCA_047974405.1 of Paludibacteraceae bacterium. GTDB lineage: Bacteria > Bacteroidota > Bacteroidia > Bacteroidales > Paludibacteraceae > UPXZ01. Next base: position 88,259 of record JBKECI010000019.1, on the reverse strand, counting down.
CAATAGACTTAAACGGCGCCTATCTATTGCTTACTTATGGTTTTGTGTTGGAAGATACTACACTAATAGAAAGCGTAAAAAGAATACGACCGGGAAATATCTTATCATACAGTAACCACTCATTTTCTTTTACGGAGTATTTTCACTTAAAAAACGTACAAAAGACAAACGATTCTTTTCAAAATATTATCGAAAAGATGGACGAACTGTTCGATAGGGCTATCCAATTGGAATTTGAAAAAGACAAAGAATACGGGTATGATCATATTGTTACATTGAGCGGAGGCTTGGACTCGCGAATGGTAGCACTCGTGGCACACCAATTGGGGTATGAGAAGCAACTGAATTTCACATTTTCGCAATCAGACTACTTAGACGAACAAATCGCCAAACAAATCGCCTCCGACTATAAACACGATTTTATGTTTCAGTCGCTTGATAATGGTAATTACCTGAAAGACATCGACAAAAACGTTTTTTATAACAACGGGCTTGTTGTTTACTCAGGTTCTGCCCATGTGATGAAAAATATTGAGAATATAAATTTCGACAAATTCGGATTAATTCACACGGGAATGATTGGAGATGCGGTGGTAGGCTCTTTCTTATCAAAATCTCACATTCTGCCACCTCAGATTGAGTCGGGAGCCTATTCCAAACAATTGCTCTCAAAGGTAGCACCATATATTTCAGAAGTGATAGCCAACTACCCCTCAGAAGAGCTGTATAAATTTTATAGTAGAGGATTTCTTGGGGCATTAAACGGTTACAACTATTTCGATATTTTTTCGCAATCATCGTCTCCTTTTCTCGAAGTCGATTTCTTGACATACTGTTACTCCATCCCCGATGAATTAAAATATAAGCAATATATTTATCTGGAATGGATCAAAACAAAACATCCCGAATTTAACAATTACGTGTGGGAAAAAACAGGAGTTCCTCCATTAAAATCCAACAAATTAAACAAATACTACGATTATAGATATTATAAAAGAATGGGGATGAAATTTTTTGACAGAATATCGGGAAATATGCAATCGGGGATGAATCCGTTTGATTACTGGTTAAATAAGAATACTGACTTAAAAAATCAGATAGATTTATATTTCGACAATAATATTTCTTTGGTAGAAAACAACAAAGAGTTGATGAATGATTGTATCCAGCTATTTAACAATGGGAATGCCGGAGAAAAATTTCAGGTGTTGACATTGTTGGGCGCCATCAAACTTCACGAGATTACCCTTTAATCCTATCGCAACAAGCTATCTACCGATTTCTCAATTTTTTTGTCTCTTTCATCTATTGAGAAATATTTTATTACTCTGTCCCTTGCCGCTAATGACGTATCCATTTCAAGAGCTTTTAACAAACCTCTCTCCAAGGCATCTACACTTCTCTCAGAGACAATAACCCCTGTTTCTCCTATGGCATCCGGTATTCCGTTTACATTGGAGCCTACCGGAATACAACCCATCAACATCGCTTCGCTCAATGTATTGGGCATTCCTTCAGTAATGGATGCTTGTACAAATACTTTGGCTTTATTATAACTTTCATTCAAAATATTTTGTGGACAAAATGATGGAATTATAGTTAAATTGGGGATATTCGAAAAATGATAATTCTCTTCTATCCACGCTAAAAAATTAGAATTCAGACCGATGAGAATAAACCTTAAATCGGGCATCCTTTGTGCTGTTTGGATAAATAAGTCGAACCCTTTGTTGTAAAAGTCACCGATTTGACTCATTGTACCTACAGTAAGTATCAAATTTTCTTCCTTTTTTACGGAATAATCCCGTACAAATTTTTCAGGATCAATTCCGTTGTAAATAATTTCGACAGGAGTTTTTAAGTTGCTTACATAGTGCTTAATTCCATCAATGTGCGGATGTTCGGGATTGTAATAGTAGTTTTGGTGGTAGATTAATGATTGGTGATTGGCAATAATCAAATCGGTGTTTCGTAGCGAATATCCAACAAACGCAGCTCTGATTTTTTTGCGATATACTCCTTTCTCAAGTTCAGGATAATTTATGGCCTCTTGTCCGCCAATAAAAATAATTGATTTTTTTCGTGTCAATTTAGCCGCAAATGTCATGATCGCAGCATGGTAATCGGCAAACCAACAAATAAAAACCGTATTTTTTCTAAATGAGTTCAGAAGCAAAACACAAAACATTTTTGCCATACTTAAACTGTAATAGAAATTTCCTTTACTCTGATACAACAAGACAGAACGCACATTGTAATGCTTTTTGAGTATCGTCTCGTCTCCCTTTACAAAAGAAGTATTGTTGGGTTTAATATAAACAATCCGGTTTTTTACATCCATTTTTCTCTCTTTGTACAATAAAGCTGTTACAAAGATATATAATTTTTCATTGTTGCCCGGTAAAGGATTTTAGAATACCATAAAAAAGGAGCCAACCTTTGCAGGTTCGCTCCCAAGGTTTATCTTTGAAGTTACCACTTATTGCCGGCAATGCAAACAGTTACGCCTTTGTTTGTAGCAAGGGTATCATCTCTCAAGAAAGAGATATCTGCCAATGGGGCGTTAAAATATCTTGTGTTAGCTATGCGCTTATCCCCCTCCAAATATTCAACTACGTTTATAAATATTTCTGGTAAAAATATGCTCAACAGACTATTTTGCAATCTTCACACAAAAAAAACAGCCGATTTGAAGAGTTGAAAACTCCTTTCTGCTGTTTTTTAAATATTGGGCAAATATCCTTTGTTGAAACATTTTTTCAATTGAGATATTATTGCCATTATGAGCTTTTTCTTATTTTTTGTTTTCGGTGGCAGATTTTGTGGTGGTAGCTGTACCTGTTAACCCAAGTTTTTTCTTTACCAAAGGGGTTATATCGTTTGACTTTGCCGACTGGTACACAATTGCCTGTGATACAACATCAAAAATATAGGTATATCCTCCTTCTGCTCCCACTCCGTCAATGGCTTTTTTTACTTTTTCAATCATAGGGGCAGTAAGCTCTTGGTATTTTTTTTGCAGGTCAGCCTGAGCTGTCTGGTTAAACGTACTTATACGCTGTTCTATCTCGGCAATTTCTGCTTGGCGAGCTTGTTTTATTGTTTCGGGCATAGTCGCTTGTTTATCGACAAATTCTTTCACTTTGGCATTGTACTCTTCACGCATTTTCAAAATTTCGTCTTCTACCTGGCTTTGTAATTCGTCCAATTTTTTCTCTACTTCTGTTCTCTCGGGCATAATAGAAAGAATCTCCTGCGAATTTACATGTCCCAATTTTACCTCTTGTGCTTTTACTATTCCTAGCGACAATAAGGCAACAAACAATAAGGCAATTTTCTTAATCATTTTATTTTAGATATTTAAATGTGTAAAACTTTAGTTTCAATTTTAGGCGTGCAAATTTAATCATTTATTTTGAATAGCCCAATTTTTTCAACACTTCATCGCTTATATCTATTTTGGGCGAAACAAATACTGCGTTCATAGAGGAACTTTTGTCAAAGACAAACTCAATTCCACCGGCATTACATATTTCTTGTACCGCTGCATACACTTCGTCCTGAATAGGTTTCATAAGGGTCTGCCGCTTTTTGAACAGCTCACCTTCTGCTCCAAAATATTTGCGTTTCAACTCTTGTGCAGCTTTTTCTTTTGCCACAATTTCATCTTCTCTCTTTACTTTGGCATCTTCGGTCATAAATACAAGTTCGGTTTGGTAATTTTTATACATTTCCTGTACCTCTTTCATCGAAGCGTCCACCTCTTGTTGCCACTTTTTGGAGACCTGATTAAGTTGTTCGTTTGCACTTTCGTAAGTGGGGATATTCTTCATAATGTACGCCATATCTACCGAGGCTATTTTTTGAGAGTAAATGCTAAAAGATAAGCCGGCGAATAGGAATATAGCTAAAATTGTTTTTTTCATTTTCGTAATGATTTTATATGATTCTATTACTATGGTATATCAAAATCTTTGCCATTTTTTCATCTCCTCAAAAAAGAATGTCGAATTCGCCACCCAACGTTCAGTCAAATTGCTGGATATCGACTTTCTTTTTTACAGTTCTTTTCCGAGCACAAAGTGAAACTGGCTTCCATGTCTCGAAGTCTCTCCCACTTGATGGTCAAATCCGTAGCCCCAGTCAATTCCCATCAATCCAAACATGGGGAGTACTATCCTTACGCCTACTCCAGCAGAGCGTTTTAGGTTGAATGGATTGTAGTCTTTTATATTGTTAAAAGCGTTCCCTGCTTCAACAAATCCGAGCGCCCAAATTGTAGCGTTTTGTTCTAATGATATCGGGTATCTGAATTCCATTGTAAATTTATTGTACAGATAACCCACCTGCCTTACCGGAACAAGCTGTCCGCTTGAGTTGTATCCGTATTCGTAAGGGGTCAATCGTCCTGTTTCATAACCACGCATAGCAATATACTCTGTTGCATATCCGGCATATCCTGTCATTCCGTCACCTCCAAACATATAGGTACCGAAAGGTGTTCGGGTGTATTTGCTAAAATTGCCTATATAAGCAAACTCAGCGCGGGTCATCAATACAGGTGTTTTTATTACGGATGGGATTAGTGATATATAGTTTTTGGCACTGAATTTCCATTTGTGGTATTCGAGGAATTTGTATCTGTCCGCACTACTCATCGTTTCGTAGTCGGCATCGGTTTTACCACTCAATAGAGAGTAAGGGGGGGTAATTTGTACTCCCAAAGAATAGTTTGAGCCTCTACGGGTAAACAAAGGGTTGTCGGTAGAGTTTCTGCCCAGTGTCAGGTTTATACTAAAATTATTAGCGACTCCTGTGGCAAATGGCAGTCCTATCTCTCTGTCCCACTTGTTGAGCATAAATCTTTGGTAAGAAAATTCGCCGTAAAATGTAAAATAATCATCGGGCCAGCTCAAGCGTTTTCCGTAACCCAATGATATGCCTATGGTTCTGAAGTATTTATTTTTATCAAATTCTGTACTGTAATCGTAGCCATAACCGTAGTCTCCATAAGAATTTCCGTAGTAAGACGACCCGTAGCCGTATCCATACGAACTATAGGGGTAATAGGAACTCATAGAGCTTAACGAATTGTAGTAGCGGTCGCTCATATCTGAGGTGCTGGTATAGTATAGAGACAAAGAGAGCGAGTTGGGACGTTTTCCTCCCAGCCACGGTTCTAAAAACGACATGCTTGCCGAAGTGTAATACTTTCCGTTTGTCTGTGCGCTGATGGAAAAGGTCTGTCCCTCTCCTTGTGGCACCACGCGGTACATCTCTTTGTTAAACAGGTTTTGAATGGCAAAATTGCTAAATGTGAACCCCAGACTTCCAACCAATCCTGCGGCTCCCCAGCCTGCTGACAATTGTACTTGGTCACTGCTCTTAGTTGTTACTTTATAATTCAAATCAACGGTGCCGTTTTCCTGATTGGGGACAATACCTCCTTCTTGCGCGTCTTTCATCAATTGCTCAGGGTCAAAATGTCCCATCTGAGACAGTTCGCGAAGTGAACGTATAAAGTTTTCTTGACTGTAAAGTTCTCCCGGTTTGGTTCTGAGTTCGCGGCGTATCACATTTTCGTAAACCCGATCGTTTCCTGTAATGGTTACTTCGTTGATGGTGGCGGGCTTTCCTTCGTACATCTGTATTTCAAAGTCGATGGAGTCTCCAACAATTGCCGTTTCGACCGGGTTAATCTGAAAAAACAGATGCCCTTTGTCTTTGTACAGTTTGGAAACAGCATCATTTTCGTCCATTTCCAATCTTTCCATCAGCATTTTGTGATTATATACGTCTCCTTTTTTAATGTTGAGTATGGCACTTAGGTACTCGTGTGGATATAGCGTATTCCCTACCCAACTTATATTGCGAAAGAAATATTTTTTACCCTCATCTACTGCAATATGTACATCTACCGACTTGTTGTCGTAGGCTACAACGCTGTCTGTTGTGATGTAGGCATCGCGATAGCCAATTTCGTTGTATTTTTCTATTAATGCCGTTTTGTCTTTTTCATACAAGTCTCTGACAAATTTTTTGGTACGGAAAAGGTTGCGGATATTGCCGTCATTGGTCTTTTTCATGGCGGCGTTTATTTTATTGAATGACAAATGGTCGTTACCGGTTACATATATTTTGTGTACTTTGGTTTTGAGTTTTTTATCTATGTCCACATTGACTATCACGTATCCTTTTTTGGTAGGGTCGTCTTGTTGGTATATTTTTATATCGGCGTTTGCAAATCCTTTTTCGTCCATGTGTCTTTTTATCAATAGTTTTGCTCTATCCGACATATTGGGAGTTATTTGCTTATCTTTGAGTAGTCCGATGCTTTTGTCCAAATCGTCCATTTCCGATTTTTTTATTCCGCTGTAGTTAATTTCCGAAACTTTGGGGCGAGCTTTCAGTTCTATTGTCAGCCATATACTGTCCGAAACAGCTTTGGACGGATATATTTTTACATCGGCAAAAAGAGATTGTTCCCAAAACTTTTTTACGGCATCTGTTATCTCTTTACCGGGGATAGAGATGGTTTGTCCTAACGAAAGTCCGGAAAAATTGATAAGTACAAAGTCTTCGTAATTTTCGGCGCCAATAATGTCAATAGCAGCAATTTTGTACTCTTTGGGCAAGGTGTAATCTATGTCGAAATTGTAAATAGTATCTTTTGGCTCCACGGTTTGTGCCGATACGGTTTTAATCAAAGCAATCAAAGCGAAAAAGATAAATATTTTTTTGTGGTACATATCGTGTAATTGTAATAAAGAACTGTTGTATAATATATTGTTATATGGCTATTTCCCAAATCGCCGCTCTCTTTGCTGGTACTCGCAGATGGCTTCATGCAGGTGTTTCTCTCTAAAATCGGGCCAATATACATTGGTAAAATAGAGTTCGGCATAAGCTAATTGCCATAGCATAAAGTTACTCAGGCGCAATTCTCCGCTTGTTCGTATCAGCAATTCGGGGTTGGGTATGTCTTTTGTTGTTAAATAATCTGAAAAGTTTTTTTCATTTATTTTTTCGATAGTTATCTGTTTTTTGTCCATATCTTCCGCCATTTTTTTTGCGGCATTGACTATTTCCCATCGAGAAGAGTAGTTCAAGGCTATAACCAAATTCAGACCGTTGTTTTTTGAGGTAATTTCCATACATTTGTAAAATTTATCTCGTGTCCGCTCCGGAAGTTTCTCCAAATCTCCAATGGCAAGAATACGGACATTTTCGTCAAGCAGGCTTGGAGTCTCTTTTTCAATGGTATCTACAAGTAGTTCCATCAAAAAATCTACTTCGTCTTGCGATCGGCTCCAATTTTCTGTCGAAAAAGTATAGAGTGTCAAATATTTTACACCCAAGTCTGAAGACTCCTTAATTGTTTTCCGTACCGAAACCACCCCTTGCTGATGTCCTGCAAATGTATCTTCGCCTCGTTCTTTCGCCCAACGACGATTTCCATCCATAATAATGGCTATGTGTTGCGGGACTTTATCCGGATCTATTTTGTCTTTTAATGATTCCATTGGGTTTATACGATAATAAATCTTTCTGTTACTTCTTTCTGGCTTTTGTGTTGTTCAGTGGTTTTTGGGTACTGCGATATTTGGTTGCCCCTCTTACATTGACACAGTCGCACTCTTTTGCCCAAAAGTCAAAACTCACCCCTATGGTTAGTCCTGTAAGCAAATCGTGATTCATAAAATTTCCGTTTGTACGCGGCAGGGGGTTGTCGTATGTCGGCGTTCCTTCCAAATTGTCGGAAAACAACAGACGATTGGTCCATTGCAAGTTCAGGTTCCATCGTGGGGCAAGGATTACTTTTATTCCCAATCCAAAAGGGATGGTTAGCGAGGATGTGCTTTCTGTTGTTGCTTGGGGCATATTTAAGTATCCAATACCGGCAAACAGGTAGGGCGAATAGGTTTTACTGTATCGGTTATATTTGTTTTTTTCGTAATCGAAGAAGTTGAACTCTCCCCAAAGGTCAAAAGCGCCAATAGAGGAATTGTTCAACGTTATTGAATATACTCCGTGGGGTGTGTTGGCATATTGGTAATCTCCGACAACGCCGGTATGGTCGTATCCCAATCTCAAGGCAATGCGGTTGTTGAACTTGTAACGAAAAAAAATACCTAAATCTGTTTGTGAATTGTTTATGCTTTTCAAAAAAATACCTTTCCGCGACACAGTGTTTGCATCTCCCGCGTAAAGATTTATTCCTGCCTGTACACCTATTTCGGCACGATATTCTTGAATATCCTGCGCCACTATATTAAAGACAGTCATTAGAAAATATATACTCAAAAATGTTGTTTTCCGAATAAAAAAGTTCATGACAGGTAATTTTATTTTACTGAATAACAACACAACGGATTTTTGAGTAATTAATTTTATTTTGTATGTTCAAATTGACGACAAATGTAATGATAATCTTTGGTTTTTTGTTAAAACAGCAAAATCACATAATTCATTTTAACAATTTATTGCAAAATTATATGTGGATTTTTAATACTTAACAATATTGTGGTTTTAGTCATTTTCAAATCGTGCCAGAGCCATATTTTCCTGCTTTGTCATCTCCTTTTTTTCGTCCGGTTTTTTATCATTTTGTCCGCACAAGTGCAAAATGCCATGAATGATAACCCGTCTCAGTTCCTCGTCAAAATCAGTTTTTTCCTTGTTGGAATTGCTTTTTACAGTTTCAAGCCCCACAAAAATATCACCTGAAATGATACTACCCAAAGAGTAGTCAAATGTAATAATGTCTGTATAATAATTATGACTTAAATATTGATTATTAATTTCCAAAATACGCCTATCTGAGCAAAATATATAGTTTATTCTACCACTCTTTTTACTGTATAGGGCGGCAGTCTCTTTTATCCATGCAATCGTTCGATTCTCATCAAACGCAGGCAACGCTGTATCGTCTGTATAAAAACATATCATAAATTTTACAACAGTATTTTTTTAGTGTTTAATGAAAAAACAGATAGCCGAGCAGAATGGCGGCTACAATTCCCACAAAATCGGCAAAAAGCCCGCACAACACCGCATATCTTGTATTGCTTACGTTTACCGAGCCAAAATAAACCGCCAATATATAAAAGGTGGTATCGGTAGAGCCTTGTATGATACACGAAAGGCGCCCTACAAACGAATCTGCACCGTAGTTTTGCATTGTTTCTATCATCATTCCGCGAGCACCGCTTCCGCTCAACGGTTTCATAAAAGCCGTAGGCAACGCCCCCACAAAGTCGGTATTCAGCCCGGTGGCGGCCACGCCGTAACTTATCCAACCTATGATAATATCCAATGCTCCGGATGCGCGAAACATGCCAATGGCAACCAGCATTGCTACCAAATAGGGGATAATCGAAACCGCCACTTGAAATCCTTCTTTTGCACCTTCGATAAAGGTATTGAAAACATCTACTTTGTTTTTTGCTGCTACCAGCACAAAAACAAGTATGATAGACAAAATAATAAACGCCGCTGCAAAACTCGAATACCGGGTTATTTGTTCTTGTGGCAATTTGCTTACAAAATAGACCAACACAACCACAAAGGCAATAATAGCGAGCAAAGTACCCATTACCACCCGACTGAACAGATTGATTTTTTGAACGGCAGCAACAATGATAAGACCGGCAAGAAACGCGCTCAACGTTGCTATGACAATCGGTAAAAATACGTCAGCCGGATTTGCCGCATTGAACTGGGCTCTGTACATCATAACCGACATCGGTATCAACACCAAGCCAGCAGTATTAAGTACCAGAAACATAATCATCGGGTTGGATGCCGTCTCTTTTTGGGGGTTCAGTTCCTGCATCTCTCTCATTGCCTTGAGCCCTACAGGTGTGGCAGCATTGTCCAGTCCTAAAAAATTAGCCGAAAAATTCAGAAAAATACTACTCAATGCCGGATGATTTTTAGGGATATCGGGATAAATTCTCGAAAAAAAGGGAGCCACACCTTTAGCCAATATTCGCATTACGCCCCCCTTTTCTCCCACTTTCAATATCCCCATCCAAAAGGTAAGAATGCCTGTCAGCCCAAGAGAGACTTCAAAGCCGGTTTTGGCAGAACCGAAAATCGACTGCAAAATATCATCAAAAAGGGTTACATTTCCGAAAAATATCATTTGCACCAAAGCTGTAACGAATGCTATTACGATAAATGCAATCCAAATATAATTTAAAGCCATACAGTTACGTAGTATTTTTTGTTTTCAAATCCTTAATCCAAACTGCAAAAGTACGTTTTTTTCTTTGGAAAACGGCAAAATATTTTTCTCATCAATGTACCTCCATTAATGTATATTTATGCGGTTTATGGTAGCCGGAGACTATCGGAAAGAAAAAATATTGACGACAATTATGCTAAAATAAAAATATCAACGTTTAATTTAAATTGTAAAGTAAATACACAAATATAACGCCGCCACTATAAATTGTATAAAGTTGCATATTATTATTTTTAAAACGTTATATATCAGCCTATTTTCACTTAGACGGATAAGATTTTGATAGTCTATTTGAATCATAAAACAGGTATCTCAGTTCAGTTTGGGTAACATTCTGTGAAATTTATAAAAAAAAAGAGTAGTTTTATGACAATTATTAGTTGATTTGTATTATTTTTGCCTTGAAATTTTTTAATCACTAGCAATAAATCTGAAAAACAGAAGAAAAATCATATCAAAAAATCAAATAACTCTAAATTTTTAACATCGTGAAGAATGCTATCGCCGTTGTTCACACAAATTATTAAATTATTATGGCAAAACAACCAAAAAAGAGCCGCGGGAAAGGAATTTCCTCGGGATTAGTAATTTTTCTCTGTTTCCTTTTAGCGCTTGCTATCTATAACTTCGTATTTGGAAACTCGGGTAACTTTGTAAATGGAGACACAGCAAACCATCCGATCAACCTTTTGGGAACCATTCACAAAGGAGGTTACATTGTACCAATTCTTTTAACTATGTTACTGACGGTATTAGTTTTAAGTGTAGAACGTTTCATTGCAATCCGTAAAGCACGTGGTACTGGAGACTTAACCAAGTTTGTTGAAAGCATCAAAGAAAAATTGGAAGCCGATGATGTAGCAGGAGCAAAAGAAATTTGTGCAAAACAAAAAGGTGCCGTAGCAAACGTAGTAAACTCCGCTTTGGACAAATACAAACAAATGGAAGTTACAACCGAAGGTTTGACTAAAGAACAAAAAGTGCTTTCTATCCAAAAAACATTAGAAGAAGCCACCGCGCTCGAACTCCCCACAATGGAACAAAACCTGCCGGTAATTGCCTCTTTAACAACGTTAGGTACACTTGTTGGGTTGTTGGGAACGGTAGTAGGGATGATTCGTTCTTTCCAAGCATTGGCATCAGAAGGAGGTACAGACTCCATTGCACTCTCAACCGGTATTTCCGAAGCGCTTGTTAATACCGCATTCGGTATCTTGACCGGTGCATTGGCGGTAATCTCGTACAGCTATTACACCGGAAAAATTGACAACATCACTTATGCAATTGACGAGATCGGTTTCTCGATTGTAAATGTATTTGCGGCAAAACATAAATAATCGGATCAAAATACAATTTTTCAGACGTATGCGTATTACATTTTTTAGTCTGAAAAATAAGAAAAATATACGTACTTTGATTACGTAAATTAGCTTAACGATTCGATAATTTTAAAAAACAAATAAATTATGCCAAAAATAAAAGTAAAAAGGAAATCCACATTCATAGATATGACCGCGATGAGTGATGTGACGGTACTCTTGCTTACATTTTTTATGCTAACTTCCACATTTTTGAAAAAAGAGCCGGTTCAAGTATCTACTCCCGGGTCTGTTTCGGAAATAAAGATTCCGGACAAAAATGTGTTCTCGGTATTGATTTCGCCCGAAGGTAAAGTGTTTCTCGATATTGACAACATGACCACTTCCGGAGAAAACGATGCGAGAGTCCAAGTATTGGACAAGATGGCAGAAACATACGGCGTTACCATAGCCGATAAGGAAAAGGTAAAATTCGCAATAGGCACCTCTTTTGGTGTTCCTATGGAAAATATGAGCCAATTCTTATCTCTGAGTAGCGAAGAGCAAGATAAAATCTTGATGAACTATGGAGTTCCGACAGATAGCACCGACAACCAATTCAAATCGTGGATAAGATTTGCAAGAGAAGTAAAAGGGAAAGATATGGTTATAGCTATAAAAGCCGACCAGGCTACTCCTTATGTCAACATTAAAAATGTGATGAACTCACTCTTGGATTTGGATGAAAACAGATATAACCTGATAACCTCTTTGCGTGAAGTCAAAGGGGAAAAGAAGGAGCATTAGTAACACTTCGTTTACAAACGAGAGAATAATAAAAAATAATTATGGCAGATATACAACCAAAAGATGGTGGCAAAGGACAAAAAGGTAAACAAAAAAAGGTTCAACTCCGCGTAGATTTTACCCCAATGGTGGATATGAATATGCTTTTGATTACTTTCTTTATGCTTGCCACTTCTATGAGCAAACCGCAGACCATGCAAATAAGTATGCCTACCAAAGACAACGACCTAAAGGAAGACCAACAGAACAAAGCCAAAGCCTCTGAAGCTGTTACGCTCTATTTGGGTCAAGACGACAAGGTATATTATTTTATGGGAATACCCAACTTGGAAGAAAAAGGATTTCTGAAAGAGACCAATTTTTCACCGGACGGATTGCGTAAAATTCTATTGGACAAGAACAGAGTTGTAGTAGCAAAAGTAAACGAACTCAAGGTCAAAAAGGAGCATTTAGAAATATCTGACTCCACATACAACCGAATGCTAAGTGAACTTAAAAACGGCAAAGGGACCCCCGTTGTCGTAATAAAACCGTTGGACAACTCCACCTATGTAGATATGGTAAACGCGCTGGACGAAATGTTGATAACCAACGTAGGTAAGTATGCGATTACCCCTTTAGATGATAATGATAAAATAATGTTGAAAAACTCTGATGTTGCGTACGAAAAGAAGTAAATTCTTGTAATACGCGATCTCATATCTAAAAAGACAAAAAATGGCAAATGATATTAATTTAAATTCAAATGCATGGACCGACATTATTTTTGAAGGCAAAAATAAAGAGTACGGCGCATACACGCTTCGCAGATCCTCTGGAAATAGGCATCGTTTTGCCTTTATCGTAGTGGGAGTCATTGCTGTTGCCGCTTTTAGTGTCCCGATGCTATTCAAATACTTGAATATGGGTGGGGATAACCAAGAAATAGGAGCAGTAGAAATGACTGACATCAAATTGGACAAGCCGGAAGTGAAAAAAGAGAATCAGGTAAAACAATTTGAAGCTCCTCCACCTCCCGAATTGAAAAGTACCATTAAGTTTACAGCTCCTGTGATAAAGAAAGACGAGGATGTAACCGAAGCAGATGAAATAAAATCTCAAGAGGAATTGACCCAAAGTAAAGTTTCGATTTCGGTGGCAGATGTAAAAGGTACCAACGAAGAGACGGGCGTTGACATTAAAACATTGCAAGACAATAAAGTAGTAGTAGCAGAAGAACCGGAAGAAAAAATATTTGAGGTGGTGGAAGTTCCCCCTTCATTTCCCGGTGGAGAGGCTGAACTTATGAAGTATTTGCATGACAATATCAGATACCCGATAGTTGCACAAGAAAACAATATCCAAGGGAAAGTTACTGTCCAGTTTGTAGTAGGCAGAGACGGCTCCATACAAGATGTAAAAGTTGTTCGCAGCGTAGATGCCAGCTTAGACAAGGAGGCTGTACGTGTGATACGTTCTATGCCTAAGTGGATACCCGGCAAACAAGGTGGTACGGCAGTAAAAGTGAAATACTACGTACCGGTAAGTTTCAAATTGCAATAAAAAACTATCCTTGTATAAAAAAAATCAACCCGATACAACATAGTTTGTGTGTGTCGGGTTATTTTTTTATCTGTATAAAATCTCGGACAAAAAGAGTTTGAAAGTAAAACACAAATTATTATTCTTCAGAAGAAAAATTATTTTTTGTTTTTCATTTCCATCATAATTTTTTCTTCCAGCTCTGCAGACAATTCGGGATTATCTCGGAGCACATTTTTGGCACCATCCCTCCCTTGAGCCAATTTAGTATCGCCATAGCTAAACCATGAACCGCTTTTTTTGACAATACCGTATTCAACGCCCAAATCCAAAATTTCGCCACTACGAGAAATACCTTCGCCAAACATAATATCAAATTCGGCTTTACGGAAAGGGGGAGCTACTTTGTTTTTTACAACTTTCACACGCGTTTGATTTCCGGTAATTTCGTCTCCATCTTTCAACTGGCTGATACGGCGAATGTCTAATCGAACAGAAGCATAAAATTTAAGGGCATTTCCACCGGTAGTTGTTTCGGGATTGCCAAACATTACCCCTATTTTTTCGCGCAACTGGTTGATAAATATGCATGTAGTGCTAGTCTTATTAATTGTAGAGGCTAGTTTTCGTAATGCTTGCGACATCAAGCGCGCTTGCAATCCCACATTGGAATCTCCCATATCTCCTTCAATTTCTTTCTTGGGTGTTAAAGCTGCAACCGAGTCGATCACTATGATATCAACGGCTGCCGAACGAATCAATTGGTCTGCTATTTCAAGTGCCTGCTCTCCGTTGTCGGGCTGCGAAATGAGCAACTCGTCTGTATTTATCCCCAATTTTTCAGCATAAAAACGGTCAAAGGCATGCTCGGCATCAATAAATGCAGCAATCCCACCTGCTTTTTGAGCTTCGGCAATGGCATGGATAGCCAATGTGGTCTTACCGGACGATTCAGGTCCGAAAATTTCAATCACTCTGCCGCGAGGATAGCCTCCTACGCCCAACGCTATGTTCAGCCCGATAGAACCGGTAGGAATAACCGAGACTTCTTCCACCTTGCTATCACCCATTTTCATAATGGTGCCTTTTCCATGATCTTTTTCTATCTTATCCATAGCCAGTTGCAAAGCTTTAAGTTTGTCTGACGATGGTTTTTGGATGTTTTCCTGTTTTTCTGCCATATATGTTTTACTGTTTTTAATATGTTTTTTTTGATATTGATAATCGCTTTGCGTTGAGAATATTTTGGATACTATCTCCGTATCAACTCCATAAATTCTTCACGGGTTTTTGCCTGCTGAAAGACTCCCGTAAAATCGGAAGTGGTGGTAACGGAATGCTGTTTTTGTACGCCTCGCATCTGCATACACAAGTGTTGGGCTTCGATAACTACAATCACTCCCATTGGTGCCAACGTATTTTGGATACACTCTTTTATTTGTGTAGTAAGCCGCTCCTGCACTTGCAAACGGTGTGCAAACACATCAACAACACGAGCTATTTTACTCAATCCGGTTATTTCTTTGTTGGGGATGTAAGCGACATGGGCTTTCCCAAAAAAAGGAAGCATATGATGCTCACACATTGAGTAGAAATCGATATCTTTAACAATGACCATTTGCTTGTAATCCTCGGTAAACATTGCCGAACGGATAATTTTTTCGGGGTCTTGCTCATAGCCCTGCATAAAAAACTGCATTGCCTTGGCTACCCTTTCCGGAGTTTTTATCAATCCTTCGCGTTGCGCATCTTCTCCTAAGGCATTAAGTATTTCTCTGTATTTTTCTGCTAAAAGTGTTGTTTTTTGATTGTCAAACTCTATCAAATTGTTTGCAAAATTATCCATTTTCTGTTTCAATTAATTTTTACCCTGCTTTCTCTTACCGTGTAACAATCTTTTCGTATATCGGGGTAAATCTGTATTATTTCGGAGCGAAGTTTTTGGGCATCTTGCGAAGTGCGAAAATCCCCTACTCTTACTTTCCAAAAAGGAGAGACGTATATTATATACACTTGGTGTTCGGGAAATCCGTTTCTCAAGCGTTGTTCTATCCGCGCTGCATCGCTTTTGGCTGTTTTGTAGTTATTACTCGAAAATACCTGCACACGATAGCCCGGTCCAGTATAGGGTACAGTCAAATCGATGCGGTTGGTATAAGCATTGAGCAAATCTATGATTTTTGAATCTTGATAAAGATGGATATTGGAAGGAGCCCCGTTATCCTTTTCGATATCTTTGATAATAGCCGGTTTGCTTTTATCTGGTTGATTTGTGCTACTTTGTGAAATCCCGTAACCCTTACAGAAAAGAATAAAGCCAACAAACAAAATTAATCTTCTCATTTTTTCCACTTTTTTTTTACAAAGGTATAAATTTGTATTCATTTTAATCCATTATTTCTATGAAAATGTCGAAACTTTAGCCTTGTCCCGAATCAATGTATAAGTAAACTCAAAATTTTGTATCTTTGCCATCAAAGTAGTAAAATCAAATAGATAACGCCGGATGAATCGGGAAATAAGCATTATTGTTGTGGCAGGAGGCAGAGGAGTTCGTATGAATGTTGATATGCCGAAACAGTTTTTGGAATTATCCAACAAACCTGTATTGATGCATACGTTGGAGTGTTTTTATAGATATTCTTCCGATATGTCCATTATTCTTGTTTTGCCCGAAGATCATATGGAATTTTGGGTAAAATTATGCAAAAAGCATCATTTTACGGTACCTCACTCTGTTGTTAAAGGGGGGGAGACAAGGTTTTTATCTGTAAAGAACGGATTGCAAAAAGTTGATACAAAGTACGTCGCGATTCACGATGGGGTAAGACCGCTTGTAAGTAGCGAAACGCTTGGAAGATGTTTCGTTGCCGTAAAAAATCATCAAGCTGTGATTCCTGTGATAGATTTGACAGACAGTATTCGTCGGGTAGAAGATTTTTCGAATAGCCATCCCGAAGATCGTACAAAATTCAAATTAGTACAAACTCCGCAGGTTTTTGACTCTTCTATTCTCAAAAAATGTTACGAGCTACCTTACTCAAAAAGTTTTACGGACGATGCTTCGGTGGTGGAAAGTGCCGGCCACAAAGTAGAATTGGTGGAAGGAAACCGTGAAAACATAAAAATCACCACCCCCATCGATATTAATATAGCGGAGTCTTTACTGAAATAATAGCAAATAAGAATTGATGGATTTTCTCCAACAAGACATAAAGTTTATCGCAGGCGTAGGTGCCAAGCGAGCAGAACTGTTGAAAAACGAGCTTGCTATGCATACCGTTGAAGATATTTTGCGCCACTATCCTTACAGGTATATCGACCGAAGCCGTTTCTACAGGATAAGAGAAATTGCCAACGAAGACACCTACATTCAGTTGAGAGGAAAGATTGTACGTTTTGAGAAAATTGGTGAAAGACACAAGCAGCGTTTATCGGCAATTTTTACCGATGGAGAAAGCAATATTGAACTGGTCTGGTTTCAGGGTGTAAGATATGCTCTTGAAAAATACAAAACAGGAATTGAATACATTGTTTTTGGGAAACCAACCCTTTTTAACGGTCGTTACAATATGGTACACCCCGATATAGATTTACCCTCGCAACTTCCATCGCCGGAACAAATGGGGTTTCAACCATTTTATCACACTACTGAGAAGATGAAAAGCAATTTTCTCAACTCCAAAGCAATTCAAAAAATACTCTTTCCGGTAGTTAATCAGATTAAAATCGGCGTTTCGGAAACTCTTCCCGCCCATATTCTCCATCGTTTTAAGCTAATGAACCTGACCGAGTCGTTTATCAATATTCATTTCCCAAAAGACAGTGGTTTATTAAGCAGAGCCCGCCAACGATTTAAGTTTGAAGAGCTTTTTTATATTCAACTAAGCATTTTGAGACAAAAAAAATGGAGGGAAACACACTACGAAGGGTTTGTTTTCTCAAAAATAGGAGAATATTTCAATACTTTTTTTTATAATAATTTGCCCTTCGAACTTACTAATGCTCAAAAAAAGGTAGTAAGAGAGATACGTGCTGATGTAGCCTCAGGAATTCAAATGAATCGCTTGCTGCAAGGTGACGTAGGAAGCGGAAAAACACTTGTTGCACTAATGGCAATGCTTATTGCCAACGACAACGGTTTTCAGTCTTGCATTATGGCTCCCACCGAAATTCTCGCCAATCAGCACTTTGCAACTATTTTGGAGTTTCTTAAAGGCATGAACGTGGAAATTGCCCTTTTAACAGGCTCGACAAAGCAAAAAGCCCGCAAAGAGATTCATGAAAAATTGGAAAACGGCTCGCTAAAAATCCTTATCGGCACCCATGCTCTGATTGAAGACAAAGTGATTTTCGACAATCTCGGGCTGGTAATCATCGATGAACAACACCGCTTTGGGGTGGAACAACGCTCGCGGTTATGGTCAAAGAACAATCGCCCGCCACATATTCTTGTAATGACCGCCACCCCCATCCCACGTACACTAGCAATGACGTATTACGGTGATTTGAGCATATCGATTATCGACGAACTTCCTCCGGGCAGAAAACCCATTCAAACCACGCACTATTTTGAAACGAAAAGAAACTCATTGCTAACCTTTTTGATTAAACAAATAGATGCCGGACGGCAAGTTTACGTGGTTTATCCACTAATACAGGAATCAGAAAAAATGGATTTGATGAATTTGGAAGAGGGATACAGTTATTTCAAAGAGATGTTGCCTAAATTTCAGATAAGCATGGTACATGGCAAAATGAAACCTGCCGATAAAGATACCGAAATGCAAAAATTTGTGTCGGGCAAAACACAATTGATGGTGGCAACCACCGTGATAGAGGTGGGGGTAAATGTGCCAAACGCATCGGTAATGGTTATAGAAAGTGCCGAACGTTTCGGTTTGTCTCAATTGCATCAATTGCGAGGAAGAGTGGGACGGGGAGCAAACCAGTCTTATTGTATTCTGCTTACAGGGGTAAAGCTTTCCAAAATTTCTCGCCGTCGTATGGAAATTATGACCCGTACCAACAATGGTTTTGAAATAGCCGAAGCCGATTTGAGACTGCGCGGACCCGGAGACATGGAGGGAACACAACAGAGCGGGATGCCTTTTGAATTGAAAATAAGTAATCTGGCACAAGATGGAAAGATGCTGGAAATTGCGAGAAATACTGTAATGGAAATTTTGGAGGAAGACCCGCAACTATCACTTCCCCAAAATAGGGTATTGGCCATACAACTGAAGAAAATTAAAACAAATGTCATAAACTGGGGAGCTATAAGCTGACCAATAACAATTAAAATTACACCACGAACAAAAATGACAGAAAAACAAAGAGAGTTTAAAAAAATAATAAAAGCTCCGTAAGAACAATAAAAACAGATAGAATATAAGTTAAAATTCGGTACATTTAATAGTCCGGCAACCAACAAAATAGACCAAAACAAACAGATAAGAATATCCACCTAAAAAACACAGTATCATGCAAAAAAATATTTTTATAGTGTTGATAGTCAGCATAATACCCGCCTTCATTTTTTCTCAAAACTCTCCAATCATGGGTTGGGCAAGCTGGAACAACTACCACGTAAATATCAGTGAAGATATTATCAAATCACAAGCCGATGCCCTATCCAAATTAGGTCTTAAAAAATATGGTTACCAATACATAAATATTGATGATGGATTCTTTGGCGGACGCAATGAAGACGGAAAAATTCTTTGCCACCCGACACGTTTTCCTTCCGGAATGAAAAGCCTTGCAACTTATATTCATTCCAAAGGGTTCAAAGCCGGTATATATACCGATGCCGGTATCAATACCTGTGGTTGCCATTACGACAAAGATACGATAAGTGTTGGTATGGGAATGTATGGACATGATGAACAGGATTTAACAACGTTTCTAAAAGAATGGAATTACGATTTCTTAAAAGTGGATTGGTGTGGAGGCAAGTGGCTTAACCTGGACGAAGAAATGCGTTATACCGAAATAGCAACATTAGCAAAAAGCATAAAACCGGAGGTAGTATTCAATGTTTGCCGCTGGGAGTTTCCCGGAAAATGGGTAACCCAAATTGCCCACTCGTGGCGCATTGCCGGCGATTTACGAGCCAACTTCAATTCTGTGCTAAATACTATAGATGCCAATGCCGATTTATGGATGTATGCATCACGTGGGCATTACAACGATATGGACATGCTTCAGGTAGGACGTGGTATGACATACGAAGAAGACAAAGCACAATTTTCAATGTGGTGTTTAATGCACTCCCCCTTAATTTTAGGAAATGACTTAACAAAAATAACAGAGCAGACCATATCTATAATTACCAATCAAGAACTTATCGACATCAATCAAGCGCCATTCGTATATCAGGCACGAAGAATCCTTAACAACGACACCATACAATTGTGGGCAAAGCCATTAGTCTCCACAATGAGCGGAGAGGTTGTAGTGGCATTACTTAACAAAACAAACCAAGCACAAACCTATAGTTTTAAGATAAAAGAAATAGGAATTAATGCAAAAGAAGGATATACGACAAAAAACCTATGGACAAAAGACAAATCGACTATATCTACAACTCCCCAAATAAGTAAGCTAATCCCACCCCATGGTGTTGTAGTGTTAAAAATAAAAGGAAAAGCCATACCGTTTAATGTGTTTCAATACGCCGACAAATAAACTAAAAACTTTAGAAAAACGAAACGCAACTATACAACAAAAACGTGAATAAGTCGGAGTTTTAGAGGCAAAAAACCTCTTTGCAAATCACCGGTACTCTATGAAAATGATACGTCTAGGTAATTTTTCTTGACTTTGACCGAAAAACCTATCACCTCTCCCCGGTATACTACTCCCCAAAATCCGGACTGATTTAGCTCAAAGTTTAGGGAGTAAGTTAGGACTTTTCTGCATATTTCGAAAATATGGGATACAACCATAGCAGAAAAAGAAATCTAATGAGTACTTTTGCTTTTTTGTAGATAATTTTATGAAACAACTCTGTACACTCATACTGCTTTCCATTTTTTGGCAACTTACCGCTCAAGTTCCACTGACTATTTCTCAAATACAGGGAACAGGGAATATTAGTGCCTATAACGGAAATCTAATAAAAACTTCGGGCATAGTTACCGCCAAATATATAGGCAATGGAAAAATAAACGGATTTTTCCTACAAGACGCACTTGGTGATGGAAATACAAACACCTCAGATGGGATTTTTGTATATACCCCCGAAAGCAATATTAGTGTAGGAGATAAGATACGCCTACAAGCCACAGTAAACGAATATAGCGGACGTACTCAACTAATAAATCCTTCATCAATAACTCTCCTTTCAAACAACAATGCTCTACCAATAACAAAAGTCGTTTTCGACCCCGCTAATTTTAACTGGGAGCAATACGAAGGGATGCTGATTGAATTCGATCAAACACTATTCGTAAACGGTAATCGCAATCTACAAATCTACGGAGAATTGGAACTGGGAAACCGGCGAAAACCCTCCCCTACCAATATCACTTTACCTGGTTCTGCCGAATATATAGCACAAGTGAATATAAACAACCTTACCCCTATATATTTGGATGATGCCATAACAACAAACTACCACTCTCCCATTGTTTTTGCAGACCAAAATGGAACACGCCGTACCGGTGAAAAAATTGACAACCTACAAGCGGTAGTAGATTACGCTTATTCCAAATATACAATTTATCCCACATCGTTGCCTGTCCCTTTTTATGGCAACCCAAGACCGACTGCCCCTTTTGACTTGGGAGAGTACAATCTGAAAATCTGTGGATTCAACTTAGAGTATTATCTGACCCAAAACTTAGGGCAAGGCTACGGACCAAACAATCAGACTGAGTCTGACAGACAACACACAAAAATAATTCAGGCGATGAAAGCCATTGATGCCGATATATATGGAGTTGCAGAGATAGAGCAGGGACAAGGGGCATTAACCAAATTATCGGACGCACTGACCTCCGCCACAGGAAACCATTACACTTACATCAACGATGGTAGTTCCATAAACGGAACTTACACCAAGGTAGGATACATCTATCGTACAGATAAAGTTTTGCCCTATAAAAACTTGAAAGAAAACAATTCGCCATCGCCTTACAACCGCAAAATGTTACAGGCATTTACGTTGAAGTCTAACGGAGAGAAATTTCTGCTAAGCATCAACCACCTTAAGGCAAAAAGTGGCTGCAGCTCTGCCACAGGAGAAAATGCCGACCAGAAAGACGGGCAAAGCTGTTACAACTACACAAGAAAACTGGAGGCAACGTCTATTGTCAATTTTATCAATCAAAATAAAAGTTACTACAGTGATGACGATGCAATTGTTATGGGTGACTTAAATGCTTACGCCCAAGAAGACCCAATTCGTATTTTTACAAACAGCGGCTACATCGATTTACACCAGCACTTTTACCCTGACACCTCATACAGTTATGTGTATAATGGCGAAACCGGCTATTTAGATCATGCGCTGGCTAATGCAAGTATGACAAAACAAATTACGGGAATATGTGCTTTTCATATCAATGCAGACGAACAGGCGGTGTTTGGATACGATGGTTCCAACTAC
Source organism: Paludibacteraceae bacterium (assembly GCA_047974405.1). Lineage (GTDB taxonomy): Bacteria > Bacteroidota > Bacteroidia > Bacteroidales > Paludibacteraceae > UPXZ01. Next base: position 65,770 of record JBKECI010000019.1, on the reverse strand, counting down.
CAGCCCGATATGTATCGCTGCTCCGACCATGACCCGATAGTAGTAGGCATTTCATTGGGTGAAACAAGCGATATAGGTTTGTCGCCGTTTAATGAAAGGGTAAAAATATATCCAACATTTGTAAAAAAGGTTTTTACAATAAAAAATGGAGAGGGCGGATATGTTCAAATTTATTCGCTAAGTGGAATAAAACTGTTTGAAGAGCAAATTCAAAACAATGAGCAAATGTTGAACCCCAAAGCTATGGGTTTACCTCCCGGCGCTTATATTGTAAGGCTGTTGGGAGAGGGAACAATAGCTAAACATATCATATTGGTGGAATAAACTCACGTATCTTTACACAAAAAAGAACGGTTGTCTCTTTGGAAACAACCGCTATACGATAAATATTTTGTTTGGAAAAAACTCTATTTTGCCAAAAAATCTTTTACTTTGTCATTATGCACCATTTCTTCCTGAAATACGTAAGCGCCAGTTTTAGGTGATTTAATCATTTTAATCACCTTGGAGAAGGTACGTCCTTCACCTTTTTGCATACTTGCTACCGCTTTCTTTGCCATAGTGTAAAATATTATTTAATTTCTTTGTGAACAGTTACTTTTCTCAATATCGGATTGTATTTCTTTAGCTCCATACGCCCCGGTGTATTTTTACGGTTCTTGGTCGTAACGTAACGAGACGTGCCAGATACACCACTGTCTTTGTGTTCTGTACATTCCAAAATTACTTGGATGCGAGCTTCTTTTGATTTTTTAGCCATTGTACTTTCCTCCTTTTGTTATGCGTATAAATACCCCTTTTCAGCTGCGCGCTTTATGGCAGCATTCAATCCTACTTTATTAATTACACGTAATCCGGCTGCCGAAATTTTCAGGCTAATCCACGTGTCTTGCTCAACCCAATAAAATTTTTTGGTAAACAAGTTTACATCAAATGTACGTTTTGTACGGCGTTTCGAGTGTGATACATTATTTCCCACCATCGCTTTTTTACCGGTTATTTGACAAATTTTTGACATTGCTGTAATATTTATTTTTTCTGTAAAATATTTTTTATCCGAAATGGAGTGCAAAGATATACCATTTTTTTGTTTTCCACAAACTTTTTTCGAGTATATTTCTTTTTTTTTTAGAAAATACATAAAAACCATAAAATGAGATGATTGCTGCCTCTTTCCATATCATTAAAATATTTTATGTTTAGGAAAATCAGTTATTCCAAAAATCATCTTGGTGTCAAACGTTTTCCAAGACCATCATCAATGCCGCTGTTGTGGAGCGTTCGATAATGATTTCCCGAGAGTAGTTGCCAAAGTGGTAAACTTGGCTGATAGTATATTCTGGCTTGGAAATAGCTATCCAAACCGTCCCTACCGGCTTTTCTTCGCTCCCTCCTCCAGGTCCTGCTATACCCGAAATGGCTACCGAAATATCTGTTTGAAATAATTCTCTTATTTTTCGCGCCATTTGCTCCACCACTTGTTTACTTACTACCCCATATTTTTCCACGTCGTGACTACTCACACCCAGTATGCTTTTTTTTACATCGTTGCTGTATGCTACCACGCTTCCTTTAAAATAATCGGAACTACCTGCCACCAGAGTCATTTTGTGGGCGATATTCCCTCCGGTACAACTTTCTGCCGTAGCGATAGTCAATTTTCCGATTCTTAGTTTTTCTCCGACAATACTCTCTATGGGCTTATCTTCAAAGGCAAATATAGTGTTACCCAAAATCTGAGCCAAACCATTTATCTGCTGATTGACCTCAAACTCCAATTGCAAAATATCGTTTCCCGTACCGCTCAATCGGAGCTTTACAATGCCAAAATGGGGCAAATAAGCTAAGTGAATATTCTTTGGCAACGAGTTTTCCCAATCGGCTATTTTCAAGGCTAAGGCAGACTCTCCTATTCCGTATGTTTGTACAGTCTTATGTATAATATTGTTGGTGTGAAACTTTTTTTGAAGGCGGGGGATAATTTCATCTTCCATCGCTTTTTTCATTTCCAAAGGGACACCGGGCATCGCAACCACGACCTTGCCGTTTTGCTCAAACCACATATTAGGGGCTGTACCTACTATATTTTGAATCACTGCACATCCCTCGGGAACAAGTGCTTGGCGGCGGGTAAGCTCGTTGATAGCTATGTTTCTTTTATCAAAAAGCCTTTCAATATTTCCCAACACATTACTGTCCATCGTCAATCGGGTGTCAAAGAACTCACACAAGGCATCTTTTGTAATATCGTCTTTGGTAGGACCCAAACCTCCGGTAATCAGCACAATCGTATTTTTTGACAGAGCTTGATTCAAGGCGTTTTTGATTTGAGCGTTATCGTCATGTATAGAAGTGATCTGCGACACTTGAAATCCAGATTTGTTCAACTCGGTTGACATCCAAGCCGAATTGGTATCCACTATTTGACCTATCAATATCTCGTCTCCAATGGTAATAATTTCAATCGTATCTCCCGGTGTTGCCGGAAAGTGCGAATGTGAATATGGGCTTGTAGATTTTTCCATTATGTCATTTTCTTTCGAAAAAGTAAACAAAAAATGCTTTTTAGGTTTAATACCGCTGGGTAAATTCTGCCCCCGCAATTTCAAGTTTTTCGTACCACTCTTTTCCAAACCGCCTGACCAATGGTTCTTTTAGAAATTGATATACAGGTATCCGCATTTTGTCCCCTTTCTTACGGGCACATTCACACAAGCTCCAGCGATGAACATTAACGGCTGTAAATTGATCGTATTTTTGCAAGCGAACGGGGTATAGATGGCAGGATATGGGTTTGTAAAACGTAGTTTTCCCCTCTCCGAATGCTTTTTCTATGGCGCACTTATAGATTCCGTCTTGGTCGATACAGGCAAACACACATTCTCTACCATCAACGAGTTGGGTTACATATTCGTTGTCTTCGTCAATATAATACAGACCTTTTTCTTCTATTGTTTCTTGAGACATTACCGGCAGATATTTCCATACTTGAGGCAAAATATTTTCAATTTGAGAAATTTCTTCTTTTTCCAAAGGCGCACCACTGTCTCCCTCTAGGCAACAGGCACCCTTGCATATTTGTAAATCACAAATAAATTTGTCGTCCAGCAGCTCTAAGCTTACAATGGTGTCGTCAATTTGGAGCATCTTACTTTTTACTGTTTTGTTTGAAGTCTTCATACGCTTTCAATACCGGCAGGCTCCAGTGGTACTTCACAGACAAAGTTCGGGTAGCAATTACAACCGAAGCCGAAACTATTTGAGTGATTTCTGTCATAAGACCAAAATTTATACAGAAAAAATAGACAATCCCGCCTGCGACGCATGCCAAAGCATAAATATCTTTTCGGAAAATGAGTGGTACTTCATTGATTAAAATATCTCTGATAATCCCTCCGACAGCTCCCGTTACCATCCCCATAACTATTGCTACCCAAAATGGAAATCCTCCATCTATGGCTTTTGTGATGCCCACTACTACAAATAGGCCCAACCCGATGGTATCGAAAATAAAAAACGTATCGTTCAGTCTGATAACATACCGCCCAAATACAATGACAAAGATTAACGCAATACCTGTAATAATTAAATAAGAGGGTTGCTCCATCCAAAAGGGGGTAGAGTTCAGGAGTAAATCTCGGGTGGTACCTCCTCCGATAGCGGTAACCAACCCAACCACATACGCCCCAAACCAATCGAACCGCCGCGCCGATGCCAGCCGTATTCCGCTGATGGCAAATGCAAACGTACCGAGGTAGTCTATGATGTGGATAAAATTCATTGACGAAAAAAAACGGGGGTTATAAAAAATTTCCCGCAACATACGCCGGCTTTTGTCTGCGAATCTTGCGGGGATAATCAATAGAGTTTGTGTGGGCTACAACGATTTAATCTTTATTTACTTAAACTTATTGTAGTATTATTTTTTTTCGGGTTGCGCTGCCGGTTGTTGTTCTTGCGAGGGGGTTTCTCCAAAGTTGGGAGCAGCCATCCCTTTTTGCATCTGATTTTGTATGTCCATTGATTGCTCTATTATCTCCGAATCATTGGTTGTTTGCCGGCTGTTTGATTGAACTCCCACTACAATGATCGACATTATCAACATAAAGGCAGCAAGTCCCCAAGTGGCTTTTTCCAACACATCGGTGGTTTTGCGCACACCCATAATTTGATTGGATGATTGAAATCCTGCAGCCAATCCGCCGCCTTTGGAGTTTTGAACTAAGACAATCAGCGTAAGTATTACCGCAGATAGTACTATCAAAACGGTAAGCGTTATTAATAATGCGTTCATATTCTTTTGATTATATGCTTTCTAAAAGGGTTATTTTAAATTTTTGAAAATGGAATGCAAAGTAAATACTTTTTTCTCAATTTATCAAATTTATCTGCATTTAATTGCTTGTTGTGACTAGTGAAAAGGTAATTTATAGCTGGTTTTTATCATAAATGATGTTTTCTTATTCTTCTCCCAAGTTGAAACTTTCCCTTGCTTCTTTGAGTTTCTTTGCCAAATCTTTTAGAGATTGACGGCTGTTTTCATTGCTTTTCTCAAACTTTTCAATCATCTCAAAATAATTTCCGTCTTTGGACATCCTCTCTCTGTCGTTTTTTGTTTCTTGCATTTCGGGGTTCATAAAAAAGTAGAGACTCCTTCTGTCCGGAGCAAAAACTGCTGTTTTACCAAGTTCCGCACCGAAGTAAATACTGTTGGTATTTTTCAATGTTTTAAGATAGAGCCAATGTCCCAAAGAGAAGTAAGGAAATTTCTCGGTAATATCTTTTAAAATGGATACATCTTTTTCCGACAGATTTTCGGAATTTTTAATGTATGAGATAAATTCTTCGTACGTCATCAAACTATAGTTGTTGTTGTTACCGCTTCAATTTTTCCAAATCGCCGCGTTACCATTTTGCTACGGTGTCGTTATAAATTTTATCCACAATTTCATCCACCAGAATTTTAACCAGCTCATCTTGAACATCGTTGAGCATTTTACTACTATCAAATGTTTGAGATGCCGAGTACTTGTTTTCAAAAGACTCATCGGGAGCTTTGGTATTGTTAAACCTTACGTTGATAGTAAGGGTAAGTTTGGTTTCCGACGCATAAGAATCGGCACTTATTGCCAACGAATTGAGCTGGTAGCCGATGATTTCTCCTTCCAATTGGATGTCTCCGTTTTGCTTTAGTAATTGTAGTCGGGTTTGTCTGGTGTATTTATCGCGCAAAGCCTCAGTAAATGCTTGAGACAGGGCAGGATTTACCAACTCTGCATTGTTTGGAAAATCTGTGATCGAGATATTTTTGATTTTAGTATAATCTATAGAAGCTCCGTTAAATTTGTAGGAAATGGTACAGGAGGAAAACGAAACAGCAACGATTACCATCAAAAGAGTGTATCCGATATTGAAGTCTCTCATCTTATTTTTTTTATTCATTTTCAGGAAAAAAGTGTCGTTTATGCTAATAAATAAGATAGAACCCATTTATCCATTGATCTCATATTCTTTTATTTTTCGATACAAAGTTCTTTCCGATATTTGCAGTTCTTTGGCAGCGGCACGCCTTTTTCCTTTGTTCTTTTCCAAAGCCTGTTCTATCATTTTGCGTTCCATATCGGCTAATGTTTGGTGGTTTTCTTCCGCATTTTCTTGAAGATCTTCTACCTCTTGAATATTTTCCACATCGTCTACATGCCCGAATTTGGGCATTTTTTTGGATAAGCTTTCTTCCGGCTTGTAGCCTATGGTTACAGGAAGTGAAGGATTCATATCATGGTAAGAAGCCGAATGTTTTTCTACACTCTCTCCGTTCATTAACTGATGAACGTTCTTTTTCAGCTCATTCATATCCCGTTTCATGTCAAACAGCACTTGGTATAATATCTCTCTTTCGCTGTTAAAAGTTTTGCTGTCCACCCCTTTTGCCAAAGCCGGCAGCCGTTCCATATCCTCTTCCGGCAAATATGCACGCAATATGTCGGGGCTTATTTCGCGTTGCTGTTCGATAACGGAAATTTGCTCGGTAATATTTTTCAGTTGTCTCACATTTCCGTTCCAATAATAGTTCATAAGCATCGCACGAGCGTTTTCTGTCAGTTTTACGGGGGGCATCCTATACTTTTCGGCAAAGTCGGCTGCAAATTTTCTAAAAAGCAGAGGGATGTCTTCTTTTCGCTCTCTCAAAGGAGGTATGTGGATGGGAACAGTATTGAGACGGTAGTATAAATCTTCGCGAAAATGACCGTTGCGAATAGCTTCTGTCATATTGAGATTGGTTGCGGCAACAACGCGAACGTCTGTTTTTAGGATTTTGGAAGAGCCTACTTTAATAAATTCTCCCGCTTCCAATACTCTTAACAGTCGCACTTGTGTGGCGTGTGGCAATTCACCCACTTCATCCAAAAAAATAGTTCCACCGTTGGCAACTTCAAAATATCCTTTTCTGTCGCTTGTCGCCCCCGTAAACGACCCTTTCTCATGCCCAAAAAGTTCGGAATCAATAGTTCCCTCGGGGATTGCACCACAATTGACGGCAATATAAGAACCATGTTTTCTGTGGCTATATGAGTGAATGATTTGCGGAAAGTTTTCTTTTCCCACTCCGCTCTCTCCCGTTATAAGCACAGACAAATCGGTAGGAGCTACTTGTACGGCAATATCAATCGCCCTATTAAGTAATTCTGAGGTACCTATAATCGAAAATTTTTGCTTAACGTTCTGTAATTCTGATGGTTTCATAAACAAGACAAAATGTCAGATGATACTGACAAAAATACGGTTTTTTTGTGGGATATATAGCTCTATTTTGTTAAAAAAGGTTTTATTAAACTCTGTTGAGCAAAAGTGATACAGGTTCATTGTATAAGTGTGATAAAAACAATTATCTTTGCAACTTTTCATCTACTTAATTAAATTGCACAAATGAATTTATTGAAACCTGAATACGTTTTTGAAACGAGTTGGGAGGTTTGCAATATGGTAGGAGGTATTTATACAGTACTTTCAACCAGAGCCGAAATACTTGAAAAAGCTTTGGGAGACAAGCTAATATTTATAGGACCCGACGTATGGAAAAAACAAGAATCACCTTATTTTGAAGAGGACAAAAAATTGCTGTCTGGTTGGAAAGATTTTTTTTATAAAAATACCGGATTAAAAATACGGATAGGCAGGTGGAAAATACCGGGAAGTCCCATAGCTGTTTTGGTCGACTTTATCCCTCTCTTTTATCGGAAAAACGAAATTTATGGGATCGCTTGGGAAAAATTCGCAGTAGATTCTCTTGTGGCATATGGAGACTACGATGAGTCTTCTATGTTTGGTCATGCTGCCGGAAAAGTGATAGAAAGCTATTACAGATATTTCAAATTAGAGAAAAAAAATAATGTTATCGCCCACTTCAATGAATGGATGACAACTTTTGGAGAATTTTACGTACGCGACAGAGTACCCGAAATAGCTACCGTTTTTACAACCCACGCCACCACCATAGGGCGTTCTATTGCCGGCAACAACAAACCATTGTACGACTATATGAAAGAGTACAATGGAGATCAAATGGCATTTGAACTAAATGTAGTATCCAAACATTCTGCTGAAAAGCAAGCAGCACACGTTGCCGACTGCTTTACTACAGTCAGTAAAATTACAGGTATTGAATGTGAGCAGCTCCTTGAGAAACGTCCACACATTATTACCCCCAATGGGTTTGAAGACAGTTTCATCCCAAAAGAAAAAGAGTTTGAAACTAAGCGACAGGCTGCCAGAGAACGGCTGACACTGGTGGCAGAGTCGTTGTTTGGATGCGAGTTGTCAAAAGATGCGTTGCATGTATGTACTGCAGGAAGATACGAATATAAAAACAAAGGAATAGACGTTTTTATTGAATCGCTAAAAAAATTATCGACAAAAACAGGACTAAAAAAAGAGATAGTCGCCTTTATAATGGTTCCGGGCTACATCAAAGGACCGAGATTAGATATTGTTGAGAAATTGCAAAACATCAATGCCTATGTGGACTACTGGAATAAGCAGACAACGCACGAACTATACGACTATCACAACGACTGTGTAATATCGGCGTTGCGGTGGTTTCACTTCCACAACAACAGAGAAGACAAGGTAAAGATAATTTTTGTACCCTCTTACCTAAACGGCAACGATGGAGTTTTCAACATGCCTTATTGGGATTTGCTTATAGGGATGGACATCTCGGTTTTCCCATCGTACTACGAGCCTTGGGGATATACTCCACTCGAAAGTGTCGCCTTTTCGGTACCCACCGTTACCACAGATCTGGCAGGATTTGGACAGTGGGTACTCGACAATTTCAAAAGCAACAAAGGAGCTACAGTAATACACCGTTCCGACTACAACAACTCTCAGATCTCGGATACTATTGCCGACACACTATTTAAATACCAAAACAAAACTCCTAAAGCCATTGACGACTGCCGTAACGAGGCAAAAAAAATTGCACAAAAGGCACTTTGGAGCGAATTTATACGCTATTACGAAGAAGCTTACGACATAGCATTACGAAACAGAAATGCAAGAATTTAATTTGCTCACAAACAGCAATTTACACAATTATCAAACGTTTGAAGTTTTTATTCCTGTTTTTAATTGAAATAAGATGTTTTCTTTAGAAACTTTTTACTATTTTTGCACCTTAAATTTATGTTTTAAAGCACAAAACACAACAATAACCATATACCAATGAGCTAAGGCTATTAACAATTAATGTAATTATGAAATTAAAAGTCAATGAAGTAAATACTCCCAATTGGAAAGAGATTATCGTAAAATCAAATCTTCCCGAAAGTTTGAACAAACTTGATGAATTGTCGCAAAATATTTGGTGGTCTTGGGACAGTAACGCCAAAAAACTATTCAGAGAAATCGACAGAGAAGCTTGGAAACAGGCAGGGTCAAACCCTGTACAATTACTCAACATACTCAGTTACGACAAATTGGTCTCTCTTGGTAAAGACGAAGAGTTTATCGGGAAAGTAAATGAGATTTATACAAAATTTCAAGAATATATAAATAGTCCCATCAACAGCAAGCGTCCATCTATAGCCTATTTTAGTATGGAATACGGACTTACCGAAATCCTAAAAATATATTCCGGTGGTTTGGGCGTATTGGCGGGCGACTATCTCAAAGAAGCCAGCGACAGCCAGGTAGATATGGTAGCAATAGGATTTCTTTACCGCTACGGTTACTTTACCCAAACATTGTCTATGGACGGAGAACAAATCTCCGTATATGAGCCGCAAAACTTTAACACACTTCCCATAAAACAGATTATGGACGAAAACGGACATCCCCTCGTGGTAGAAGTACCCTATCCGGGACGTATCGTGTATAGCTACGTCTGGAAAGTTCCCGTAGGGCGTATCTCTTTATATCTTCTTGATACAGATAATGATATGAACAGTGAATACGATCGATCCATAACGCACCAACTATACGGTGGCGATTGGGAAAATCGTATCAAGCAAGAGATTATGCTCGGAATAGGAGGAATACTTACATTAAAAAAATTAGGTATTAAAAAGCAAATCTACCATTGCAACGAAGGGCATGCTGCATTAATAAACGTACAGCGACTGGTAGATTTAATCAAAGAAGAAAATCTCACATTCGGCCAAGCGTTGGAAGTGGTACGCTCAAGCTCACTTTACACAGTCCACACTCCGGTGCCGGCAGGTCATGACAGTTTTGACGAAGCTTTGTTTAACAAATATATGAGCGATTATCCTTCCAAACTGCAAATCTCATGGGATGAATTTATCGGAATGGGACGCACAAATATCGACGATCACAACGAAAAGTTTAATATGAGCACCTTTGCCTGCAATACATCTCAAGAGGTAAACGGTGTAAGCTGGCTTCATGGAGAAGTTTCAAAAAAAATGTTCAGCCCCATCTGGAAAGGATACTATCCTCAGGAGTCACACGTAAGCTATGTAACCAACGGAGTTCATATGCCCACATGGACATCTTCGGAGTGGAAAGCGCTTTACGAAAAACATTTTACTCCCGCTTTTTACAAAGACCAGTCCAATACTTCTATTTGGGAAAAAATATATCAAGTACCCGACCAGGAGATATGGAACTTACGCACCTCTTTAAAGAATAAATTGGTAGAATATATCCGTGGTCAGTTTCGCGATAATTGGCTGAAAAACCAAGGCGATCCATCGCGTATCGTTTCTATTCTCGAATCTATCAACCCCAATGCATTGATTATAGGATTTGGACGTCGATTTGCAACCTACAAGCGCGCCCACCTGCTGTTTAGCGATTTGGAGAGATTAGGAAAAATTGTAAACAACCCCAATCATCCTGTTCAATTTCTCTATACCGGAAAAGCACACCCTGCCGACGGTGCCGGACAAGGATTGATAAAACGAATAATAGAAATATCGAGAATGCCACAATTTTTAGGGAAAGTTATTTTCCTCGAAAATTACGATATGCGATTGGCAAAACGCTTGGTATCAGGCGTAGATATATGGCTCAACACACCCACACGCCCTTTGGAAGCCTCCGGCACATCAGGAGAAAAAGCACAAATGAACGGAGTGTTAAACTTTTCGGTACTTGACGGCTGGTGGTATGAGGGGTATGTAAAAAATGCAGGATGGGCTATAACTGCCAATCGTACCTATCAAAATCAGGAATATCAGGACAAGCTGGATGCCATTACCATATACAATATGCTCGAAAACGAGATTATTCCCCTGTACTTTGCAAAAAACACCAAAGGATTTTCTCCTGAATGGATTCAATTTATCAAAAATACCATCGCCCTAATTACCCCTAAGTTTACCACCAAGCGTATGATGGACGACTATTTTGACAGATTTTATACAAAATTGGAAAAAAGAAACAGTTTGCTTACGGCAAACGGATATGAAAAAGCCAAAGAGATAGCCTCATGGAAAGAATCTATGGCAAATAACTGGAATAATATCCAGGTGGTAAATATTGACATTCCAGAAAAATTGATACAAAATCCACAAGTTGGAGAAGACTACAACATTAATGTAGTGATAGACGTAAAAATTCCCAACGAAAAAGGGATAGGCATCGAACTGGTGGCTATAAAAACCAATCAAAATAACGAAGAAGAACTGAGTGATGTGGCCGAAATGAAATTGGTAAAAACCGAAGGCTCCAAACTCTATTTTAATATAGATTATCAGTTGGATAATGCCGGAACGTTCAAATACGGTTTCCGTATGTTCCCCAAAAATGAAATACTCCCACATCGTCAAGATTTCTGCTTTGTACGTTGGATTTGATTAAATTCATTAAAGATAAAATTGTAAAAAATTCCCGAAAACAAAATGATTTTCGGGAATTTTCATTTTATCCCTCAAAAGATTGATTTTGTACTGATTTTACAGACAATATTAATTTGTCATAATTTCCAAAAAATAAGTATCTTTGTGGTTCAATCCTTTTTATTTGTCTAAATATATGAATATATCTTACAATTGGCTGAAAAATTACATTAATCTGAAAAATACTCCCGAAGAATTAGGGGCAATTTTGACCTCGATCGGTTTGGAGGTGGGAAGTATTGAAAAAATTCAAACAGTTAAAGGAGGCTTGGAGGGATTGGTAACAGGAGAAGTTCTTACGTGTACCGCCCACGAAAATTCAGACCACCTGCACGTTACCACAGTAAATGTAGGTAACGGTGAGCCGCTGCAAATCGTATGTGGAGCTCCCAATGTAGCTGCTGGACAAAAAGTAATAGTTGCCACCATAGGGACAAAACTCTACTCGAACGAGGACAGTTTTACAATCAAACGCTCAAAAATTCGCGGGATAGAATCTTTCGGAATGATTTGTGCCGAAGACGAAATAGGTATGGGAACGAGTCATGAAGGCATTATGATACTCCCTGAAGATACAAAACCGGGAACATTAGCCAAAGATCATTTCAACATAAAATCTGACTACTTGATAGAGGTGGACATAACGCCTAACCGTGCGGATGCAGCATCGCATTACGGAGTTGCACGTGACTTGGCAGCCTATTTTTCATCGAGAAACAATGATATTATCCTATCACCTCCCCCTATTGATAAATTTGTCGTAAATAATACAGATTTAACTATTCCCGTAAAAATAGAGAATATAGAAGCTTGCCCCCATTATGCTGGAGTAACCATATCGGGAGTAAGCGTTACCGAATCTCCCAGCTGGCTCAAAAATGCATTGTTGACTATAGGAGTACGCCCCATAAACAACGTAGTAGATATTACCAACTTTGTACTCCACGAAATGGGGCAACCCCTCCATGCCTTTGATGCCGATAAAATTACCTCAAAAGAAATAAGAGTAAAAAACTTGCCGGAAGGGACACCCTTTATTACCCTGGATGGTATGGAAAGAAAGCTCTCAGCAGACGACTTGATGATTTGCAACGGAGACGAACCTATGTGTATAGGAGGAATATTTGGAGGGATAGCATCGGGAGTAACGGAAAACACCCGGAATATTTTCCTCGAAAGTGCCTATTTCAATCCTGTGAATATACGTAAAACAGCACGCCGGCATGGGTTGAACACCGATGCCTCGTTCCGTTTCGAACGCGGCGTAGATCCCGCCGGCACAGTGTATGTGTTAAAACGAGCCGCCTTACTGATTCAAGAAGTTGCAGGAGGAAACATATCGTCTGAAATAATTGACAAACACTCACTCGAAATCAAACCATTTTGTGTAACATTGAACAAATATAAAATAGACAGCCTCATAGGAAAGCCTATAGGCACGGACAATGTAAAAAAAATATTGAAAGGTTTAGAAATCGAGATAGTTACGGAAACCGATGAAAAATACAAGTTGCTCGTACCTGCATACCGTGTAGATGTACAGCGTGATGTGGACGTGATAGAAGATATTTTGCGTATCTATGGCTACAACAATGTTGAAATTGGAGACAAACTGACCTCCACATTGAGTTACGGCAATAAACCCGACAATTTCAAATTGCAAACTCTCATTTCGGAACAACTTACGGCACAAGGATTTAATGAGGTATTGAATAATTCATTAACAAAAAGTGCATATTATCTTAATCTGAGCGACTTTCCCGAAAATCAGTGTGTGAAAATTCTCAATCCCTTGAGTTCAGATTTGAATGTTATGCGCCAATCGTTGGTTTTTGGCGGTCTGGAAAATGCTGTTTACAATATTAATCGTAAAAATTCCAATTTGAAACTATATGAGTTTGGAAACTGCTATCACTTGGCCGGTAAGGATAAGGAAACAGAAAACAAACTATCCGCATATACAGAAAATCGGCATCTCGGACTATGGCTCACAGGAGACAGAAATATCAATTCATGGGCTGTATCCGAACAAAAAACAACCGTTTTCGAGCTAAAAGCTTATTTACTCAACATCCTGTTGCGGTTGGGATTTGATATACAAAAATTGACTTTTGAAGAATTTGAATCGGATATTTACGCAGAAGCATTGAGCATAAAAAGCAAAAGAAAAAACACATTAGGCAATTTTGGAACAATAAGCAGCCGAATAAAAAATGTAATCGGAATAAAACAAGAGGTATTTTATGCGGACTTGCTTTGGGATACAATTTTAAGTGAATCTGTTTATCACCAGACAAGTTACAAAGAATTGCCCAAATACCCTGAAGCAAAACGAGATTTGGCTTTGGTAATAGATAAGAGAGTATCATTTGCCGAAATAGAGGAAATAGCCTACCGGACAGAAAAACGGTTGCTCAAAGAGGTAACACTATTTGACGTTTACGAAGGTAAAAATATAGAAGAAGGCAAAAAATCGTATGCCGTGAGTTTCACCCTACAAGATGAGCAAGGTACCCTCACTGACAGTATAATAGATAATATATTGAGAAAAATCCAACAAAATCTGGAAAATAAACTTGGAGCAAAACTACGATAGACATTAATTCATTATTACTAAAAAGACAATCACCCATGAAAAAGACAATTTCATTATTTATTTTAGCGCTGGTTTTATTCTCCTGCGGAGAAAAAAAAGAACCTATTTCTTTTCAAAAAATTGAAGTAAATATTACCGATCAATGGGGCAGGCAATACGACTTGCAAATAGACAGTATCGGAAATACACAGACATTGGTAAACGACAAGCAAACAGCAGAAAGAACTCAATCATTTCTGATTAACGAGCAGATTTTAGACAGTATTTCGCACGTGGTACAATTGGTAGATATTACAAAAATAGACACTGTTTACAAGGACTCTTGCGATATGTGCGTGGCGTATAAAATAATGTTGCAAAAAAATGGAAAAACAGTAAGTGCAAAGGTAGAAAATATCGACAGTAATCCAGAAGCGCAAAATTTAGACCAACTTGCAAGTTTGCTCTACAATGTGGTGAGGACTTCCGACCAAAAGCCTGATGTATTGAAGAGGAAAGAGAAAAAATAGGCCATAGAAAAGATGTTTTGTACGCGTTTGAATGCTTTTGTAAAAGGCATTTAAACGCGTATATGCTATTTTTATTCAAAAAAAGTTCGAATAAATTCTTCTCCTTTCAACAATCCATAATCACCCTCTTTACAAGAAAATTCGTCATACACAGTAACCTTGTCGGGAGTATTCCCTGTTTGGTAGATAATAAAAGGGACGGGAGTGCTGGTGTGAGTTCGTTTGGCGCAAGGTGTAGGGTGGTCGGGCAATATGGCAATCGTAACCGGTTCATTCCATAACAAAAGTTCTTCCAAAATTGTTTTCACAACCCGGCTGTCCAAATATTCTATCGTTTTTATTTTCAAATCGACATCTCCTTCGTGTCCCGCCTCGTCGCTTGCTTCGATGTGTAGATATACAAAATCATCGGTTTTCAGAGCCTCAATGGCTGCTTTTGCTTTTCCCTCATAGTTGGTATCGTACAATCCGGTTGCCCCTTCAACGTTGATATTTCTTAATCCGGCATACACCCCTATTCCCTTTATCAAATCAACTGCCGAAATAACGGCTCCGCTTTTTATGGGAAAAGTTTCCGTCATCTTTTTCATATGGGGCTTGTAACCGGGCGACCATAGCCAAATACTGTTGGCTTTGTCTTTTCTTTCGGCCTCCCTTTTTAGGTTTACCGGATGATTTTCGAGTAGTTTTTGGGCTTTAAGAGTCAATTCGTTTAGAATATTGACCGTTTTCCGGGCTTCAGGTACGAGTGGTGTTATCATTACGTCTTTAAACGGAGTGCCGGGTACATCGTGTGGAGGGGTGCATTTAATTTCTTTATTCCCGTTTCTCAATTTCAACAAATGGCGGTAAGAGACTCCCGAATAAAAACCAACTTTTTCGTTACCCAATTCTTTTTGCAAAAACTGTATCAATTCATCGGCTTCTTCATTGCTAATATGTCCTGCCGAATGGTTCTTAATTTTTCCGTTTTCGATGCAAATCAAGTTACAACGCATTGCCATTTCACTGTCCTCTATCTCTACACCGATACTCGCTGCTTCTAGGGTTCCACGTCCTTCAAAGCTTTGGTTTACATCGTATCCAAGTACGGTCAAATTTGCAATTTCGCTACCCGGTGCAAAACCTGCCGGAATGGTATCTAACATACCGCATCTCCCTATTTTTGCCAACCTGTCGATATTGGGAGTATTGGCAACTTGCAACGGGGTTTTGTTGTTGAGAGATAAAATGGGTTCGTCCGCCATCCCATCTCCAAGTACGATGATATATTTCATTTTAGTGTTATTATTTTGTTCTTTGTAAAAATTCTTTGTATTGTTCTAATCCTTTTTCAAAGATTTCAATTGCTTCTTCCAACGATGTATAACTTTCGCCACCCGAAGCATTCAAATGTCCTCCCCCATTAAAAAAGTCTGCTGCGAATTTATTTACGGGAAAAGTTCCTTCGGAGCGTAACGAGACCTTTATTTTGCAAGGATCTTCACGCATAAATACGCTAAAAATAATCCCTTTGATAGACAGAGGGATATTTACAAAACCTTCGGCGTCTCCATTATTGTAGTTGAAATGAACCAGTTCGTCTTTTGATAATGTAATCAACGCTGTATTGTACTGTGGGTATATTTTCATTTTTTCGTGTAGGCAGTATCCCATCAACCGCATTCTATCTTCCGAATAGGTGTTAAATATTTTTCGATATATTTCATCCTTATCTATCCCTATTCTCAGTAATTCGTAGATAATGGTATATATTTCTTCATGGTTGGAGTTGTAGGTAAAACCGCCTGTATCGGTCATCATCCCTACGTAAATACACTCGGCACAAGGTAGATTTATTTTTCCAAAATATCCCATTCGGCATATCAGGCGAAAAACAAGTTCGCTCGTAGACGATACTTCAGGGTAGGAAATAATGACATTGGCAAAGTCTTCCGGATTTGGATGATGATCTACCATCACCTTGCGGGCTTTTGAGTTTAATACTACCTGAGACATACCGTTGAGTCGGGAGGATGCGTTGAGGTCAAGAACAAAGATTAAATCGGCTTTGGATATAATTTCATCTGACTCTTCTTGGCTAAACATATATATATTGATATGTTCGGCACCAGGCATCCACATCAAAAAATTAGGAGGCGGAGAAGGTACTATTACTTTGGAGGGCTTGTTTTCCGACATTAAAAAATGCCATAACCCTAAGGCCGATCCCATAGCATCGCCGTCTGGACCTACGTGAGTTACTATAACAATATTTTCCGCTTCTTCTATTTCAACTTTCGCTTTGTGAATAAGGCTTTCTGCTATTATCTTGCTTAACATTATGAGGGGTGAATTAACTGTTTTGATAAATCAGTTCAAGAATTTTATTGAAGATAAATAATCTACAAAAATAAGAATTTTTTAGGGGTTTGGTTTCAATTTTTAAGTTAATAAGCGTAATTTACCGCAGATGTTAATATAAAAAATAAATATCCCGTTCTCGAAAGAGATAAGCGGGATATTTTTGTTCAAATTTATTCTGTCGGAGATTTTATATCTCCCATTGTTCCAGCGAGGCAACCAATTCATCAAAATTATGAATTTTTGATTTGGATTTGACCTCTTCTATCTGTTTTGTCATCGCCTCGTCAAACGTTTCTTCCCTAAAGTCGCGAATAACCCCCATAGCAATAGGCATATCGGGAGCTTCCATCATAGCCAGTTTGAGTTGTATGGTGGTATCTTCACATTCGGCATCGTGTATGAGTATATCATTTTCGGTAATTCCGTTTTCTCCGACAACAACAGGCTTTAGCTTAAATCCTTCCAAAACAAGCCCTTTGTCTTTATTTTTCCCATAAATCATCGGTTTGCCATGTTCAAGAAATATCAAACGGTCTTCTCTCGTCTCTTTTTCGGAAAGCCAACTGTGGGCTCCATTATTGAATATAATGCAATTAACCAAACATTCTACCACAGAAGTTCCTTTATGTTTGGCAGCAGCTATCATAGCAGCTTGGGCATTTCTCAAATCGACATCCAACAGTCGGGCGAAAAAAGTACCGCGTGCTCCAAAGGTGAGTTCTGCCGGACGAAAGGGGAGTTCTATCGTTCCGTAAGGAGAAGATTTTGTAACATATCCCTTTTTGGTTGTGGGTGAGAATTGTCCTTTGGTCAGTCCGTAAATTTGATTGTTGAATAGGAGGACATTTATGTCAATATTTCTTCTTACACTGTGAATAAAATGATTTCCTCCAATAGCCAAACAATCGCCGTCTCCTGTTATTTGCCAAATGGTGAGGTCGGGATTGGCTGTCTTAGCGCCTGTTGCCACGGCAGCTCCCCGCCCATGGATGGAGTGAAAACCGTAACTGTTTATGTAATAAGGTAGGCGGGAAGAGCATCCGATGCCTGAGATTACGGCAACATTTTGAGGTGCTACTCCCATTTCTGCCATTGACTTTTGTAGTCCGTTGAGTATGGCATAGTCTCCGCAACCCGGACACCAGCGTACATATTGGTCGCTTTTAAAATCTTTTGCGGTATATTGTGCTGTTTTGTATTCTACTTTATTTTCCATTTTATAGTTGTGTTAAAACGGTTTCAAATTTTTCGACTAATTCCGATACGGTAAAGGGTTGTCCTTGAACTTTGTTGTATTGTAATATATTGGTAACATCGGGTATTTGGCTGCGCAAATAGGAGGCAAATTGGCCGTTGTTGAGTTCACAAACTATTACTTGCTTGTACCTTTTTATGATTTCGGCGCTGTTCCTTGGCAACGGATTGATATAGTTAAAATGGGCTAATGCTATTTTTTTGCCGTTTTTTATGATCTCATTCACGGCGCTTGTCAAATGCCCGTAAGTACCTCCCCAGCCTACTATCAAAAGCCCGGCGTCTTGCGACCCGTAAACTTCCAGTTCGGGAATATAATTTTCTATTGCTTTTATTTTTTCGGCACGGGTATCGACCATCAGTTGATGATTATTAGGGTCTGTGGAGATACTCCCTTTATAGTAGTCTTTCTCAAGTCCTCCGTTGCGGTGTTCAAATCCGGGAGTCCCGGGTATTGCCCAATAACGGGCTTTGGTCTTTTCGTCTCTCAACGTTGGTACATATCCCTCTTCCATCCCTTTTTGCGCATAATTAGGATTTATTTTAGGTAATTCTCCGAGTTTAGGCAGTTTCCAAAGCGAAGAACCGTTTCCCAAAAAAGCATCGGTAAGAACAATAACGGGTGTTGTGTGTTCCAATGCTATTTTGCTTGCCATGTAGGTGTAATGGAAACAATCGTCAGGGGTACTTGGTGCTATAACGACCAGTGGACTTTCTCCGTTTCTTCCGTATAATGCTTGTAACAGGTCTGTTTGTTCTGTTTTGGTAGGCATTCCGGTAGAAGGCCCACTACGTTGTACATCAATGATTACTAATGGCAATTCTGCCATTACTGCCAACCCTATCGCTTCAGATTTTAGTGCCAAACCAGGCCCGGAAGTGTTTGTTGCCGCCAAATTCCCGGCAAAGGCGGCACCTATTGCAGTAGCTATTCCGGCGATTTCATCTTCGGCTTGAACTACTTTTACGCCCAAATCGCGCCGGAGAGCCAGTTCCTGCATAATGTCCGATGCCGGAGTTATCGGATAGCTCCCCAAAAAAAGTTTTAAACCTGCTTTTTCGGCTGCGGCAATCAATCCAAAAGCCGTAGCTGTATTTCCCGAAATGCTGGTGTAGTATCCTTTGGCGGTTGTCGTTGATTTTTCAATGGTATATGTGGGTATAGACAAGTGCAGGTTGTGTCCATAGTTGTAACCATCATTCAATACTTTTATATTCGTTTGCAGAATATCCGGTTTCTTTTTGAATTTGTTACTTAGAAAATGGACTGCATTTTCCATAGGGCGGTTGAACAGCCAACAGACCAAACCTAATGCAAACATATTTTTGCTGCGGGCTACGGTCTTATTGTCCAAATCAAATTCTTCGAGGCTTTTTTGGGTAAGTGAGGTAAGTGGTACAGGCAATAGCTTGATTGTTCCTGGTATATTTAATTCTTCGAACGGATTTTCGGTGGTGAATCCTGCTCTTTGAAAATCGGATTTTTTGAAACTGTCGTCGTCAAAAATGATGGCACCTGTCTTTTTTATCCCTTGTGCGTTTACTTTTAGTGCAGCAGGATTCATAGCCACCAATATATCGCAATCGTCTCCCGGTGTGTAAATTTTTTCGGAACCCAAATGTACCTGAAATCCAGAAACACCTCCCAAAGTGCCTTGAGGAGCGCGTATTTCGGATGGGTAATCGGGAAAAGTTGATATCTCGTTTCCTAAAATAGCGGAGATATTAGAAAAAAGCGTACCGGTAAGTTGCATTCCATCGCCGGAATCTCCTGTGAATCGAACTACAACTTTTTCTAATTCTTTTATGTTAATGTTTTCCATACCGTTATTAAAATATGTGTTTTTTCAAAATTCTGCATTGTTGGGAGTGCGGGGAAATGGAACAACATCCCGAATATTGGTCATGCCTGTTACAAAAAGCAACAGTCTTTCAAATCCTAACCCAAAACCCGAGTGTGGAGCCGTACCAAATCTCCTTGTATCTAAATACCACCAGATGTCTCTTTCGAGAACTCCCATTTCTGCTGCTCTGTTTTTGAGTTTTTCGTAATTTTCTTCCCGTTGAGATCCGCCTATGATTTCTCCAATTTTAGGAAAAAGAACGTCCATAGCGCGTACTGTTTTCCCGTCATCGTTTTGTTTCATATAGAATGCTTTGATATCTTTGGGATAATCTGTTAGGATAACAGGTTTTTTAAAATGCTGCTCTACCAAATATCTTTCGTGTTCAGATTGTAAGTCGGTACCCCAACTTACTCCGTATTCAAATTTCTGTCCGTTATTGATTGCTGTTTCGAGTATTTTTACCCCTTCGGTGTACGATAGGCGGATAAAATCATTTTCAACGACAAATTTCAGTCGCTCTATCAATTCTTTGTCGTACATATTGTTAAGAAACTTCAAATCGTCTTGGCAATAATCCAAAGCCCATTGTACGCAGTATTGGATAAAATCTTGCGCCAGATCCATATTTTCTTCAATTTCATTAAAGGCAACTTCGGGCTCTATCATCCAAAATTCTGCTAAGTGACGGGGTGTATTGGAGTTTTCGGCACGAAATGTGGGACCAAATGTATAAATAGCTCCAAGAGCCATTGCTGCCAATTCCCCTTCCAATTGTCCGGAAACGGTTAAGTTGGTAATTTTTCCAAAAAAATCGTTATTATAGTCTGTTTTTCCGTTTTCCCCTTTTTTGATGTGTTCCAAGTCAAGAGTGGTTACTTGAAACATTTGTCCGGCCCCTTCAGCATCCGATCCTGTAATGATGGGGGTATGAAAGTAGTAAAAACCCCTTTCGTGGAAAAAAGTATGGATAGCCATAGCCATATGATGACGGATGCGGAATATGGCTCCAAAGGTATTGGTGCGGGGACGAAGATGCGCTATTTCGCGTAAAAATTCGAGTGTGTGCCCTTTCTTTTGCAACGGATAGGTTTCGGGATCGGCAGCACCGTACACATGTATATTGGTAGCTTGTATTTCAATACTTTGCCCTTGTCCTTGTGATTCCACTAATTTTCCCGTTGCGCTTATGCAGGCTCCGGTGGTTACACTTTTTAAGCTCTCTTCGCTCAATTGGGAGTAGTCGACAACTATTTGTATGTTATTGATGGTTGAGCCATCGTTTAGCGCTATAAAACTTATATTTTTGTTTCCTCTGCGCGTACGCACCCAGCCTTTTACATTGATTTCTTTGTCTGTAATGCCTTTACTCTTCAGTAAATCTGATATTTTTGTTCTTATCATAAAAAAACACTCAAAAAAAGGGATATTTTATATATACAAAAGTAATATATTTAATTTAATTATAAGCATAAAAAAACAAAAAGCGCTGTTCGTCGGAACAAGCGCTTTAGGTATTTTAGTTGCCGGTTCAAACTATTTCTTCATCGTTTGTCCTTTGGCATCTCCAATCATACTCATTGCACATCTAAATCCGATATCGTTGGTAGATTTGTCTTGTTCAAGATAGCGACGCGTGGAGGGGTTGAGCCAGTAGGCGCGGTCTTTCCAAGAGCCCCCTTTATAAACCCTTGATTTGTCGGTAATTTTTGGAGCCAACACATCTGTGGGGTCAAGCTTTTGCTTATTTCGTAGGGCGGCCAATCCTTCGGGGTCTGTAAATAGTTGAAAATCTGTATTTATCGTAGAGAGATCGTCTCCGTCACGATAGTTTCGCATATCGTCTCCGGGTACAACGGCCGTGGATACACGTCCCAGTGAGTCTATCTTCAGCACATAATTTCCCATTTCGTCTTGTGATGTGGCAATGGCTGTTTCGTACGCATTACCTCGAAATGAATTGTATTCGGATACATCTTGGTGGGTTTCGGCTCTATATACGTCCAACACCCATTCATTAACGTTTCCTGCCATATTGTACAGACCAAAACTATTTGGCGTGTACCAATTAACGGGCGAGGTAATTACCGACTTATCGTTTAGGCTACCCGATGTTCCCATCATATCTCCGCGTCCGCGAACAAAGTTTGCCTGCATATCTCCCAAGTATTTTCCTTTTTTGGAGTATCTTAATTGGTTGCCGTTCCAAGGGTAAATTTTTCCTTGCTCTACCAAACCGTCATTTTTGTTGGACTGAATAGCGTAAGCTGCAAACTCCCATTCGGCCTCGGTAGGGAGGCGGTAACTCGAAAACATAACACCGTCCGACATATCTGCTTTTCTCCCTTGTCCGTATAGGTTTTTTAGTTCTTTTTTCCCTGTAGAGGGCTGGTATGTTTTTTGGTACAAATATTTTTTTGTACTGAATACAAAATTATTGGCAATAGAATCTAAGTTTGATTGGTTTTCTAACGTGGTAAAGTCGGGAGCTTCGATTACCCCCGAATTAATCAAAGCCAATTCATTTACACGGTCGGTTCTCCATGCACAGTAATCCATTGCCTGCTCCCAAGTAACCCCCACGATAGGATAGTCGTTGTAGGCCGGATGAACAAAATAGTTTTCAAGATAGGGTTCGTTGTAGGCAAGCGCTTCTCTCCACACTTCGGCGTTGGGTTTGGCTTTGTCAACCAGCCTGGGCGCCACTTTTCCAAATACCAGTTGCATCCAATTGGTGTATTCGCGCCAGTTTACATTGCTTATTTCATATTCGTCCATATAAAATGAACTTACGGTAATCCTGCGACGCAAATTATCTCTCGGGGCAGTAATTACTTCCCCTTTTTCGCCAATAACAAAGGTTCCCCCTTCAATAGGTAGCATACCGGGAGGAACTTGAGGGCGATAATTCTCTTTTACCACAAATCCTGTGGTATTTTTATCGTTGTATTTCCATCCGGTAGTGTTCGAAACCGATTTGCCTTTATTATTGGAGCAAGAGAGTATCAACCCTGTAAATAAAGTTAAAACGAATAATTTACCAAAATTTAATGTTTTCATATTTGTTTTTGTGAATAGTCCAAACTTGCGTGCAAAATTAATATTTTTATTTATCTAACGTGTAATTTCTATAATAAAAAATGAAAATGATGCTTTTGTGCCGACTTATATAACTCGATTTTCGCTAAAAAAGTATATCTACGAAGAATTTTCCCATAAAAAAAGAGTTTAAATTTAGAAAAGAACGGTTTATTTTTCTATTTTTGTGGAAAATATATCGGATAAAAATGACACCGGATATTCCCTATACGCTGAACTTGCAAGGAAAACTTATCGATTTGTCCACCCCCCAAGTGATGGCAATTGTCAATGCTACGCCCGATTCGTTTTATTCGGAGAGTCGGTTTTTGAAGGATAAAAGGGTGTTGGAATATGTAGAACAGTCATTAGCAGATGGAGCTATTATAATAGATGTAGGGGCATATTCGACCCGCCCGATGGCTCAATATATCCCCGAAGAAGAAGAGTTGAACCGCTTAAAGCCATTGTTGAAACTAATTCGGCGCCATTTTCCGGACATCAATATTTCGGTCGATACCTTTCGCCCTACCATAGCCGAATATGTGGTAGATGAATATAATGTGCAGATGGTAAATGATATAAGTGGAGGCGAGCAAGATGTTCGGATGTTTGAAACAATTGCCAATTTGAATGTAGCCTACGTTTTGATGCATATGAGAGGGACTCCCGATACAATGCAACAATCAACCAATTATGCCCATTTGATTTCAGATATTCTGGCTTACTTTCGGTTAAGAATAGAGAAATTGGTAACGTTGGGTGTGAAAGACATTGTGATAGATCCCGGATTTGGTTTTTCGAAGACGTTGGATCAAAACTACGAGCTATTGTCGGGCTTTAGTTGTTTGCAACAGCTCGGATTTCCAATTTTGGTAGGAATGTCCCGAAAATCAATGATATATAAACTGCTGGATATCATCCCTGATCAAGCGTTGAACGGCACTTCAACGTTAAACACCATCGCTCTGTTAAACGGAGCAAATATATTGCGGGTACACGATGTAAAAGAGGCAGTTGAAACTATAAAAATAGTAGATAAATATTTCAGTCAGATATAATTTATGACATATCAAGTAGGATTTAAAGATATAATCGACATATTTCTGGTGGCGATATTGATGTATCAAGCCTTTAAGTTGCTCAAGCGTTCTGGTGGTGTAAATATCTTTATCGGGATGCTGGCTTTTTTAATAATATGGATTTTGGTACGCTACGTTTTCAAAATGGAGTTGCTCGGGAGCATTCTCAATCGTTTGGTAAGTGTAGGGGCTTTTGGGATTATTGTCCTTTTCCAAGATGAAATCAAACGTTTTTTTTCCCGCTTGGGTTCCCGAAAAAACTGGGGCAGGCTGAATATATTCAGAACATTTATCCGATCGGTAGAGGAACAGAACGAAAAAACCGACTACGACGTAGTACAAGTAGTTTTGGCTTGCAGCAGCCTGTCGAAATCGGCAACCGGAGGATTGATGATCATAGAAAGAGCTGTCGAATTGGAGCCTTATGTACAATCCGGCGAAAAAATAGACGCTCAAATCCGCTCACGTTTGATAGAAAATATTTTTTTCAAAAACAGTCCGCTGCACGACGGTGCTATGGTAATCGCCAACCGAAGAATAAAAGCTGCCGGCTGCATTTTGCCCGTATCAAAAAATCAAACCATCCCCCGCAGGCTTGGGTTGAGGCACCGGTCTGCTTTAGGCATTACGGAGCAAACCGATGCCATAGGTATTGTAATCTCAGAAGAAACAGGACACATATCTTGGGCTATAAACGGAAAAATCACGCTCAACGTTAAACCCGAGCAATTAGAACATTTTTTATCAGAGGAATTAGCTCACTCACCTTTTAAATAACAACGCAAAGAATGAATATTTTAATTATAGGCTCCGGAGGGAGAGAACACGCCATAGCTTGGAAAATAGCCCAAAGCCCAAAACTCACTCAATTGTACATAGCCCCGGGCAATGCGGGTACGTTAAACACGGGGATAAATCTACCTATCGATATAGGCGACTTTGAATCGATTAAAAGAGCTGTCAAAAAAAACAACATCGAAATGGTTGTTGTAGGACCCGAAAATCCGCTTGTAAACGGAATCGTCGATTTTTTTATCAAAGATGAGGAATTGAAAAATGTAGCCGTCATAGGTCCCAATCGGGAGGCAGCGCAGTTGGAAGGAAGCAAAGATTTTTCCAAAAAATTTATGATACGCCACAACATTCCTACAGCACAATATTTAAGCGTAAACAAACATAATATACACGAGGGGATTACATTTTTAAAAACATTATCTCCTCCCTTTGTGCTTAAGGCCGATGGGTTGGCCGCAGGAAAAGGGGTTTTGATTATCGACGATATGCAAGAGGCTATTACCGAACTGAAAGAAATGCTGGGCGGAAAATTCGGAGAGGCAAGCAATACGGTGGTAATCGAAGAGTTTTTATCGGGTGTCGAATGCTCTGTTTTTATAGTTACCGATGGGAAAAATTATAAAATCCTACCTGAAGCAAAAGACTACAAGCGGATAGGAGAGGGAGACACAGGCTTGAATACAGGAGGCATGGGAGCAGTATCCCCCGTTTCGTTTGCAGACGAGCTTTTTATGAAAAAAGTGGAAACACATGTCATCAAACCTACGATTAAAGGATTGGCAGCAGACAACATTGAATACAAAGGTTTTATTTTCTTTGGATTGATAAAGGTAAATGGTGAACCCTACCTCATCGAATACAATGCGCGTATGGGCGACCCTGAAACAGAAGTGGTCATGCTGAGGCTTCAATCAGATTTGGTCGATTTGCTGGAAGGGATTGCAAAAGGAGAATTAGACGAAAAAAATGTAGTATTTGATCAGCGTACGGCAACAACCGTTATGTTGGTTGCCGGAGGCTATCCCGAAGATTATGAAAAAGGAAAAGAAATCACAGGACTGGAAAATGTAAAAGAAAGCATCACTTTTCATGCCGGAACAATAGAAAAAGATGGAAAAATTTTTACAAATGGTGGACGTGTGATTGCCGTAAGTTCTTATGGCAAGAACAAAAAAGAGGCGCTCTCAAAATCGTTTAGCAGTGCCGAGCAAATCCAATTTGACAGAAAGTATTATAGAAAAGATATTGGGTTTGATATTTGAAGATTGGTGAAACCATCAAAAACTATGATGTTTTATAGATTTTACACAATCATAAAATATTTTTCAGTAACAAGAATATCAGATTTTACCGCTAAACTTATTTCGTCAAAGTTTTCATCCCAAAAGGTAAAATAAAAAATCAACTATTTTACTTTTTTTATTTAATTTTGCAGCATAATATCCCCAAGCTATGCAAAAGTTTAATGCAGGTAAATATATCAACCAAAGTTACTACAAGAGTTTTCAGCCCGATTTTATCAATAAAGATTGGACTGTTGATAAAATGTATGTGCTAAACCTGTTGAGCAAAGCCGATAGAAACCTAGGGCGGTTGGATATGTACTCCAACTATGTGAATATTGACCTGTTCATCCAAATGCACATAGCAAAAGAAGCGACCCAATCTTCTAAAATAGAAGGAACCCAAACAAATATTGAAGACGCTTTTTTAACGAGAGAAGATGTCGTAATTGACAAAAGAAATGACTGGGAAGAGGTGCAGAATTATATTTCGGCAATGAACGAAGCCGTTAAAATGCTTCATTCGCTCCCTTTTTCATCCAGATTGATAAGACAAACTCACAAAATTCTACTGCAAGGTGTCCGCGGCGAACACAAATTGCCCGGTGAATACCGCAGCAGCCAAAATTGGATAGGAGGAGCAAATATCAACGACGCAACCTTTATACCGCCGGTTCATACCTCCATTGATGAATTGATGTCTGATATTGAAAAGTTTGCAAACGATGAACTAAACCCGCTCCCAGACTTGCTTAAAATAGCACTAATACATTACCAATTTGAAACTATTCATCCGTTTTTAGATGGTAATGGAAGAGTTGGAAGATTGATTATAACGCTGTATCTTGTGAATAAAGGTATTTTGAAACGCCCGATTTTATATCTTTCCGATTTCTTTGAGCGAAACAGAATGTCTTACTACGACAATCTTATGCGAGTAAGAACACACAATGACATAAACCAATGGTTGATTTTTTTTCTTACCGGAGTAATTGAAACAGCATCCAATGGAATAAAAACATTAGATAATATTTTGCAACTTCAAAAAAATCTGGACGGAAAATTGAAAAATATTGGTAACCGAAGCGGAGACGCGTACAAAGTAGTAGAATATTTATATACCAGACCAATCCTCGATGCTCAAACAGTGGGTGGCATTATAGGCAAATCGCTAAAACCCGCATATCGCTTGCTCAATCTACTGGAAGAATTAAATATCATAAAAGAAATTACAGGAACACAACGAAACAGAATATATATGTTTACTGACTATATAGAACTTTTCAAACAAAAATACGACTAAATACTTATGGCAAAAATATTGGTTATTGACGATGAGCGCAGTATACGAAATACAATGAAAGATATTCTGGAATTTGAAAATCATAAAGTAACATTAGCCGAGAACGGAAAAGACGGGTTGGATACAGCTGTCTCTACATCGTTTGATTTAATATTTTCGGATATCAAAATGCCAGAGATGGACGGGATAGAACTGCTGTCGCAATTGATAAGCAAAGAAGTAGAAACTCCGGTGGTCATGATTTCTGGACATGCTAATATTGATACCGCCGTTGATTGCATTAAAAAAGGAGCATTCGATTTTATCGAAAAACCAATTGATTTGAACAGGCTTCTGGTTACTGTAAAAAATGCTCTCGAAAGAGGAACACTGGTGTCCGAAACCAAAACACTCAAAAGAAAAATATCGAAAAAAAATCAGATGATAGGAAACTCGGGAGCATTGGAAAAAGTACGTATGATGATAGACAAAGTAGCCCCCACTGATGCCCGCGTATTGATAACCGGTGCGAATGGCTCTGGAAAAGAGGTGGTTGCCCGCTTACTGTACGAACAAAGCAACCGTGCAAATGCTCCCTATGTAGAGGTAAATTGTGCCGCTATACCGTCAGAATTAATAGAAAGCGAGTTGTTTGGGCATGAAAAAGGGTCGTTTACCTCTGCTATCAAACAGCGGATAGGAAAATTTGAACAAGCAGATAACGGCACCATCTTCCTGGACGAAATAGGCGATATGAGCTTTTCGGCTCAAACCAAAGTACTCAGAGTATTGCAAGAAAACGAACTTACCCGTGTGGGAAGTGACAAAAGCATAAAAGTAAACGTACGCGTATTGGCGGCTACCAACAAAGATCTGAAAGTGGAAATAGAGAAAGGAAACTTCAGAGAAGACCTTTTTCACCGCTTAAATGTAATACCTATTCATGTTCCCTCTTTAGACGAGAGAAAAGAGGATATTCCGCTGTTGGTAAAACACTTTTCCGATTTAATTTGTACCGAACAAGGTATTGGTGTAAAGCAGTTTGACACTAAAGCCATAGACACGTTGCAAAAACGTACTTGGACAGGAAATATACGTGAACTTCGTAATGTAGTGGAGCGTTTAATCATATTGGGTGGAAATAAAATTTCAAAAGAAGATGTGGAGGTGTTTTCGTAACCAATCTCCGATACACCTTAATAAGATACTTTGGAATTGAAATAACTAAAATTAAAACAACTAAAATCTTCCTCCACAAGGAGGTTTGGAGAGACTACCATGAAACCAATTTCTGAACTTCGGATAGCCGTTTGCAGCGACCATGCCGGCTACCAACTGAAAAACATTGTTTTTGATTATTTAAAAGAAAAAACACCAGCAATGCTAAAAGATTTCGGCACCTACTCTTCTGAGAGCAGCGACTATCCCGACTTCGCACACCCAATGGCATTTGTAGTGGAAAATGGAGAGTTTGATTATGGCATATCCATCTGTGGTAGCGGTAATGGTATCAGTATAACCGTAAACAAACACCAAGGTATCCGCGCAGCGCTTTGTTGGAACGAAGAAATTGCGAAATTAGCGCGCTTGCATAATAATGCCAACGTACTTTCGCTACCAGCCCGATTTGTATCGGTGGAGCAAGCGAAAAAAATGGTGGATACATTCTTCTCAACCGACTTTGAAGGAGGGCGACACGAAAAAAGAATAGAAAAAATACCCGTCACAACGTATGAACGCCAAAAAATAAAATGACAGGTACTCTCTATTTTTTTATTGCAGAGAATGTTGCCAATTTCATTGCCAAAAAGTATTTTTAACACAATAAAAAAAATTGAATGAAATCAACTTGTCGGAAGAAATGAATAAATAAAACATCGTGTTTGATACGAAAAATCCGACAACAATAGCTTTGAGAATAGTCCAAAATATTAATATTATAAGTTGTCAAACAGAACGTATCATTACCCCAAACAAGAAGAAAAATATCGTTCAAAAGATTGGTTCGGAAAAAGAACAGCGTTCAGAAATTTTTAAACAAAAAATATGTCTCATACAGAAATATCAAAATACGGAGAGTTTGGACTTATCAACCATTTGACCAAAACAGTAAAAATACAAAGTCCATCAACAATAAAAGGCATTGGAGACGATGCGGCAGTATTGGATTATGGCAAAAAACAAATTCTCGTAACCACAGATCTACTGTTGGAGGGTATTCATTTTGATTTGACTTACGTTCCGTTAAAACATTTGGGATACAAATCGGCTATAGTAAATTTTTCGGATATTTATGCCATGAATGGGCAGCCAAAACAAATAACGGTTTCTATTGGAATATCCAAACGTTTTTCGGTAGAAAATCTGGAAGAGCTGTACAGTGGAATACTATCGGCCTGTGAAAATTACGGTGTCGATTTGGTAGGAGGCGATACTTCAGCATCGCTTACAGGACTTACCATAAGCATTACTTGCCTCGGAGAGGCCAATAAAAACAGAGTTGTTTACAGAAACGGAGCCAAAGAAAACGATCTAGTTTGTGTTTCGGGCGATTTGGGTTCGGCTTATATGGGGTTACAATTGTTGGAACGTGAAAAAATTGTATTCTCAGGGCAAAATGAAAACATACAACCCGATTTTTCGGGAAAAGAATACATTCTGCAACGACAGCTAAAACCCGAAGCGCGCAAAGATATTATCCTAGCCTTGGAAGAGCAGGATATTATTCCCACATCAATGATGGACATTTCGGACGGATTATCTTCAGAGTTGATACATATATGCAAGCAAAGCGGCGTTGGTTGCCATATATACGAAGATAAAATCCCCATCAATATTCAAGCGGCGGCAATGGCAGAAGAGTTAAACCTTAATATTGTTACGGCAGCTCTGAACGGCGGCGAGGATTATGAGATTTTATTTACCGTACCACTATCGGATTACGACAAAATAGTGTCGATGAAAAATATAGGCATCATCGGACACATAACCAAAAAAGAATTAGGAATGATGCTGGTAGGGCGCGAAGGGGAAGAGATACCGCTCAAGGCGCAAGGCTGGAACTCACTGGAATAAACGACACCAAACAATCATTGTCATATTGGCACACAAATGTACGAATGATTGAATATTCTCTGTGTCATCTTCCCAAAACAGAAATTGAAACCCAAACGTCCGTTTGATTTTATTCCAAAAAATAACTACTTTTGCATTTCCCCATAAAACTTTTACTGTCAATGAAACTTTTTGATGTTTATCCCCTATTCAATATAGAAATTACAAGAGGAGAAGGTTGTTATACCTACGACCAAAACAACGAGCAATATTTAGATTTGTATGGCGGACACGCTGTGGTTTCCATAGGTCATTCTCATCCGCATTATGTACAAAAACTTACTTCGCAAGCCCAAAAATTGGTGTTTTATTCCAATTCGGTTCAAAATTCGCTGCAAGTAGAATTAGCTGATAAATTGGGAAAACTCTCTGGGTACGAGGATTACACATTATTTCTTATCAATTCGGGTGCAGAAGCCAATGAAAACGCTTTGAAATTGGCGTCGTTTCATACAGGGCGAAAAAAAGTCGTTGCTTTTAGCAAATCGTTTCACGGACGCACTTCGGCAGCAGTAAAGGTAACAGATAATCCTAACATAATATCACCTCTCAACGATAATATTGACGTAGAATTTCTTCCCCTCAACGACATAAACTCTGTGAGAGCGTCGTTAAGAAACAACGACGTATGTGCTGTAATCATCGAAGGCATTCAGGGTGTAGGAGGTATCCAAATCCCTTCCGACATTTTTTTCGCCCAATTGCGTGAAGAGTGTACCAAAACAGAGACGGTACTTATCTTGGACGAGATACAATCTGGCTATGGCAGGAGTGGGATGTTTTTTGCACATCAATATTCCGGTATCAAACCCGACATTATTACTACGGCAAAGGGTATGGGAAACGGGTTTCCTATCGGTGGTGTTTTAATAAGCCCTATGTTTCAACCTGTTTATGGCATGCTTGGTACCACTTTTGGCGGCAATCACTTGGCATGCACTGCCGGAATTGCAGTACTTGATGTGATAAAAACTGAAAATTTGACAGAGAATGCAGGCCAAATTGGTCAATACATTATGGCAGAGTTAAAAAAATATCCTCAAATAAAAGAAGTCAGAGGAAGAGGATTGATGATTGGCATTGAGATGGAAAAGCCTATTGGTGAACTTCGAAAAAAACTGCTCTTTGAACACAAAGTATTTACAGGCGCAAGCGGAGCAAATATCATCCGTTTGCTGCCACCGTTATGTCTATCAAAGAGCGAAGCTGATATATTTCTATCTTGCTTCGGTAAAGTATTAAGTACGACATAGTTGAAAAGAACAACCGGTATATTGATACTATTTTTGAGCGTTGTTTCTGCTTTGTACGCACAACAATCAGAACAAGACATAATCACACTCTTGAGCGGAGCAACTTTTACAGGAGTAATTGAGATAAAAACCGCCGAAATGGTAATGCTGAGAACTTACGAAGGAAAACGTTTCCAATTTTCTCTTTCGGAGATATATAGTATCACTCAAAACAAAAACGATCTGACAAATATTCAAAAGAGCAACAGCGGCACACTTTTTGACTCATTAGAAAAAATGACGGAGCTTAGTGGAGGAGTATGTTCCGCCAAAGGCGCAATATCAACATCTGCATTAGTCAATGCCTCCTTTGCGTTAGGAATTAGAAATAATCTTACACAAAATACATTTGTGGGGGTAGGTGCAGGAATTGAGCAAAACATTGTATCTGATAATGCAATGCGTCTCTGTTTTTTGCCCGTTTTTGTTCGGATACAAAAAAAATTTAGAGAAAAAAAAATATCCCCTACAATAAATTTAAAGTTGGGTTATGCTTTCCGTATCGACGGAAATTACAATGGTGGCATATTTTTTCAAACCTCATATGGGCTCAAATATAAACTTACATCCCATTCAGATATATTTTTTGGTATATTCACACATTTACAACCCACCTATGGAAACGTGGTCGAAACATTGCCCATAGGCATTTATACCTCAAAGTCGAATACGATAATTACCGGTTGGGGAGCCACTATCGTTTTTGGTTTTTGATACAATACAAAGAGCAGTCAGGTTCTTAACATTTATCCGATAAAATAATAACAACATTTCTGTGAATGAAAAAGAAAGAAACGGAGAACAAAGAAATAGTTAAAAACATTATAGAGGGGATACAAGAGAAAAAGGGAAAAAACATCGTGGTGGTCGATTTTAGCAAATTGCCCGATGCACCAAGCAGTTATTTTGTTATCTGTCAAGGTGATTCCAACACGCAAGTAAGCTCCATAGCTACCTCTATAAAAGATTACGTAAACGAAAAAATCAAAGTAAAGCCCCTTGCCACAGACGGATTTGAAAACTGCCAATGGATAGCAATGGATTATGGACAAATCATTGTACACGTATTCCAACGGGCATATCGCGAATTTTACGACTTAGAACATCTGTGGGAAGACGCCCAATTAAATCGCATCCCCGACATCGTATAATAAAAGGATATAACAAGAAAGCAAAACAACAAAAAATAAGACGAAAACATACTTACATAATGGAACAAAACAATAACAATAAACAGCCCCAACGACAGGACAACAATAAACCCCGAAAATTTAATTTTGGGTGGATATACGGGATTATCTTGCTCGGATTGCTTGTTTCGTGGCTTTTTAACGAAGAAAATACGGCAAAAAAGATAAATTGGACACAATTTGTAGCCTACTTAGAAAAAGGATATGTAGAAAAAGTAGATTTGTACTCGAACAACAATACGCTGACCGCCTTTATCAACAAAGACTCTGTGCATCATGTTTTTTCAAATACCGAAAAGACACAAGGTGGAGAGGCTACCGTGCAACTGGACATACCCTCTTCTGATTCAGTACTGAAGGCTCTGGAAAATGCCAAGGTCAAAAATGGGAAAACGGTCGATTTAAACATCAAGCAAGGAAGAGACTATTTCTATATTTTTGTAATGGGAATATTACCTATTTTACTGTTGGTCGGGCTTTTTTGGTTGATGAATCGCCGTATGGGAGGTATGGGAGGAGGCGCCGGAGGAATTTTTAACGTAGGGAAGTCTCGGGCGCAACTTTTTGAGAAAGGAGACGGCAAAAACAAAATTACTTTCAAAGACGTAGCCGGCTTAGAAGGCGCCAAACAAGAGGTGGAAGAAATTGTAGCATTCTTGAAAAATCCCTCCAAATATACCGAATTAGGCGGAAAAATTCCCAAAGGAGCGTTGCTTGTAGGACCTCCCGGAACAGGA
The DNA here is from genome assembly GCA_047974405.1 of Paludibacteraceae bacterium. Lineage (GTDB taxonomy): Bacteria > Bacteroidota > Bacteroidia > Bacteroidales > Paludibacteraceae > UPXZ01. The sequence goes on along the minus strand of JBKECI010000019.1, from coordinate 32,005 downwards.
AAAACCTTATTGGCAAAGGCGGTGGCAGGCGAAGCCGATGTTCCGTTCTTTACAATGTCCGGATCAGACTTTGTAGAAATGTTTGTAGGAGTAGGAGCCTCGCGCGTAAGAGACCTTTTTCGTCAAGCTAAAGAAAAATCGCCCTGTATTATTTTTATAGACGAAATAGATGCCGTAGGGCGTGCTCGCGGGAAAAATCCAAACTTTGGCAGCAACGACGAAAGAGAAAACACTCTTAATCAGCTGCTTACAGAAATGGACGGATTTGGTACCAACAGTGGTGTAATCATTTTGGCAGCAACCAATCGCGCCGATATTCTGGACAAAGCATTGTTGCGCGCCGGACGTTTCGATCGCCAGATTCATGTCGATTTGCCCGACGTACACGAAAGAAAAGAGATTTTCAACGTACACCTCCGCCCCATCAAAATAAACGAAACGGTAGATGTAAACTTTCTGGCACGCCAAACACCCGGATTCTCTGGTGCCGACATTGCCAATGTATGTAACGAAGCCGCTTTGATTGCCGCCCGAAAAGGTAAATCATTTGTAGAAAAACAAGACTTTCTTGATGCTGTAGATAGAATTATAGGCGGGTTGGAAAGAAAAACCAAAATTACTACTGCTGCCGAAAAAAAATCTATAGCCTTTCACGAGGCAGGACACGCTACCATCAGTTGGAAACTGGAGCATGCCAATCCGCTGGTAAAAGTTACCATAGTACCTCGTGGCGAGGCGTTGGGTGCAGCTTGGTACCTACCCGAAGAGCGCCAGCTTACCAACAGAGAACATATGCTGGACGAGATGTGTTCCACACTTGGAGGTCGCGCCGCCGAAGAGGTTTTCTTGAATCAAACATCCACGGGAGCGATGAATGATCTGGAGAGAGTAACAAAACGGGCCTATGCGATGGTAGCATATTTTGGTATGAGTGAAAGCTTGCCCAATATGAGCTATTACGACTCTTCGGGAAATTCAGAATACGGATTTTCCAAACCATACAGCGAAAAAACAGCAGAACTTATAGACAAAGAGGTGGCAAAAATTGTAGCCGAACAATACGAACGAGCCAAGAAAATACTTAGAGAAAATACCGAAGGACACAACATATTGGCCGAGTCGCTGATAGTCAATGAGGTTATTTTTGCCGAAGATTTGGAAAAAATATTTGGCAAGCGCCCATGGACATCACGAAGTGAAGAGTTGATATCCTTGAATGAAGAAGCAAAAGCCTCTTTGGAAAGAGACAAATCCAAAGTTGGAGAAGCAACGAGCCAAACCGACAATAATAGCCCAGAAGATATCGAGAGTTTAGAAAAGACGGCGGATGAAACCATATGAGTTCTTCCAAAGATAAAATATTAGAGAAAATAAGAGAGACAAAACTTGCCCGCAAAGGCGGACAAGTTTTGTCTGTTTCAAAAGATAAAGAAATATACAAAGCAGTATTGCCCAATACCGTTACATGTTTCAAAACAGAATTGGAAAGCATCAACGGTAAGTGCGAAATATTTAACACCGAAAAAGAAACCTTTCTGTACCTAAGAAAGATCGTTGTAGAAAAAGACATTACCCCAGTTTTTTGTAAAGAAGAAGACATTGTCAAACTTCTCAACCAATACGAAATATCAAGTACAAACGCTGTGAAAGATTTTGAATCGATGAAAGGAGCAGTTACAAGCTGTGAATTATTAGTGGCTCGCACCGGTAGCGTAGTAGTAACATCCGCCTCCAAATCGGGCAGGCAGCTCATATCATTCCCTCCTGTACACATAGTAGTGGCAAATACATCTCAACTGGTCGATTATCTTGAAGATGCCTACACCAAGATTATTGATAAATTTGGGGAGAACCTCCCCTCACAAATAACCACCATTACAGGACCGAGCCGTACAGCAGATATTGAAAAAACATTGGTACTAGGAGCGCATGGTCCAAAAGAACTTATAGTTTTACTTTACAAAAAAACATGACTTTTCTGATAAAAAATATTGAAAAAGGGGCTGAGATACCAAAACTTATTTGATATTTGACAATTAATATTCAATATTTGATAAGCCTTATTTTACAATATGAATTCAAATCAAAAAACCACCCAAACCCATAGTAATTATCTGTGTATAAGATAACTACGTCAAATAAAACTCTCTCTATTTTTATAATTTATTACCAATATTACACATCAAAACGTTTCTCCAACCTTGTTGTTTTGTTTTTCATCAAAATAGAAGTTTGCCTCGTCCGAACCTCACACAGACAGGATTCTCACCCAAAACTCAGGTTGGAATATAAGATAAAATATACAACCTCCAAATTGAATCAATAAAACAGAATAAACTTCAATACCTTTTCAATTGAAATAAAAAATCTTTTATCTCCGAGAGTATTATTGTATCTTTGTGTCGTAGCGTATTATTTTGGTTTGTTTCGTAATATTAAATTCCCTCAAAAACTGTATTACTATCAAACTTTATTTGTTGTAAACCTGCAATTTACTTCTGCTTGTAAAAGCTAAAATGTCATAAGCATTATATCAAATATATTATCAAAAACACATAATACCATTTTGAATTATGTCCAATAATAACATCAACACACATTCTCAAAACTCCCCTACGGGCAATATAGAGAGTTTAAAAGTAAATGCGCATTTACACACCCCTTACTCTTTCAGTGCATTCAATAACATTGACGACGCGCTGGATAGAGCCGTAGAAGAAGGGGTCAAAGTGGTGGGAATAAACGATTTTTACACCACGTCGGGTTACGAAACCTGGGCGGAGGGTTGTAAAAAACGGAAACTGTACCCACTTTTTGGAATAGAATTTATCAGTTTAAACGAAGAAGACCAAAAAGCAGGGTTACGCGTAAACGACCCTGGAAATCCGGGTAGAACCTATTTGAGTGGAAAAGGACTGAGCCATCCTTTTCAATTAGGCGAGCCTTACGCCACACAATTGGCTGAGGTAAAAAAAGAAGCCAACAATCAGGTAGAAGCAATGTGCGGAAAAATTAATGAACTTTTGAAGGCAAGCGATATTAATTTCTCACTCAATTTTGAAAAGATAAAAAATGAGCTTACCAAAGGTTCCATCCGCGAACGCCATTTGGCAAAAGCATTACGGATGAAAGTATATGAATATTACGAAAACGACGAAAAGAATATCAAATCGGCTTTTGTAAAACTCTTTGGAGAAAAAGAATTGAAATCATCCATTGACAATATTGCCGGAGTTGAAAACGAAATACGTGGCAATTTGCTCAAAGCAGGCGGCTCCGCTTTTGTTTCCGAAGACGCGAAAGCATTTTTGCCAATACAAACAGTTTGTCAAATCATTATTGCTGGCGGTGGGATTCCCACTTATCCTTTTTTGGCCGACGACGCCAAAGGATATTACACCGACTTTGAAAACGATGTAGAACGTGTTGCCAAACAACTGACCCAACGAGGATTCCACTCCGTAGAGTTTATCACTCCGCGAAATGGGATAGAACTACTTGAAAAATATGCCGAGTATCTTTACAATCAGGGTTTTGTTGTTACCTTCGGGAGCGAACACAATACACCCGCAATGGAACCTATTGAGCTTTTTGCGCGAAACGGAGTTCCGTTGACCAAAAAATTGAAAAAAATTAATTTTGATGGCGCTTGTGTAGTTGCCGCTCATCAACATCTTGTTTCTCAAGGCAAAAAAGGCTATGTGGACAAACAAGGAAACGCAGACAGATCAAAAAGAGAAGAATTTATAAAAATAGGAAAAGAACTGATTTTAAAATGAAAGAGATACAGCAACTTATCGAAATTTCGCAGTTTTACGGAAAAGACAGCCGTTTTGTTATTGCCGGAGGAGGGAATACCTCTTTTAAAAATGCCGAAAGAATATGGGTAAAAGCCAGCGGTTCATCCCTTGCAACCATTACCGAAGATGGTTTTGCCATACTTGATCGCGCAAAGTTAAATCCGATGTCGGAAAAAGTGTATAGTTCAGATGCCAGTGAACGCGAAGAACAAGTAAAAAACGACTTGGCAAATGCGACCATTACCAAAGGCAAGCGCCCTTCGGTAGAAACCTCGATGCACAATGTGATTGATTATGCTTTCGTTGTACATCTGCACCCAACAGCGGTTAATGGCTTGATGTGCGCAAAAAACGCGGCAACAGACTTAACTAAACTTTTTGGCGAAAAAACATTGTATGTAGAATACACCGACCCCGGTTACGTACTTTTCAAAAAAGTGGACGATAAAATAAAAGATTATCGAGCAAAATTCAATGAAGAACCAAAAATTATCTGGTTGCAAAACCATGGTATTTTTGTGGCAGCCAATACTGTTGATGAGATAAAAACTATTTATTCAGATATTTTATCAAAACTCGAAAATTCGGTGAAAGATGCCGTACCAATAAACCAAAGAGCAACCTGTCATTATATCGATACCATTTTGCCCGCTATCCGTATGATTGTTTCGACTGAGAACCTGAAAACATTAAAAGTACGTAAAAACGAATTGATAAAATATTTCTATGATAGTGTCGAAAATCAAAAAGATATAGCAAAACCTTTTACTCCCGATGCCATTGTTTATTGCAAATCAAACTACATTTTTTTGAATGGCGAAACGTCTGAAACTGTGTTGGACGAAGCTAAAAAGTCCATACCTGATTTCAAAAAGAAATTTGGTTATCTACCCAAAATACTACTGATTAAGGGAATTGGATTGGTTGCTGTAGGAGATAACGCTAAGCAATGCAATATTATTCTCGACGTTTTTGAAGATGCGATGAAAGTAGCATATCTTTCAAAATCATTTGGTGGAGCACATCCGATGACGCAAGGGCAAATTAATTTTATCGACAACTGGGAGGTAGAAAACTACCGCCGGAGCGTTGCAGCCGGAGGCGCTACAGGACGTGCCGAGAACAAAACAATTATCGTAACAGGCGCTGCACAAGGTTTTGGAGAAGGAATTGCCCGCAACCTCCTGCAACAAGGAGCCAATATTGTTGTTGCCGATTTGAACGAAGAAGTTGGAAACGCCACAGTAAAGCACTTTAACGACATAGCAACAAGCAACCAAGCGATATTTGTAAAAACAAACGTGAGCGATACCTCGAGTATAGAAAACTTGATTCATGAAACCGTTTGCAATTTTGGAGCTGTGGACTGTTTCATAAGCAATGCAGGTGTGTTACGTGCCGGAGGATTAGACGAAATGACCCCCGAAAATTTTGATTTTGTAACCAAAATAAACTACAGCGCCTATTTCTATTGTACAAAGGCAGTAAGCAAAATAATGAAACTTCAAACAAGGTACGCATCGGAAAAATACTATGCCGATATCATCCAAATAAATTCCAAATCGGGTTTACGAGGAAGTAAAGCCAATTTTGCCTATGCCGGAGGAAAGTTTGGAGGTATCGGACTGACACAATCTTTTGCCTTAGAATTAGCTCCATTCAGAATAAAAGTAAATTCAATCTGTCCGGGCAATTTCTATGAAGGACCGCTTTGGAGTGACCCTGTGAACGGGCTTTTTGTACAATACTTAAATGCCGGAAAAGTACCCGGAGCAAAAACCATTGACGATGTAAAAGCATTTTATTTGGCGCAAGTTCCGATGGAAAAAGGATGCTCGCCAGAAGATGTAACCAAGGGCGTTCTTTACTTAATGGAACAATGCGGTGAAACCGGACAAGCACTACCAATAACAGGTGGGCAGGTAATGTTGAATTAGAGTCAAAAACCAAAAATTTTAATGTCTGATTTTAATCAACTATGAGCAAATATATAACAGTCTTGTATCCATATTAATAAATAATTATGAAAACAAAAGCAGTACGTTTATACGGCAAAAAAGACCTCCGATTGGAAGAATTTGAACTGCCACAAATAAAAGAAAACGAAATTTTGGCCAAAGTGGTTTCCGACTCACTCTGCATGTCCTCCTATAAAGCGTCTTCACAAGGGACAGAGCACAAGCGCATACCCAATGATGTGGCTGAAAACCCGATTATTATCGGACACGAATTTGCCGGAGAATTGGTAGAAGTAGGCGCAAAATGGACACATAAGTTCAAAGCAGGAGATAAATTTTCCATCCAGCCCGCCCTATATTACGAGGATGGACCGGTGGGGATATTGAGCGCTCCCGGTTACAGTTACCAATATATAGGCGGCGATGCTACCTACGTAATCATCCCCAACGAAGTGATGGAAAAAGATTGCCTTTTGCCCTATCATGGCAAAGGATTTTATCCCGCATCGCTTTCCGAGCCACTTTCGTGTGTGATTGGAGCAATGCATGCCAACTATCACACTACACCGGGAAACTATGTACACCAAATGGAAATTGTAGATGGTGGAAAAATGGCTATTTTGGCAGGCGTTGGTCCTATGGGATTGGCAGCTATTAACTATGTGCTTCGCCGCGAAGAAAAAAAGCCCTCACTACTAGTTGTAACCGATGTAAATCAAGATCGGTTGGATCGCGCCGCATCCATCTATACCATTGAGTTTGCAAAATCTCGTGGAATCAATTTGCAATATATCAACACCGGAAATATGGAAAACCCGGTGGAAGAACTAAAAAAGATTTCGGGTGGCAATGGCTACAACGATGTATTTGTATTTGCTCCTGTAAAGCCTGTTGTGGAGCAGGGAGATGCTATTTTGGCTTTTGACGGTTGCCTCAACTTTTTTGCAGGTCCGAGTGATGCAAATTTTAGTGCTATGTTTAATTTTTATAATGTTCACTATGCCTATACGCATATTGTAGGAACCAGTGGTGGAAACAACGACGACATGGTAGAGGCTTTAGACATAATGAGCAAAGGACTTGATCCTGCCGGGCTTATTACACACATCGGCGGATTGGAGGCGGTAATTGAAGCTACCAATCACCTGCCGGAAATACCCGGAGGGAAAAAATTAATTTACACCCACATTGACATGCCACTTACACCGATTGAAGACTTTGCAAAATTGGGCGAAACAGACGAGGTATTCAAAACTCTGGCAGAAATCTGCTACAAACACAACGGGCTTTGGAGTATAGAAGCCGAAGAATATTTGTTGAGCAAAAAAGGTTGATATACCCCCTTCTGAGAAAAATCACAGGCAGTATAACATTTTTTATCTTTATACCTAAACATTCTCATCCCATATGATGGGAAACGAGGATAGAGTTTGAATATTTTTCTGTCTTAGAACCAAAAATAGTACTTAAAATATAAATAGATGAAACAACTTGATGTAAAATTGATGCACCCGGTAGAACAAATCAACGTAATAATTGAGCGTATCTATCGAAACGGAATGACAACTACCTCCGGAGGAAATATCTCTATAAAAGACGAAAACGGCGATATCTGGATAACGCCGTCGGGTATCGACAAAGGAAATTTAACCACCAAAGACATTATGCGTATAAAAGAAGATGGAACGGTTATTGGACCTCACAAACCATCATCAGAATTTCCTTTTCACAAAGCTATTTTTGATGCACGTCCCGAATTGAAAGCCGTAATCCATGCACATCCACCTGCATTGGTAGCTTTCAGCATTGCCAGAACTGTTCCCGACACAAAAATAGTACCTCAGGCTCACAGCATATGCGGCGACATTGGTTTTGCAGAATACGGCTGCCCTGGAAGTGAGGAATTGGGAAAAAAAATTGCAAAACAGTTCAAAAATCCAAGTTACAAAGCAGTGATAATGGAAAATCACGGCGTAGTTTTGGGGGGTACAGATATGATGGACGCTTATCAACGATTCGAAACATTGGAATTTTGCTGCCGTACCATCATCAATGCCAAAAAATTGGGCGGCGTAAATTATCTTTCGGACGATATTATAGCAAAATACATGGAACACCTGCCTGCCAATACTTCTCATTTTATGGATATAGTATATCCTTCAGACGAACGGGCATTGCGTACAAACATGGTCAATATCATCCGAAGAGCTTGTAACCAAGGATTGATGATATCAACCTACGGAACTGTTTCGGTACGGTGGAGAAACAACGATTTTTTGATCACCCCACGAGATGTTGCACGTTGGGATATTATGCCCGAAGACATTGTTCAGATAAGAAACGGAATGTCCGAGGCAGGGAAAACACCAAGCCGTTCGGTTGCCTTACATCAACGTATATATCAATTGAACCCCCATATCAATTCAATAATTTGCACTCAGCCTGTCAATTTAATGGCGCATGCTGTGAGCGGAAAAAAATTTGATGTACGCACCATTCCCGAAAGTTGGATTTTTCTTCAAGATGTTCCTTCAATACCGTTTAGTTTGATTTATAACGACATAGACGAAACAGCAAAAATGTTTAACGACAACCGCGTGATTTTGGTAGAGAACGACAGCGTTTTTGTAACGGGAGATAAACTGCTCAATACTTTTGACTATTTGGAAGTTGCCGAGTTTTCAGCCAATTCATTGGTTATGGCAACCTCTATTGGAGAATTGCAACCTATGGGCGATAAAGAAATTGACGAATTAAGAGTTGCTTTTAATGTGAAATAGCAAATATAAAGGCATATCTAACACAACCGGAAAGCTACACACCATTGATAGGTCGGCAGTCTTTCCGGTTATTTTTTTGTCAAAATTTCCATCTAAGCAAAAACCGAAAATCGGATTTTCGGTTTCCTTCAATTTTTTCGTTGCCGCTGCCTATATTTTCTCTATCATCGGCATAAACCGTCTGAGCCAACTTTAACCAAACAGAGATATTCTTAAAAACATCGTATTTCACATTCAGATAATATCTCGTACCCATTCCATACACCATAGGAATAGAAAATGCATACAGCACATCTTGTTCATAAATATAGATGCGATTGGCATACTCTTTTGTATCGAATACTTGTAGCCGTAAATCTATCCCTAAAGGTACTGTAGTAAAATTGCAACTGATATCTTGCGAAGCGGCATACCCATATGTTGCCTTATCGAAAACATTATCCGCGCTATTTACGTCTATCTGGTTTTTAAATGAAAAGATACCGTACGAATAGTTCAATCTATATCTGATATGCCATTTTTTTAACGATTGTACTACTGGCATTATATTCGATATATTGGTCAGATTGTGTTCGTTTGTCTCGTACTTAAACCGCCAATACATCGAAATATCTCTACGTGGAAAATAATCTGCTTGAATCAAATAATCGTTTCCGGCAGAAGGAGCATCTACTCCAAATTTGAGCCAGGGAAAATGGTAACTGTCGGCATAAGCAGATATTTTCCAATATTTTATCGGGTGTATTTCTGCTCCGAGATAAAATCCACTTTCGTTGTTTACTTTCGAACTTTCTGAAAATGTGTTGGAAAAAAACACATCGTACAAGGGAGAAAACCACCGATACAACGCTACCAGCGTAACCGTTGAAACAGGATTGAAATTCAATCCGTTGATTGTTGATTTTGCGTATTGATTCGAAATGGAGGTTTCTCCGAAAAAGTTCAGTTTTTGCCATCGAAATCTATAATCGACACTTGCCGCCCACTGCCCGTTTCCTCTGAAGTAAAATTGATTATAATTGGCTGCCGCAGGCGACAACGAATGGTTTAAATATGTATATACTGCTGTACTCCCTATATGAAACCAATGTTGTCTGTATGTAACATTCCCGCCTGCTAGCTGTTGGTTGACTGTATTTCTCTTTTCAAAATCAGTCAAGGTACGGTGCAATCCATCTTTCTTTATCGTCGTTATTGTCCCTTTTGAAGTGTCAGCATCTACCATTTTATTAGAATAAAAGGCGGTAAAATCTGTACGTCCCCATCGAATTGTAGCTCCTGCCCCTCTGAAAAAATTATATTCATCCGTCGAACTAAATTTTTTAAGACCGCTTGTACGGGTTCTTACCTGAGTTACATAAGCCGATTTCCCCATCGAAAAGTCGGTATGCATTACCAGTCCCATACCAAAATTAGCTCTATAATCTCCGGCAACCAGTATCTTTAACTTACCCATATCTTTTAGTTCAAAATAGGCAGAATAGAAATCGTATCCTTTGTGGGTAGAGCCCCAAAATTGTTCTCCTGCGTCCTTTTCGGCTGTTATTCCATATTTTACCCTCTCTCTATAATTGAACCGATACTTAAAATGATTGTAATAAGGGGAACCTAAATATTTTTTTGAGTTTAATTCGGAAAATTTATTCTCCTCCTCAGGATAAAGCCGATACCCCTCTTTAGTTTCTACCCCTTTGTCTATACGAAAAAAAAATTCATTTTTCCCATATTTTATTATATCCGAAAGTTGGATTTTATCCGATTTCCCGTTATCGTCGTTTATCATAACAAAGGGGAGCATCCTCTCAATATCAGTCATATCCAGCCCATCTATAAGTTGCAACTCATAAATGGTATTCATCGGCGCATTTCGATATAGATAGTAGAGAATATTATCTATTTGTGTCTCGGAGAGAAAGTGCAATTTTTCCAACTCTTCTTTATCGAAATGATTCAGATTAATCTTCTTTTCGACTAACGACATCAAATCATCGTAAAAATTGGTAAAATCAAGCTCTATCTCGGATTCTTCTGAAATTTGTTCGTAAATATCTGCTATCGCCTGTTCAATATTGAAGACAGTATGTTGTGCAACTACTTTTGTAAAGAGCGCCAAAAGTAGGAAAAAAGAAGTAAAAATTATCCTAAACTTTTTCATTCAAAAAAAAGATATTAATACTTATATTTCAAACAAACTTGAGTGTTCAAACCAAGATTGGGATGCAATTCGGTATTCAGGTATATGTGAAATTGGTTTATGTGTACGTTAGCTCCCATAGCCGGAATAAGCCTGTCGTAAGCATAAGCTCCAAGTTTTACGGTTAGCGCGTCCACCATTACATACTCAAAGCCGGAGGCAAATCGAAAATTACTACTTACCTCCTTATCTATCTGGGTTAGCCAAATAAAATTTTCTGAAAACGAGTAGTTTGTTCCTAAACTAAAAATAGATGGTATCCGTTTAATAATATACTCTGTATTGATATTAGACTGAAATGGGTTGAAAGCGTTGAAACCAATGGTAAATTTGGAGAGGATTTGAGAAGAAACACCAATTTGGGGAAAAATGGTACCGCGGTAATAGTTGGTTGCTTCTCCCGAAAAATAGGCTGCATAATAATTGAATTGTACACCTATGGAAAATTTATTATCAAAATTACGGGCTAAGCCGGCACCAACTATAAAATCGTTGTACAGTTCATAGCCAAAGTAAGAAAATGCAGCTCCTACAGCAACATGTTTGGTATCAAACGCAGTTTGCACAGTTTTTGTACTCAACTCTTTAACCATATAACGATTTTCATAAATCATTGCCACTTCTCCATTTTCGATATTTGCCAACGCCGAAGTATTTTGAAAGGCATTCCACTCGGTAGGGTTGGCTACCGAAGCATTGGCAATGGATACGGACGAAGGAAAAGTGGAGGCTGTTTGAGCACACAAACAGAAAGTAAACGCTACAAAAATTGGAAAAACAGATAATTTTGTATTCATATGAAGCGTCATTAAGGAATTACAAAATAATTTTGTACAAAAATAACAAAAAAAATAATTTAATTGTATAAATTGGAATGATAATTGTTAATAAAATAACGTCAATAATTTTTACTTTAATTAACGAATCTGGAGAGATTCAGTTAAAAGTAAAATTTCGTTCGTTGATTTTAGTGTTTTTATTTTCAATATTTCCTTTTTCCAACCTTTTTACACAAGACTTTGGTACAAATATACCCGTTGTACCATCTTACGCAGTATTGGAAAAAGTGATAGAAAACGGAGATACACTCTTTGTCGGGTATATTCGAGAGGTTTTTATTTACCCCCCTATGACATTTACCAGCAAAAAGCAGGAGAAATTTTATTGGCGTACCATACGCGACGTAAAAATAGCTCTCCCTTATGCAAGGCTGGTTTCGTCTGAATTGGCAAGAGTTAACAAAGATTTGTATTATCTTCCCGACAAAAAATCGAGAGAGAAATATCTGAAAGATTTTGAAAAAACCGCTTTCAAAAAATATGAGAAAGGTCTCAAGAAACTGACAATAAATCAAGGAAAGATGCTTATAAAGCTGATTGATAGAGAGTGTGAAATAAACACATTCGACTTAATAAAAGCATACAAAGGAAATGTTCCTGCATTTTTTTGGAATACCGTAGCTCATTTTTTTGGATCGAGTTTGAAAGCCGAATACGATGGCAAAGACAAAGACAGAATAGTAGAAAGGGTAATTACATTAGTTGATGCAGGACAGCTTTAACTAATTTAATATACCATTGATGAAAAAAATCTTAACAAAAATCTACTTTTCATTATTCAGAGAAAAAAGAAAAAAACTATTGCTCGAGAAAGAAGAAATAGGACTGTCGATATGGGCTTTGAGGAGCGATATGAGCGAACAGTCTAAGTTAAAAGCTGCCGATTTGGTTTTTTCTAAAATCGAAGAATTAGCTATGTTCCAAAAAGCAACTAATATTCTTCTCTATTGGTCGTCTTCATCCGAACTGCCCACTCATGAGTATATAGAAAAATGGTCAAAAAGTAAAAATATCTTTATCCCTGTAGTCAAAAACAACAAAATGAAGCTAAAAAGGTATGCCGGTTGCGAATCGCAAGGAGAGAACAAAGGGAGATTAATTACAGAGTCTTACTCCGGCAGTGTAGAAATTGCCCTAATTCCCGGCATAGCATTTGACGAAGAAAAGTACCGGATGGGGCACGGTAAAGGACTCTACAACAATATATTGGATTCGAGAGAGATAAAAAAAATCGGTATAGCGTTTGATTTTCAGATAATAGATAAAATTCCCAACTCTTGGAATGAGAAAAAAATGGATATGGTAGTAACCCCCTCTATGATAATAAACTGAACCCGAATATAGGGTTCTTTTTTTGCTAATCATAAAGCTATAATAAAATGATTATTAAATATAATCTTTGTTTGTTACAAATTTTCATAATATTATTAAGAGTTCTTTCCTTCTGAAATAATCCATATATTGCTCAATATATGGACTGGCATTTACCCACCAACTGATTGCGAGTAAAAAAATGAAATCTGTGTAAAAATCACTGTTAGATAAAGAATATCTGAAAAACAACACAGAACACCTATCAATCAAGCCTTGCACTCCGGAAACAAACAAAGCAGTGAAAATGATAAATAAAACAATAAAAAACAATCTAAATTACTGAAATAGATGTATTTACAAAGCATATTATGTATTACCTCTGAACTTTTAGTGCCATTTTTGTTTTTATCAAAAGTTATTGTGTAAATTTGTAAGCATTTCAAAATTATTTTCTTATTGAAAATCATAATTTCATGTTAGTCAAAACATTTGGAGCAGCAGTTCAAGGGATCCATGCTACCATTGTTACCATTGAGGTCAATGTAAGTCAGGGCATACGCTTTATGTTGGTAGGACTACCCGACAATGCTGTGCGAGAAAGCCATGAGCGGATAGCCTCAGCGCTAGAATATACCGGCTTGAAGATGCCCCGCAAGCAGGTAATAGTCAATATGGCTCCTGCCGACATTCGTAAAGAAGGCTCTGCCTACGATTTGCCGCTGGCTGTGGGAATGCTTGCCGGAGCAGAAAAAATTCTCTCAGATGAATTGGACAAGTATGTGATTATGGGAGAATTGTCTTTAGATGGAGGTTTACAACCTGTCAAAGGAGTACTACCCATTGCCATCAAAGCTCGTGAAGAAAAGTTCAAAGGCTTTATTCTTCCAAAACAAAACGCCCGCGAAGCAGCTGTGGTAAATAATCTGAATGTTTACGGAGTTGAAAATATATCGGAAGTGGTCGATTTCTTTACAGGTAAAAATAATCTCGAACCTACCATAGTCAATACACGCGAAGAATTTTATCAACAACTCAACCTTTCTGATATCGACTTTGCAGATGTAAAAGGTCAAGAAAACGTAAAACGGGCAATGGAAGTAGCTGCTGCCGGAGGACACAATATTATAATGATAGGACCTCCCGGCGCCGGAAAATCAATGCTTGCAAAAAGAATTCCCACCATTTTACCTCCTCTTACGCTCCACGAATCGTTGGAAACCACAAAAATACATTCTGTTGCAGGGAGTTTGGACAGCAATACCTCTCTTATCTCTCAACGCCCTTTCAGAAGCCCCCATCATACCATCTCCGATGTTGCTCTGGTGGGAGGAGGCACTTTTCCTCAACCGGGCGAAATTTCGCTGGCACACAACGGAGTATTGTTTTTGGACGAACTTCCCGAATTTAAACGAACAGTTCTTGAAGTGATGAGACAGCCGCTGGAAGATAGAAAAATATGTATTTCCCGTGCTAAATTTGCAATCGAATATCCGGCAAGCTTTATGCTGGTCGCCTCAATGAATCCTTGTCCCTGCGGATATTACAATCACCCCGACCGAGATTGTGTTTGTGCCCCTGGAGTGGTACAAAAATATTTATCTCGAATATCAGGACCGCTATTAGACAGAATAGATATACATATAGAAATAATTCCTGTACCGTTTGAGAAACTATCTGAAATGAAAAATGCGGAAGATAGCGAAAAAGTGCGGTTGAGGGTAATAAAGGCAAGACAAATTCAGGAGCAGCGTTTTCGGGATATAGACGGGGTGTATTGCAATGCTCAAATGTCGTCCAAGCACCTGCGTACCTACGCACAACCCGATGCTGCCGGAAGCGAGAAACTAAAAGAGGCGATGCAGAGACTCAACCTTTCGGCACGCGCTTACGACCGTATTTTGAAGGTGGCACGGACTATAGCAGACTTGGATGAGAGTGCCAACGTATTGGCTGAGCACTTATCCGAAGCCATCAATTACAGGAACTTAGATAGAGAAGGTTGGGCAGGATAATAGACTCCAATTAAAATCAAAACCTTCGATTTGTATGTAAAAACTATAACAACAAGCAATAAATGAAACGTATAATTTCCCCCTCGCTATTGGCGGCAGATTTCTCAGATTTGCGCTCCGAATTTGAAATAATTAACAATAGCAAAGCAGATTGGCTCCATATTGATGTGATGGATGGAGTTTTTGTTCCGAACATCTCGTTCGGATTTCCCATAATGGAGGTTGCGAAAAAGTATTGCAAAAAATCGTTAGATGTTCACTTAATGATTGTTGAACCCGAAAAATACATCGAACGATTTGTGAAAGCGGGAGCCGAAACCCTTACGGTACATTTGGAAACCCTTAAGAACCCGATTTCGACACTGCGGGAGATAAAAAAGATGGGAGTTCGTACAGGTATTACAATTAATCCCGACGTGCCGATAAGTAGCCTAAAACACTTAGTAGGCGAAACAGATATGGTATTGCTAATGTCTGTATTTGCCGGCTACGGTGGACAAAAATTTATAAAAGAAACCTACTCTCGTATTGCGGAACTGAAAACAATTATTGAAGACGAAAATCCCGACTGCCTAATAGAAATTGATGGAGGAGTCTCTCCCGAAAATGCCCGCTCTTTATTTGATGCTGGAGTTCATATACTTGTGGCGGGAAGCTCCGTTTTTAATTCGGAGTATCCTCAAAAAACCATTGAGGATATGTTGACCTGCTGAAATATTTAAGCAGTAGAGAATAAAGAAACAGACAGAGCCATGAACTTTTTGCAACGCACCCCTTTTGCCCGACTGTTGCTTGCTTTGGCTACGGGTATTGTATTGTTTCAGTTTGTAAGAATTCCCTTATCTGCCACTCTTTTCACGCTGTTTTTTTCTTTTGTACTTATAGGAGCCTCTTTTCTGATAAAGCCTTCGGACACGCAATACAAACATCGCTGGATTTTTGGAGTTGGTGTTTTCTTACTATTAATGAATGTCGGCTATTTGCTTTGCACCAATATCGAGGAAGAAAATAGATTTTCAGCCTTACAAAAGCAAAATACTTATAAAGTTGAACTGATTTCATCTCCTGTAGAGAAAACAAACTCTTACCAATGCAAAGTCAGGATTTTGCAATCGTACAACGATACTGCCGGAATTGTAAATGAATATGGTAAAGCCATTGTCTATATCAAAAAAGATACACTCATCAGATCGTTAATTTATGGCGATAGGTTACTTGTTTACACCGAATTTCAAAAACCGGAAAGCGTACAAAATCCCGGAGGATTTGATTATGCGGAATACTTGGAACGGCAGGGAATCATGGCAACCGCATACGTCGCGGAAAGTAACTGGAAAATATACGATGTAAATCCCCCTCTCTCTTTGCGCCGTTTAGCAAGCATTTCGAGAAATAATCTGTTGAATATTTATCGTACTTACGGCATTGGAGGAGATGAATTTGCCGTACTTGCAGCTCTTACTTTGGGCTATACTGACGAACTTCAACCCGATTTGCGAAAAAACTATAGCGCGGCAGGTGCCATGCACGTATTGGCAATCAGCGGGTTACACGTAGGGATAATATTTGTCGTATTGAATTTTTTACTCCGGTTTTTAAAAAATACAAGAAAACAGAAAATAATAAAAGCAGTTTTTATCATCCTGTTTTTATGGATTTATGCATTTATTACCGGACTCTCTCCCGCTGTAACTCGCGCTTCGTTAATGTTTAGCTTTGTATCAATGGCATCGATGTTGGAGAGAAAGCCACAAATCTACAATACCATTTTTATGTCTGCTTTTTTAATGCTGCTGTTTAAACCCAATTTTCTGTTCGAGATAGGTTTTCAGTTAAGTTACACAGCCGTAATAAGTATTGTTTTTTTTCAACCCTTTATTTCAAAATGGTTTACGTTTAACAATAGATTGGCACGTTGGAGTTGGAGTTTAATAGCGGTTTCGGTTTCGGCACAACTTGGCACAGCCCCTTTTACCCTCTATTATTTTCACCAATTCCCCAACTTCTTTCTACTTGCCAATTTTGTGGTAATCCCCTTGGCAAGCGTTATTATTTATCTCTCCATAGCTTTGCTGGTTTTTTCTTTCATCCCTTTTATGGGAAATATTGCTGCTTTCTTATTGAAATATACTATTTGGTTTATGAATTTTTCCATAGAGAAGATTCAGTCGCTGCCCTTTTCCATTTCTAATATTTCTTTGAATTATGCACAGCTGATATTTGTTTTGATAGCAATTATCTCCATCACATCGTATTGTTACAACAAAAAATACTACATATTATTGGTCGGTTTGTTTTCTCTCCTTTTTATCACCTCTTCATTTGCCATACAAAGATATAAAATACTGACCGACAAAAAACTAATCGTATTCTCGGATTATTATGCGTCAATTATCAATTTTGTTTCGAATGGTAAAAATTATGTTTTTACAAACGATACTGTTCAGGCTGAAAAAACTGCCGGCAGTTTTTGGAAAAATAATCTGGTGTCTCCCCCTCTCTTTTTTACCTCAAACAGTTGGTCTAAGAATGGATTTACCTCATTTCAAGGGAAAAAATTATATATACTTACCGATAACACTCTAAAAAACAGATTGTCTGACACAAAAATAGAAGTAGATTATCTTATACTTTCAAACAGAATAAAAGTGAAACCCGAAGACATATTGGCAAACATAAAACCAACAATGATTATTGTTGATAAAAGTATATCCGCTTGGTATCGGGATAAGATAAAAGAGAGGTGTATAGAAAATGGTATCGAATATTATTCGGTATCGGAAAGCGGTGCTTTGGTATTGGATTTCAAATAAAAATCTGTAACTATTTTTTTCTCTGAGCAATTGGTGCAGTTCCCAAGCTATGCTGAGATAACAAGAAGTTTGGATATGATAAATACCCTCTCGCAGGGTAGAAAATGAACTCCAAAACTGGTAAAATTTATGTCAAGTTGTTGAAAATGTATCTATTTTGCCATTTGGCAAACAATACAGATTACAAAAATCCCCGTATCTATGAGAGATTTTATAAATACGGGGACTTTCTCTTGTGTATGGAGTATAGGTTAATAGAGATCAGCTATAAATACGTTTTATGTGCCGTGTATAAATATTGTTTTCTACACAGTCACCAATCACATCAGAATATTTAACCAGCATATCGGTATATTCCTTGCCCATTTCGGCAGCAACTTTGTAGGCTACGTGTATCAATTGACGAAAATTGGGATTATAATCTGTACAGGTAGGTTCATGTTGTAATGTATTTACATATTTTTCACTTGTCCAGGTATCAACCTCTTCGACAGTAGGCAGTTTTGCGTTATCTATGTCAATAACATCGGCATAAGGTGCACAAAGTTCCTCACTCCTGTTGTACGAATTGGCATATATTTTTTTTGCCAATACCAATCCGTCTCCACCTGCTTTGGCTAAGCCAATAACCTCTTCCAACCAAGTAGTACCTGCTGTTTTTAGGTGAAGTCCTTTATTGTGCTTTTTTACCAATTTACTGATAATAGGATAAATAGAGAACTTGTCGCTACCGGAGTGTACACTCATTTTAAGCTCTTGTGGTAGTCCGAATTCTTTTACGGCAAAGTCAATGACAAGCAGGTCTTCTTCAAATTCTTTTTCAAACTGTACCAAATTTCCCACATAATCTACCCCTTTGTTAAACCTTCCTGTAAATTTAGGAGCAATTGTCTGTGCCGGCACTCCAAAGTTTGCCAACATTTTCAGAATAAATAGCATTTCTATGGGTGTTTGCGGAGTTTCAACCTCGTCCATTGAAACCTCTGTAATAAAACTACCCGCTCTCTTCTCTTTTGCCAAATAGTTGTATATTTCAGACGCTTGGCGAGTGGCTGCCAAAAAGGTGTGAGCAGCCTTTTCGAGCAATTCTTTTGTGATAATTAACGGCTGCTCGATGCCGGAAATTTTTAATTCTCCAATATATTTTTCGCAAGATGAAACAAATTCTCTTACCTCTTCAGGTGAGCTCTCTTTGCCTATAAACGCAGCAATATCCAATGTGAAAAAATCCGATACCTTTACAAACGGTTCAACGGTACCAAGATTGATATGGTCTGCATCTACAAAATAGTTTCCTTTGTAATTTAAATTTTTCACAGCATTGTCAGCCTCATTACGGGTGTCTTCTGGTTTTGAATATACGTAAGTATGTTCGCGGTTGGATTTGTTCCATACGGGACACACCTCTATACCTTCTGCATTTGCTTTCATTATGGCTCTTAATTGAGCCTCGCCTTGGTGAGAAAAGCGGTCGCCTACCCCAACGCTAAATTTATCCAGTTTCATAAAGTTATTATTTTAAGTTATTATTATTAATTAAAATTCAAAAAAAGTTTTTGCATTGTTGTAGGATATGTTTTCTACCATTTTTCCAATAAAGTTTATTTCGGAAGAAGGGATGAGTCCATTTTCAATATCGTTGCCAATCAGATTGCACAAAATACGACGGAAATATTCGTGCCGAGGATACGACAGAAAACTGCGGGAGTCGGTAAGCATACCTACAAAACGACTCAATAGTCCTAAATTTGACAACGAGTTTAGTTGAGCCTCCATCCCTGTTTTTTGATCGAGAAACCACCATCCCGAACCAAACTGAATTTTGCCTGCGACCGAACCATCCTGAAAATTACCTATCATTGTGGCAATCATATCGTTGTCTCTCGGGTTAAGATTGTATAGAATAGTTTTTGCCAGTTTATTGTCGGTATCTAGTTTGTTTAAAAATTTGCTCATCGCTTTTGCTACCGTAAAGTCTCCGATAGAATCAAAACCGGTGTCGGCTCCCAATTGGTTGAACAGTCGGGTGTTGTTGTTGCGAATAGCTCCGTAATGAAATTGTTGTGTCCACCCTTTTTCCCAATCCATAACAGCCCCTTCGTAGAGCATAGCCGATTTGAATTTGAGAATTTCTTCCGATGTCAACTCCTTGCCTCCGTACACTTTGTTAAATATTGAGTCGATCTCGGCTTGTGTGTACGCTTCTGCGTAAAATTCTTCGATTCCATGATCTGAAAGCTTGCATCCGATGGATGCAAAAAAGTTATGCCGATTGCGAAGTGCTGCTATCAAGTCGTTAAAATTGCTGATACTCACTCCGGATATTTCAGAAAGTTTTTCGACATAAGCGCGGTATTCCGATGGATTCTCTACTGCCATTGCTTTGTCGGGTCTCCACGTTGGCAATACTTTTATTTCAAATCCTTCTTCTTTCAGGGATTTATGGTATCTCAGATCGTCAATGGGATCGTCAGTGGTACATACGGCCTCCACTTTGTATTTTTTCATCAGTCCACGCGCAGTGTATTCAGATGTTTGGAGTTTTGCGGTACACTCGTCGTAAATCTCTTTTGCTGTATTTGGGTTTAATAGTTTCTCCACACCAAATCCTGTTTTCAGCTCCAAATGTGTCCAGTGGTAAAGTGGGTTTCGCATAGTGTAAGGAACGGTTTCTGCCCATTTTTCAAACTTTTCCCAATCGGTGGTATCTTTTCCTGTGCAATATTGTTCGTCCACACCGTTGGTACGCATAGCACGCCATTTATAGTGGTCGCCTTCGAGCCATATTTGTCCCAAATTGTCAAATTTTCTGTTGTTTGCTATAAATTCAGGATTCAAATGACAATGATAGTCTATTATTGGCTGAATTTTGGAGTGTTCGTGATAGAGTTTTTGTGCTGTTTCGGTTTGTAACAGAAAATTGTCGTCATTAAATTTTTTCATAGATTTCTATTTTTTTATCAATTTTAAAGTATTATATCCGATTGAAGATGAGATGTTCAGCAAAAATATACCGCTTGCGTATTCGCTCAGGTCTATTTGAAATTTCCCGTTACCCGTCGAAATATACTTATCGTAAACTTTCTTACCTGACATATCTGCCACTTGCACTCTGAAGTTGGTTTCGTTTTCTACAAAAATTCTGAATATCCCTTCGGACGGATTTTTTTCTATTCCTATTTTTAGATTCGGGCTATATACTCCGGTGTTATTTATTACTTTGATAATTCCTGATGTATATAGTTGTGATAAATCCCATTGTAGTCCTTCGCTCAATTCGGGCAGTTTTATATTTGCAAATGTACCCGAAATCGAACCGGCATTGAAGAGTTGATAAGAATTGTCCAAAGCTAAGGTACCGGCGTTGAGGATAACGTCTAAAGTTCCGTTGCAGGTTAATGCTCCGGTTATGTCCAAATTGTCGCACAATGAAGAGCCACCACCAATTTGCATTTCCAATGTTGCACCCGAACTCATTGTTACGCTACTGCCAAAGTTTAATGTGCCGTATGATAAATTTGCCGGACGAGTTATAGAACTATCGTTCAGCATAGTAATCCCTTTTATTGTGCCTGTCCCTATCAGTAATCCTTTGGATGCAAGGTTGGAATTTGCCGTACCAAAGAGATAAACGGCTCCGTTTTGATTAACATTAACCATACCGGCAACGCTCCCTCTCAGGTTTAATACGGCGTCTGCGTTTACAATAACAGAGCCGGTGCCATCAATGCTTGAATAGACATATAATGTGCCTCCGTTAACGGTGGTTGTACCGGTATATGAGTTGGTTCCACTGATGGTCCAAATACCTGTACCTACTTTGGTAACTGCCGTAGAACCCGAAATAGAGCCGGAATAGATACCTCCCAAATTGTTGGCGCCTACTTCCAAATCTGCGTTGTAAAACTCGGCTCCGGCATTTCCTTTTAACAAACCTACTTTTATTTTGGTGCGTCCGTTATCGGATGTGCCGTTTTTGTAACACATCCTTACGCCCGAACCCAATGTAATGGTGGCATTGGAAAATCCATTGGCACTATTCACTATAAAGTGATTTTCGTAAGTAGAATTGGCACTATTCGCGTTAATATTCAAATTTCCTGTAAAACCAGACCAGTTTCCGTTTATATAGGCTCTTATATAATCACAAGACCAATTCAGGGTACCTTCGCCGCTAAGTGTTCCGTTGTATTCGCATCGGGGTGCTGCTACAACATTTGCGGTATAACCTGTGGGTACCACATAATTTGTGTTGCTAGACAGGTATGCGCCGATGTTATTGGCGGCTTCAAGAGTACCTCCTAGCAATGTTGCTTTTTTCCCTACTCCATAGGGATATGAGGAGGTGTTCAAAATAATTTTTCCTTCGGACAGAACGGTTTCGTTTAGCGAACTATTGTTGTTGGACAGATATAATGTACCGGTGCCGTTTTTTGTCAGAACGGTTCCTGTGATGGCTCCGTACCAATACAGAGATGCGGGCGTGTTCAACACCCCTCCGGCAGCTCCTTCTACGGTCATGCCTCTACTGGTAATTTCATTGGCAGTAGTAATTTGGAGTACAGAACTATCTTTCAATATCAGATAAGAAGGGTCTGTAGTATTGGGTCCTATTCCTCCCACATTTGTTTCAGCCGGTGCATATTTCAGTGACAATATTCCACCTCCTTCAACAACTGTTTTGCCGGTAAAGGTGTTTCTATTGTTGATAGTTAAAGTGCCTGAGCTTGTTTTGTGTAGAGCTGCATTGCCTGTGATGGCTCCGACTCCGTCAAAAATATAATCGTCTGCACTGCTCACCTCGACATAAGCCGCGGGGATACTGTCTGTGATATTTACTGTTCTATTTGATGAACTTGAGTCGAAAAGCACACTGTCATTAGACACAAAAATATCGGAATAGCCCAGATTAAGCCAGTTGGAAGTTTTAGCTATATCCCAATCGCTATTGGCATTGCCCGACCATGTGATTTTACCGGCAGTTCTTACCCCCTTAATTACCAAATAGAGGTTATTTTCTATCGGGATGTATTTCAATTCTGCAGCAGTCCCTACAATTCCCGATATTTTAACCTTACTCAAATCCCCCTCGGCAGCATTGATATGCGCAAGTAAATATTCTCCCTGAGGGAGTGAACTTGCCATTTGATGAATGACGATGATTGAACTTGCGTCCAAAATTAAATTGCCATTAAGGATTAAGTGGTCATTTTTTAAGGATGAATTATTGCCGGCAGGGATGGTGGGATTGTCTGACAGATCAAATATCATTTTGGCACCGGCAACCATATGTATATTTCCGTTTACTTTCATCGTATCCGACTTGTTCATTCCACCTATGTAAACGCCCGCATTGTATTCCGTTTCGATTCCATTGCCCGACATACCGTTTCCGCCGTAGTTTGAATGGCGTCTTACGATAATGGGAGATGATGTTAAAGTTCCATCCATCCACAAGTTGCCTTCCCATACATTTGTTGCTCCTGAGTAAGTATGGTTTCCGGATAAAACAAGGGTGCTGTCTCCCATTTTATCTAACCGCATACTACCGGTCAATGTTCCGTTTCCTCCTATTTTATAGTTACCTGCGCTTGAAATGGTAAGTATTTCGGGCGAAAGAGTTCCAGATAGTTGGACATCGCGATTGGAAGCGCGATTGTCAAACAGTACGCTTTTGCCATCGGCAAATGAAATAGGGGTGCTTGTTCCTGCCAACAGATTTATTTCGTCATTTCCATCCATCCAGTTGGGGGTTGTAGTGTCCCAAACAGAACTGTTGCCGTTCCAAACAATTTTGCCGTTGGTCGATTTGGCAGGAATGGGTGTGGGAAAATCTGAACCAAGATAAAAACTGGTATGAGGCGGTTGGTTGTAGCCGCACATTTGCCAGCAAATAGCTTGGCGGTATTGGTGATCGTGCATGAGTGTATATATGCGATTGGTAGTAGGTATGGGCGTGGTATAAACGCGCAGAGCCAAACTATCTTTTCTCCACCAGATGACCTCTTCTCTCCAATCTCCTACTAAGTCTGCCTGCAGGCAAGGCGTTCCTTTGGTGTAATTACAAGAATAGGCATCGGCTGTCAGGAGCGGCATCACGTTTCCATAGCTGATAAATTTGGTGATTTTTCCGTATCCTACTCCTGTTGATGTTGAAAAATCGGTATGGTCACAAATTTCTTCCAGCAAATCTCCATCCCAATATATTCTGTAGTTTTCAGCTAAGCCAAAGGAGTTCATATCCACTCTATCTGTGGCAGATACACCTTTTCCTCCGCCCCAGATTTCTGCCCCTTTGAAAGCATCGGTAACATTTGCGGCACAGCATCTCCCACAGTCGCTCGGGGTTATGTGGCGGTATAGTATTTGACCTGTTTTAGCGTCTCGCAGGTTTGTTCCCGGTTTTGTTTCGTTGCAGGCAAACATTTCCTGCCCTGGACGATATGGGTCTAAATCTCCGTAGTGTTGTGCATCGCCGTGTCCCAATTCTGAAGAGTAAAGAGGCTTACCATCATCGTCGATAGTCATCGAGCCCCAATTGACTTCATCTTTTCCATCACCATCCACATCGGCTATGGTATAGTTATGGTAGCCTTGTCCAAAGTAGCTTTTGGGATAAGTGTCGTATTTTCCTTGTTGTTTAATATCGGGGGAGGTGCTTTCCCAGTACCATTTTTTTACTAATTTTTTGTTTACCACGTCGTAAGTTTGCATTTTTGTCATAGTATAAATGCCTCTTCCGGTAAACAGACTCGGATGCAATCCATCTAAATAGGGAGCTCCGAAGAAAAATTTGTTTGCTCTATGTCCATAGCCGTCGCCCCAGTCGTTGGAGTTGCCACGAGGAATAAAATTAGCCCAATCCAACTCTTTCCCTGTCATTCCATCAATCAAGGACAAATATTCGGGTCCGGCGTTCATAAAACCGTCTCCTCCTACTCCGTTAAACGGAGCCAAGCGATAGTTAGTGTAACCGTCTCCATCTCTGTCTCCTACCGAAATGCCACCTTGGTTGTTGATGTCCAAGCCAAATATGGTATTGTCGGAAGAGCGCATAAATACTTCGGCTTTTCCGTCGCCGTCAAAATCAAATGCGGCAATGTTAATCTCCACATCCATCGTTATATTGGGTCCTACGTCAATAGCCCACAAAAAAGTACCGTCTTGCTTATATGCCTCAAAATAGGTGAAGTCGGTGCATGATTGGCTCCAGTCACGTTTCATCCGTTTCAATATGATTTCATATTCGCCGTCTCCATCCAAGTCTGCGGCGGTAGCGTCATTGGGATAGTAGCCGTATTTACCTAATTTTTTAATATCTCGAAGGGGAATTTCAAAATAGGGTTTGGTCATAACAGCAGCAATGGCGGAGGGGGACGATTCTACTCCATTTTTTATGCTTGTAACGGTATAGGTGGAAGAGACTGTGCCGGAGGCATCAAGAAAATTGGAAGCTCCGTTTGCGGTAGTAGTGTGTATCAAACTTCCGTCTCGGTATAGTTTGTAAGTAGTGTTGTACCACTCTTCGGAGGGTAATCGCCAGTTTACGTACACTCCGTTCGATACTTTTTGTGCTACAACGCTCCTACCGAGTTTTTCCATAGGTCGCTGTGCAAAAGTGGTTGCAGGCATTGCCACAAAAAGCATTGTGATGACTGCCAGTATGTAACCGAATACTTTGGTCGTTTTCATGGTTATATTTGTTTTTTAGGTTAATATACTTTATAGAGTATGTATTAGCCTACAAATATACTTGTTGGTGTTGAATAATTAAAGATGAAAAATGATTTAATCACTGCAATTTTTGATATAAAATTAATTTTGGCACAGACAATCGCTTTTTCTTTACTTGATATATGGTTGTTTTTTTCTTTTTTTAAAAGCGAGAGTACTTTTTATCACTTTCTATTTTTATCAAACAGAAACAACATTCAGATGTTTTTGAAAAAGTAACACCCTCTTGCCGTATTTTTCAAAAGAGATTTGCTTTTGTTAAAATATTTATTTGAAATAAATTTATTACTTTTACAAACTGAAATTTTGGTAAAGGTAGCCATTATTATTTAAGATTCGCATTTTAAAACTGTATTGTTAAAAATGTAGCATATAAAAAACACATTTGTCTATGGTAACAACACGGCAACAAAAAATATCCAGATTGCTTGAAAAAGAACTGGGTGAAATATTTTTGCTTTATGCAAAGAAAATGCATGGGGTGTTAATAACGGTAACAGAGGTAAAAATAAGTCCCGACTTGGGGATTGCCCATACTTACATTAGTGTTTTCCCGAAGGATAAGAAAGAAGAGACGATAAAAGGGGTAGAAACCGATAAAAAAACGGTTCGATACGAACTTGGAAAAAGGGTAAAGAATCAATTGAGACTCATTCCTGAATTACATTTTCATTTGGATGAAAGTTTGGATTATCTCGAAAATATTGATAGTCTATTAAAAAGTGATCCTATTATTCATTCGTCTGACGAGGATTATGGGATGGATAAATATGAAAAAAAATAAGCGACAATGTCCTTTCTTTCCTTGTCAAAACTCGACGTATGATGAGCGAACATTTTTCATCGAATAGGCAAAATCATTTCAAATTTCCATTTTGGGTAGCAAAACGTTATTTGATTTCGAAGAAATCACACAACGCCATCAATTGGATATCGGGTATTTCGGCAGCAGGCGTTGGTGTGGGTACGTGGGCGCTTGTGTGTGTACTTTCGGTTTTCAATGGTTTCGAATCGCTTGTGGAGAGGGTGTTTTCTGCTTTTGACCCCGATTTAAAAATCTTGTCGGTACAAGGGAAAACTTTTTCGACAGATACTCCGGCATTCCACAACTTGCGCAAAGACGATTCTGTTGCCATATTTGCCGAAGTAATTGAAGAAAATGCCCTGCTTCGATTTCGAGATAAGCAAATGCCTGCAACCATAAAAGGGGTAAGCGACAATTTTGGTAAAATGGTAAAAATCGACAGTATTATGTATGATGGCGATTTTTTACTAAACTCGGATGGTACCGTCAGGTCGGTGTTGGGTCTGGGGGTAGCCTCTGCGCTGGGCATAAATGCAAATTATATAGACCCGCTTTTGATTTATGCCCCCAAGAGGACAGGCAGGATAAATATGATAAATCCCGAGAGTAGTTTTAATTCTATTTCTACCAACGTGTCGGGTATATTTTCTGTAAAACAAGTGCAATATGACGACAAATATGTATTGATTTCATTAAATTTGGCACGTCAATTGTTCGAGCTTAACGAAAATATGGTTTCTCATATTGAAATTAAGGCGGCTCCCCATGTGGATGTGGATAATTTGAAAAATAAAATTCAAAATTTGATCGGCAATAGGTTCAAAATCCAAAATCGCTACGAACAGCAAGAGAGTTTTTTCAAAATATTGAAAGTTGAAAAATGGATAGCTTACCTTATACTCAGTTTTATTCTTTTGATAGCTACTTTCAATATTATCGGTTCACTTTCGATGCTGATTATCGACAAAAAAAACGATATAGAAACGCTACGTAATTTAGGAGCGGACAACAAGTTGATAAAGAGAATTTTTTTGTTTGAAGGGTGGATGATATCGTTTTGGGGAGCCTTTATAGGTATTGTATTGGGAGCTGCTGTTTCACTCTTACAGCAGTATCTTGGATTTATAAAAATGGGGAATGGCGCCGATTATATCGTAAGTACCTATCCGGTTGTAACTAGTGTCAGAGATATTTTGCTTGTTTTTGCTACGGTATTGACAATGGGATTTTTAGCTGCCGTCTACCCCGTAAAATATATTTCCGAAAAAAACAAATTGAATACAGATTGATATTTTTTGAAATGAAAACATTTGTCAAACTACCGTTTTGGTCTCTTTTTTTATTGATGATTGCCTGTAGCGGGAACACTCCCGTTCCCAAATATGTATATGAAAATAATCCGGACTACACTTGGGGAACAGCACAATTTTACGGAAACTATTACAGCAATTACGATATTCAACACAATGTACTTACCCTTAATCTATTGACAGAAAATTTCGGAGTTGATGCCGAGAATCAATTGATAGGAACAGGGCAATATCTGATTATTGAAGATATTTTTGTCCATGGCGCTGATACTCTTCTGCCTGCGGGTACTTACATCGTTGCCGATACCATCACCGATATAGCTCCATTTACATTTCTCAAAGGAAAAGAGTATAAAGAAAACTCGCTCAATACCGGTATCCCCTCCGGAGCTTACGTATATTATTTTGAAAATGATGTTACCAAAAATACTATTAAATACATATCGGAAGGAAACTTTACAGTTGCGGTTCAGAATGATTCCGTTTATACTATTCAATGCAATTTTAAAACAAACGACGGTAGCGAGTTAAAAGGGACTTTTGAAGGGGTGCTCTATCACTCCGATGAATCGGTAAGAGTAAAGAGCGGCTTGCCACGTAAAAAAAGTATCCGGATACAAGCGTTCGGTTTTAAATAAAATTTATTACACACAACCACATTCTCTTTTGACACCTTTCTTTGGCAAGGTTATTGATGGAGATTTATAAAACAATTTACTGTTAACAAAACAATATACTATACTTCAACAATGACCGATAGCGACGATCCTATTGACGTAGTTATTTCGTGGGTAGATGGAAAAGAATGCTCATATCAAGAGAAGATAACCCCTTATTTAGGACATTTTTTTTCGATTCACGAAGATATCAATGCACCGACAAGGTTTAATTCCGAAGGAGAAATATTTTTCTGTGTAGCTTCCATACTGAAGTTTGCCCCTTTTGTCCGTCAGATATTTATCGTTACTGATGGTCAAGACCCCAAGCTGAATGGTTTTGTAAAAATAAATTTTCCCGACAACAATATTCCCATTAAAGTTATCGACCATAAAGACATTTTTAAAGGATACGAAGAACTTCTTCCCACATTCAACAGTCTGTCTATCGAGACATTACTCTATCGGATACCCGATTTGAGCGAAAATTTTGTTTACTTCAACGATGACTTCTTTCTACTCCGCCCCGTAAAACCTACCGATTGGTTTAAAAATGGTAAAGCTGTTGCCTATGGACATTGGAGGAGCATAGCTTACGACAAGTTTATTTCTGATATGCGTCCTAAAAAGAACGGACATAAACCTTTTAGTTTTAAAGATTCGATGTTGAATGCCGCAAAAGTTTTAGGAAAAAAACAACTCTATTTCCGTATCAGGCGTACTCCACAACCTTTAAATAAAAGTATTCTCCAAAACTTTTTTCTTTACCACTCAGGAACGTTGGTAGCCAATATCACCCACAAATTCAGACAAAAAACCCAGTACAATCCGCAGGCATTGTTTTATCTGCTGGCTTTCGAATCAAAAGCATGTATCAAAAAATCGGATTGTGGATTGTTGCTTATAAAACCGGCAAAAAAAGGTATAAGTTACGTCAAGAGGAAGATAAAAGTATTTGAAAACAACAAAAACATTTTGTTTGGCTGTATAGAATCTGTGGATATGTCAGAAAACAGCGTACAAGACAAACTATTTGATTGGCTCAGTACGGTGCTAGAAGTAAAAATGTAAAATCTTTTATGCTTCAATCAACAGCAATTATAAAACTACTGTCTCTCTGATCTTTTCATAAATATCCTCCCAACTATCCTCTGCAAGTTTAGCTCCCATAACTTCTACCACTTTGCCTGCAACCAACGAGCCTATTTTGCCACATGTGTCCAAAGGTAAATCTCTTGATAGCCCATGTAGGAAACCTGCCGCGTACAAATCGCCTGCACCGGTAGTATCAATGCAATCTGCCTTGTATGAATCTACTTGATATACAATATCGTTCTGCTTTATCAGTGAACCATTATTGCCAAATTTTACCACAGCAATATCGCACATTGTCGCAATAGAATGCAAGGCTTCTTCGGGTGAAGATTGGGAAAATGCAACAGCCTCTTCTTCGTTTGCAAAGGTTATGTCAACGTATTTCTCTATCATTTCTTTCAAAAAATTACGATTTTCTTCCACCACATTAAAACTTGCCAAATCGATAGAGATCAACATATCTGCCGCTTTAGCCATTTTAAGGGCTGTGTGGATAAGTTCATGATTTTGAACCAAATACCCTTCTATATGGAAGATGTCGTATTCATAAAAAACGGATATGTCCAAATCATCGACATTTAATTCTACAGCCGCCCCCAAGTAGGTACAAAGCGTACGCTCTCCATCGGGCGAAACAAGCACATTGCAACTTCCCGAAGCGGTTTCACTTTGTTTCAAGTAGGGTTGTACGCCATTGTCAAGACTGTTATTTGTAAAGAATCTCCCAATCTCGTCATTACCCACTTTCCCGATAAAACCACCCTCATTGCCCAGTTTGGTAACCCCGTTGATGGTATTGGAAGCCGAACCACCCGTAGCCATTGTTGATGGTTGATTGTGAAACAAAGTAATAATTTCTTCTGACTTTTTTCTGTCCACCAATTGCATACTCCCTTTTTGCAATTGAAGTAAGGTTAAAATATCATCACTATTAGTGCTGAATAGTATGTCTGTCAGAGCATTACCTATTCCAAGAATTTTTTTCATAAACTTTTGTGTGAATTTTTCTGCAAAGATATTGTATATTTCAATAAAACCTATTAATTTTGCATCTGCATTTGCAAAAACAATAATAATTCTTCCTTAGCTCAGTTGGTTAGAGCATCTGACTGTTAATCAGAGGGTCCTTGGTTCAAGTCCAAGAGGGAGAGCATCTTACACAAATCCCCGCTTACTTCGGTAAGCGGGGATTTGCATTTTAACTGTATATCAGGCTTTTGCGGAGTATGCAAAAGTTTAAATGTGCATACTTAAAACGGTTTTACCGCCAAGCTTACCGCCAAAAATAATATTAACATTTATGAGATTACAGGTGTAAATAGTTAATAAGAAAAAAACGGGATTAAGTCCGGTTTATGTGATTTGTTATGTCAATGTCAATGGCGAACGATGTCGTTTTAAAACGGGAGTGGATGTTTTACTTACTGACTTTGAGAATCTCTTCGGTACAGTTAAGCCACACATAAAAGATGCTAAAGATAAAAATCTATTAATAAACCACATTAAAAAATTAGTTACTGAGATCGATATACGCTACTTCTCAAATTTTGGACTGATTTTTCTCAAAGTTAAGATATTTTTTTCATTTATTTTGATACTTGTTATTTCTTATTTTGTTGGCTCTTTAAATTGAAAGTCTTTGGTATCTCCTTCAATTATTTTTTCTTTTCAAATCCCCTCCCCAAAAACAAGAGGGCGTTTGGAAAGAAAAAATAATGCCCAACAATCCCACAAACTTTTTTGTATATTTTTCTCTACTGTTAAGCGGCTGTTTTATACACGGTTTCCGGTGTCTTGTAATCCAACGATTGGTGCAATCGTTCTCCATTATAGAATTGGAGATATTCGCTTAATCCTTTCCACAAAGATAGTCCGTCTTCATAAATATTCAAATAGATATGCTCGTATTTTACACTTCGCCAAAGGCGTTCGATGAAAATATTGTCCATCGCCCAAACCTGATTGACCTTTGTTATTTCAAGCCCTTTGAGCAGATAGGGATATTTGTAACTCCCTTTTTCGATGAGCGTAGTCTTGGGTTCACGATAAATGGTTTGCCAATTCATTATCTTCATCAATCGCCTGACACGCTTGGAATTTGCACGGTAGCCTTTCTCCCTAAGTAATGCCGTTAAACGCAAAACTCCGTAAAAAGGGGTACGGAAATACTGTTCGTCCAAAAGGCGCATTATTTCCAAATTCTCTTTATTCTCACCCACAGAAACATAGTAAAAACTGCTTTTGGAAATACTCAAAACTTCCAATTGTTCGCTCAGGCTTAACTCCATGCAATCACGCTCAACCAACTGTTTTTGTTCATCGACACTTCTCATTGCAACTTTTTTTTTAGAAAGTCATTCTCTACTTTCAATTTCCCAATCTGGCTGAACAGAGATTCCAAATCAGCGGATTTCTCATACTTCTTCTCGCTCGAAGGGGTAAACAAATTGCCGAAATTCTGCATGGCTTGAGAACGCCACTGCGAAATCTGGGTGGGTTGCAACTCATACTTTTTGGCTAAAATTTCCAAACTCTCGCGCTCCTTTAGCGATTCCAAGACTACTTTACTCTTTAATTCTTTACTGATTTTTCTTCGTGTTGTTTACTTAAATTTTTTTGTTGTTAAAGGTAATAATTTATACCTTAACTTACTGTCCAGATTTTGGGGAGTAGCATAATATAAAAACCATATTTT
>JBKECI010000018.1:0-180725 GCA_047974405.1 Paludibacteraceae bacterium | reverse complement strand
CTTCTAAAACTCCGTTTTGTTCCCGCAGTAAATTTTCATTGGTTAATTTGTAGCAAACTTGAATAACCGCACGGGGTTTTCCATTCCGGCATACTACAAAATCACATTCTTTGTTATTTTCATTAAAATAAAAGAGTTCGGTTGTTGTACGTCGTAATTCTAAAAAAACCATATTCTCCAAACGCCTTCCGGAATCATCGGTAAAAGAAGAACTCATAGCAAACTGTAATCCGGTATCAATCAGATAGATTTTTCTCGGATTGACCACTTGCGTTTTATACGAATAAGAGAATTTCGGCAACAAGTATAACAAATACGTTTGTTCGAAATACGAAAAATAATCCAACAGTGTGGCTGTGCTTTTTATACCTAATACCCCTTTTAGTTTGGTTGCAGACACCAAATTTCCAACATTGGAAACTAAAAAAACAAACAGTTTCTTCAACGATTGTTCATCTCTAATATTGTATCGTACAGCAATATCGCGGTATATAATATCTGTAACCAACTGACTAAGCAACTCTTTGTTTTCAGTTTTGAGATACTGTGGGAATCCACCCTTCTCCAAATAGACTGCCAACGATTCACTTCCTTGATCGGCATTTATATAACCACAAAATTCTTTGTACGAAAACGGAAAAAGTTCTTTGGATATATGCCTTCCTGTCAGTTTCGTTCCCAATTCTCGACTCAGTAGTGAAGCGTTAGAACCCGTAACAACAATACCATAACCCTGATCTAATTTACCTCTCACATATATTTCCCACGACTTTACCGTTTGAATTTCATCAAAAAAAAGCCATTTTATACTATCCTGCTCTTGTAATATGTCGTCTAAGGCTCTAAAATCTAAGAAGTCAAATCCGAACAGACGCGGTGTGTCAAAGTTTATGTAAAGCACCTGTTCGGTCTGCTTCTTGATTAATTGTGCCAACAATGTACTTTTACCGCAACGTCTTATACCGGATATGATATTGGCAAATCCACTCTCTTTTAATCGCAATTTGCTCAACAAATTTCTTTCGTAAGTTGCTTCGGCGTTTAATTTATCGCTTTGCTGATGAACAACATCCAATATTTCACTTTTAGTAACCATTGTTCTATTTTGCAACAAAGATAATTCATTCAATCAAAATAAACAAATATATTCATTGCAAATAAACACTTTCACTCCCATCGAATTCTTCCCGTTTCTTCCGCTTGTTTGATGTATTTGGTTTCTTTGCCGGTAAGATAAAGCAACAAATAAGTTATTAGAAATCCGCTCAACACAAAAAACAAAGTAACACCCAAGTGATCAATCGATTGTATTGTCGGGTTATTCCATTGGTTAGGTCTTTGAAAATTGAATAACAGTTGATCCAAATGATGGATTATTACCATAAATGCAGCAATAAATCGTAATCCGTTCAAATTAAGAAAATAAACTTTTCCTATACCTTTCATATCAAGATTACTATTTATAAAGCCATCAAGTCTCTCTAATTCTTAAAATCACCCCGCCCCACGAATAGCCCACACCAAAGCCGGCCAACAGAACATTGCCTTTCAACTTCTCTTCCACTTGCGCGTGATACAATGCAATAGGAATGGTTGATGAAACAGTATTTCCAACTTTTTCCAAATAAATATAAAAATTTTCAGAGTCAATGCCTATCAACTTACGCAGGTAATTCATCATATATTTATTTGCCTGATGAAATACAACCAAATTTATATCTTCCAATTTTAAGTTGTTTTTTTCTAACACCTTATCTACTAACACAGGAACAGCGTCTGAGGTGAAATTAAAAATTGCTCCGCCATCCATAAAAAGATGATCGGATGATTTAGGACTACCATTCTCCTCAAAAACGATATCATTCAATGATTCAGGATAACGCAAGCCGCCTTTCTTGACCATCAGGTTTTCAGCGCCTTTCCCGTCGGTACCCAGGGAAAATTCTCTTATCTCGGCAAATCCTTCTTTACCTATCAACGTGGCTGCCGCCGCATCTCCAAAAATAGTGCGGTTTC
This sequence comes from Paludibacteraceae bacterium, assembly GCA_047974405.1. Lineage (GTDB taxonomy): Bacteria > Bacteroidota > Bacteroidia > Bacteroidales > Paludibacteraceae > UPXZ01. The sequence continues at coordinate 178,709 of JBKECI010000018.1, read as the reverse complement.
CTTTGTCTTTTGGATGAATGTGTTTGTTGTAAGTTTCGGCTGTGATTAACAGAATATTTTGCGCCACATTAGCAGCGATTAATCCTTTTGCCAATGAGAGTCCGTAAACATAACCGGAACAACCCAAATTAAAATCTAATGCTCCTATATCGGTTCTTAAACTCAATCTTTCTTGTATCAAACAGGCAGATGTGGGAAGAAAATAATCAGGACTTTGGGTGCAAAATAAAACAAAATCAATACTATCTTTATCTATCTTGTGTTCAGAAAATAGATTTTCGGCTGCTTTCACACCCAAATCGGCTGCTGTTTCATTTTCAGCCGCTACGTGTCTCTCTTCTACACCTACTTTCCCTGCAATTTTTTCTACTGTCCATTCGGGAAATTCCTTTACCAAATCATCGTTAGTAACAGTTTTGTCGGGAAGAACGTATGATATAGCCTTGATATATGCTTTCATTGTTGAATCATTATATCTATTTTTTAGACAATACTAAATCATACAATTCCTGTATCGTCTGCGTTTTTTTCATTTCATACGGATTGAGCTTTACCTCGTATTTCATGGCAATCATATTCAGCACAGACAGAGCCACTAACTACGACCACTCTTCCTCGACTCTAAAACGAGTATCCATTGTAAATACAGAAGTATCGGTATCATCAAACTGATTACCGAAATTCTTGATAAATTCTTGTTTGTCCATAGTTTGAGAAATTAATTTATTTAGTCAAAAAGGGTTATAAAATCCTTTTTGACATTCTGATACTCACTTTTAATTAGATAGTAGAGCTGGTTTTTAACATCATCCTGTCCACTGACTATTTTATAACCAATCAATTTGTTAAATTTTATCGCTCGCTTATTTTCTTTTAATATATGCGCAACAACTCTGTCAAGTCTTAGCGTATCGAAACAAAAGTCGTATAACGCAAAACTTGCCTGAAATGAAGCGGTTGAATTGTAATAATTATCATCATATATAAATATACCCGCCTCTCCTTCCAACTGTCGTGAGTCTATATCTTTCACATTAATCAGTCCAATCTCCTGATTGTCAATAATAATAAGAAAAAAATAATTTTGTTCATTATTTATCTTTTCAAACCAGACTTCTTGCATTTCAGGAGTGATAAATTCTTTAAACTCCATAAATTTTACAATTTTCGGATCATTACGCCATTGACGAATCATTTCAATCTTATCAACAGTTATTCTTCTCAGAGTAACACCGTATTTCGATATTTCCATTCAAATATTGAGTTCTTTAGATACAACATACAACTGCCGTCCTTTCACTTGATCAAATATTTTCCCAATATATAAACCAACTATCCCCAACACTAAAAGAATCAATCCTCCGACAAACCAAATGGAAAAAATAGTTGTGGTAAAGCCCGGAACCGTAATAATACCCAGATAATGAGCAAATACATTGTAAACAGCAAGCAACAATGAGAGAAACGAAACAATAAAACCGAATTTTACGGTCAGTTTCAAAGGTTTGTTACTGTTTGACAGTATAACGTCGGACGTTAATCTCAGTAGTTTTGAAAATGTATTAGATCTATTGCCTTCAAATCTCCCTCAGTGTTTAACATCCAAAACACAAGTTCGAAAACCCAGATAACGGTTTAAACTACCAAAAGAGCGCGCGTACTCTTTCATCTTGTTGTATTCTGAAATTACTAATGAATGATAAATTCCAAAATTAGCTACGTTATCCTGCTTAATACCGCTTAAATAAGCAAATACTTTATTAAATATCAGAGATGTTGTATTCTTAATAAATTTATCTTTCCTTTTTGTTCTTCTTGCATAGACTATATCCCACCCCTCTTGGGCTTTCCCATACAAATTGGGTATTTCGTCCGGTCTGTCCTGCAAGTCGCAATCCATTACCACTACCCATTCGCCTTTTGCATATTGCAGTCCGGCGGTAATCGCATAATGCTGCCCAAAATTGCGACTTAGGTCTATCCCTTTCACACGCTTATCCTTACTACACTCTTCGGCAATTTTGCCCCACGAATTGTCGGGCGAAGCATCGTTGACCAAAATAATCTCAAAATCTTCGCTAATGGGCGAAACAGCTTCTTTTACCTGTTTCACAAGTTCCGAAACAATATTTTCTGCCCTATAAACCGGAGAAACAACAGATATGTGAATTGCATGTTCCATATTTTCAGTTAAAATCGTACGGTTACAATCGTACCGACAATAATCAAGCCCAACCCTATAACTTTTCCCCACGTAAATTGTTCATTCAGCAGCCAAATCCCCAAAATAAAAACAATAGCAGGCGATAAACTCATAAACGGATATGCACGCGTTATTTCAAACTTGGTCATAGCCAACATCCAAAATACGGAGGCAACGAAAGCCGACAAAAATCCGGAGAAAATAAAGGGGTCGAACAGAAATTTCATATAATCTGTAACGGCTATCCAAAGAGTATCCGTTTTGGGTTGCCAGTTCATCTTCGATATCCGCCATTTCAGAATAATCTGTCCATAGACGGTAAAAAATAGTGTAGCAAAAATATAAAAATATCTCATTTATATTATCTTTCAAAAAAAAACTGGCTTATTATTTCCGCAAAGATAGACATAATTTTACAAAACAGTTTATATCTACATCTATTTTTAAAAACTGCTTTACTAAAATACATTTTTTTCAACAACAACAGGTCTCTTATAATCTATTTCAACACAAAAAATGACAAGAATATGAAGAGATATGCCAATTCTGACAAGCTCCCTTGTCAGAATTGGCATATCCTGCTTTTAAAAGTTTTATACTTATGTCAAATTACAATCCAAATTCTTTTCTGATATCATCCACCATATCCAATTTTTCCCAAGTAAAAAGTTCTACATTTTTCTTAAATTCTTTGCCGTTTGCATCGGTAAAGAGTTTTTCTTTCTTTATAGAAGTACGCCCTACATGTCCATAGGTAGCTGTTTCTTCGTATATCGGATAACGCAATCTAAGTCTTTTTTCGATAGCACGCGGTCTCATATCAAAGAGTTTACTTACTTTTCCGGCAATTTTCGCATCGGTTTCGCTTACTTTTGAAGTTCCGTATGTATTGACATAAATATTCATAGGTTCGGCAATACCAATGGCATAAGCTACTTGTACGAGTATTTCGTTTGCCACTCCAGCTGCTACCAGATTTTTAGCAATATGCCGTGCGGCATAAGCAGCGGAGCGGTCTACTTTCGAGGGGTCTTTTCCCGAAAAAGCACCTCCTCCGTGTGCCCCTTTTCCGCCGTAGGTGTCAACGATGATTTTTCGTCCTGTCAAACCCGTATCTCCATGCGGACCGCCAATAACGAACTTTCCGGTAGGATTTACGTGCAATATATAATCGTCTTTGATAAGTTGGGCAAATTGTGGTATTTTGGTTTTCACGCGGGGTATCAGAATATTTCGAACATCTTCTTTAATGATATCGAGCATCTCTCTATCGACTCTCTCCTGCCCTTTTTCATCGCCAGGCAAGATAAAATCGTCATGCTGTGTGGATACAACTATGGTATGTACACGAATGGGGTTGTTATTGTCATCATACTCAATGGTAATCTGCGACTTAGAGTCGGGACGAAGATACTTCATTTCTTTTCCTTCACGGCGGATAGCAGCTAACTCTTTGACCAATGCATGCGAAAGGTCGAGTGCAATCGGTATATAATTCACCGTCTCGTTACAGGCATAGCCAAACATCATTCCTTGATCTCCGGCGCCCTGACTCATAGGTTCTTCTCGGTCAACACCGCGGTTGATGTCTTTGGATTGCTCGTGCAAAGCGGAGAGTATTCCACAGGCATTACCATCAAACATATAGTCGCTTTTTGTATAGCCAATCCGGTTGATAACTTTCCGTGCAATAGCTTGCACATCTACATACGCCTGCGAATGAACTTCACCGGCTATGATTACCTGTCCGGTAGTTACTAAGGTTTCGCAAGCTACTTTGGAATTGACATCTTGTGCCAAAAAACTGTCGAGAATTGCATCCGAAATTTGATCAGAAATTTTGTCGGGGTGTCCTTCCGACACCGACTCTGAAGAAAATAAATATCCCATGTCAATATGTTTTTTTTATACTACAAGCAACGCAAGCAAAATAAATGCGTAAACTCATAAGAATGAATAATGTATGGGGAGATTGGACTATCAAATGGAAGAAAATGGAAAGTTGGTTACAATTTAGCATTTTTTCCTGTGGTTGCAAGCAGTCCAAATCTATCCACGTTATTTTGTTATAAAACACAAAAGTAAAGTTTTTGTTTAATCCCGATTCTTTTTTTTGGGGGAAGAGTTGCTTAATAGCACAATGAAAACAAACAAACAAGGTACCGCAAAAGTCGGTGTTGTTACAATAAATTCGGTGTTGAGCGTTATTCCAAAGCCTTCTCGACAATATAAACTTAGTATATCAAAAGGATAAATCTGAGCTGCACAGGAAGGAGTTTTCAGGATAAATTTATTACATTTTTCTGAATATAATTTTGTTTGACAATTTAGGAGTGGAAGTAATAAGCAGATATATTTAAAAGGACTATCTTTGTTGTATGAACTTACGGGATATTGCCATACATCGGCTGCACGCTCAGCAGCTTACGAAACCTCATTGCTCCTCGCCTCTACAAGTAGTGGAGTGGATGGGGGCTGTACAGGCACAAGATTTACCTATGGCGCTGCTAGCAATAGTATTGCGCAGTGAAGGTGGCTCTGTAAAATCGACAGAAAAAGCATTTGACAGTAACGATATAGTCAGAACACATTTGATGCGTCCGACCTGGCATATTGTTTCCAGAGAAGATATTTATTGGATGCTAGATTTAACGTCTTCTCCTATCAGACGTATAATCAAAAGACGGCATAGTGAGTTGGAAATGGACAGTAAATTATTGTACAAAGCCAATATTTTACTAGAGAAAGAGTTGCAGGGGAAAGAGTTTTCGCGAAAAGAAATTGTTGAAGTATTTAAAGAAAATAATATTAAAACAGATGAAAATCGGTTATCTCACTTTTTGATGTATGCAGAGATGGAGCAACTGATATGCAGTGGTTCGTTGGCAGGCAGGTTGCAAACTTATGCTTTGCTCGAAGAAAAAGTACCGGAGAAAAAACGGCTGTCGCGTGAAGATTCTATCCTTAAACTCACGCAACGATATTTCAACAGTCATGCTCCCGCTACTATCGCTGATTTTGCATGGTGGTCGGGATTAACTTTGAAAGAGATACGATGGGCGCTCCACGAATTGAGACATAGGTTTGACTCACTAAACATAGGGGAGGAAACTTACTATTTCCCTTTCGAGATTAAAGAGAGAGAACTTCAACGCTCGTCTATTCATCTGCTCCCTGCTTACGATGAGTTTTTGGTCAGTTACAAATCAAAGCATGTTTGCATAAACAACGTACATCATCGCAAAGCAGTTTCGGTAAATGGTATTTTCACCCCTATTATTGTACAAGACGGACAAATTGTAGGCACTTGGAAAAAGAAAGCAGTGAAAAAGTCGGTTGAAATAGAGACTAATTGGTTTGAAAACAGGACGATTAATGTGAATAATCAAATCAACCATCTTAAAAAAATACTATTATGAACGTGGAAGATTTGCGCAAATACTGTTTGTCTTTGCGGGGAGCGGAGGAGACTTTTCCTTTTGATAATGTTACGTTGGTAATGAAAGTGGGCGGAAAAATATTTGCCATTATCCCTTTGGATGTTGCCGAAACTTCCATTTCGCTAAAGTGCCATCCCAATTTGGCTGTAGAACTTCGCGAAAGGTACAATTGTGTCAAGCCCGGTTATCATCTAAATAAAGTTCATTGGAATACGGTATTCGTTACATCAGAAATAACCACCCTCCAAGTCAAAGGGTGGATTGATGCCTCTTACAATTTGATAAAATCATCGCTTCCTCAAAAAATACGTAGAGCGTTAGAATAAATAGGTCAAATTTACCGAAAACATTTTTGAGGTGGTTTTGGGACGATAGTTTGTGAGGTCGTAAAACCCTTTGCTTGCGTCTTTTTTGGTGAGTGCAGCGCTCCAGTTAAACCCAAGTTGTACTTTTTTTATTACCTCTATGCCTGCACCGAGTGTGTATCCATAATCAATTCTGTCCATCGCATTTTCAAACGACTCTTTTCTTTCCACCTTGAAAGCTTCGATAACGGTTTTTCCGTTCAAAGCATAATCGCCATAAACTCCGGCTAAACCAAAAATACCGATGGAGCCGGTAGAAATCCGATATCTCAAATTTATAGGCACGGTTACGCAATTTATCTCTTTGTAAGCTTCTATCAAGTTGTTTTCGGCAGATTCTGCATCGTTATATTGATATACGCTCCCTTTTTGAGAGAGGAGTGTACCGATTTCGAAACCAAGCCCTTTGGTATAGGTTTGATACACCAACCCAATTTGGTATCCGGTAAGATTGCCGGAGCTGAAACTGTTTTTCAAACCCTGCTGACTGAAAGAGGTAATTTCGCTTGCCATATTCAGTCCTGCCCTAATTCCTAATTGAGCATCAACGGAGAAAACAATTGTCAGTAAAATAATTGTTACAAAAAATCTTTTTATCAATTTCATCTTTTATGAATAAATACTTGTATAAGTTCTAAACGTCTCCTTTTCACATTTATTATTTTGCAGTTTCGGTTACTATCTCAACTCTTCTCTCGTTTTCAATTATTTTGTCCGAAGCGTATCGACTACCAAAAAATTGTAAAAAAATAATATCTCTGTCGTATCCCAATTGAATAAGTTTGTCTATCAAACGCACCACACGCTGATTGGATAATTTTAAGTTTAATGAAGGCGAGCCGGAACTATCGGTATATCCGATGAGTGTGATTTTATCGATTTTTCTATTGCCGATTTTTGAGTGTAGCTCTTTCAGTACCAAGCCTTCATTGGAGGCATAAATTTTTCCGGCAGCATAATATGCCGTTATCTTTACAGTATCGACTTGGCGATTGCCTTGTTCTATAATTTTTCCCTCAACAGAGGTCAAAGCCTTATTTTTAAGTTCTACCAAAGTTTGAAGTCGGGAAACGCTGTCCTGCAATTCGCTTACATTCATTTTTAACGATTCGTTTTCGATCAACTTGGTTTTTACAATGGTATCTGTTTTCACTACCGTATTTATTATCGTATCTCGCGTTATCGTCTCTTTTATTATAGTATTTACAGGCGACACTATTATCTTGGCAGGTTCTGCTGCAACCGTTGTTCTGCTTTGGTTTGCTGCCGCTATCAATTTATCTATATTTTTAGAGATATCGGTAAGCGCTTGGGATTGTTGCCGGCTGTCGGTTGTCCGATTATTATCAATTTCTTTTTTTATATTCGCAATAGAAGTTTTGAGCTGTTCATTTTGTTGCACTAAGTTGTTTACCTGTGATTGAAGTTGAATAGCTTGAGCGGTAGTTTTTGCACCGGTATCCTTCTGTTTTATTCCGTTGTCAGCTATACTTTCTTTCAGCAGCTTATTCTCATTGTTCAAGTTGTCTAATTGCTGATGGAGTAAATTTACAGTATCGCTTTTTATCAAAATTTGCCGATTTAAATCACTGATTGTATTGTCTTTAACTAATACAGAATAGAGAGTATCTAAAGCGATTTTTTTCTCTGTTATTTTAATCAAGCTATCCTGTTGATTGGTTTTTATTACAGCAATCTCTTGCTCCAATAACGATTTTTGCGTTTTAACATTCTCAATTTGTTTATTTAAAAATAAAATGGAATCGTTTTGAAATAGGAGTTTTTGACTGATCGAGTTTACTTCAATGTCTTTTTTCGATGATATCCGCAGAGAATCCAACATCAATTTTTGAATCATAACAGCGGTCATACTGTCTTTTACGGCTATCTCTCTGTTTGATATTTTTTGTTGGAGCAATGCGTTTTTTATATTTATCTCCGATATTTTTTTATTTAGTGTATCTATTGAATCTACTGGCAACACTTTTCCAACGTTTTGCTTTGTATCTCCTTTTATCATTTCTTCCACATTCTGCTGATGCTGATTGCCATTTTGTCCTAATAATGAAATGGGAGTAACGTTTAATGTGTCTCTACCGATTGCCAAAGATGTTTCTTTTGTTATCAGAGTATCTTTGATGACAATATGAGGCATATCGGGAGTAGGATGTAGTATTTTATCGATATTCGAATCTATTCTATTGATTTTCAATATTGCCGAATCTGAAACGAAAACAGTTTTATGTTGCCCTGCTATGCTAATATTAGCAGCAGTATCGAGGGCGATTTTTCTATTTGCTTGCCTATTACCAATTATTTTGGTTTTGATAATATATGTGGTATCAATAGTCCTGCCTATGTTTTCTTTTGGGGACATTCTTTCGTTCCAATCGTTTTCCACCACACCAACAGTAAGTAACGTATCAACAGAAGATAGAAAATCGGAACTTGACACATACAGAGCCGTACCGCTTGTGTTGTAAGTGTTGCAAGCGGAAAACAGGAATGTGATTGATAATAGAAATAATCCTGCGTATCTATTTATTTTTTTATTCCTAACCATAAATCCAATTCAAATGATAACCCGATAGTGGGAACTACTTTTAATTGATTGACATTGTCCAATCCTTTTTCTCCAACCACCAAAACTCCTGCATTTAGGCGCGTAACTTTGAACATCCTTAACCCCAGTGCTGTATATAGAGGTAAATTAATGCTGGGAGTAACATATTTTTTCCCGTTTTCGTCCTTGATAGGACTGAAAAGTACACCTACCGACAACCCTACAGAATCGAATATCCGATTGCGGCTTTTCAAAGAGGTTTTTCTGTAAAACGGTAAAGTAATTCCAGCTCCAGGAGTAAAATTGGTATCTTTAAAAGATGCTTCATGGTTGGTAAACACCATATTCCAAGCATACATCCCCACATTAACGGGCAATGTAAAGGGTGATTTATCGGTAGCTACAGACGGGATAATAATATTGCTGTGCAATTGAACAAGCGAAGTGTTGAGATAAGGTAAAATTTCGGAAATGATCATCTCTGTCATATGGTCTATTTTTTCGGCAATGAGCTGATTGGCTATGCTATCTCTTTCGATATTTCTAGAGCCGGAAAGGAGGGAGTTGAATTTAAAGTCATTGTTCTTTTTCAACTCTTCCAAAATTAATTTACCGGGGGCGGAATATGGAATATTATTTTTTGACAGATAATAGGTAAAGGCGTTGTCAATTAACTCTTTCAGTCCTTTGTATGTTTTCTGCGGACTATTTGTTACAACATTTTTACCATCAAAACTGTATTTGTTCTGCAAATAATAGGTTATGCGGTTTTCGAGACTTTGTTTCAACCTCATTTTTTGAGCATCGGAGAGTGCTTTGTAGGTTGATATTTTAAAATCATATTTATTATTGGATGTCAATACATTGGGTATAAGTATGCTGAATGTTTCGGATTGATTTCTTTCATCTCTGTTCCACGAGTAAGAATGAATAGGTTTGTTGCCATTTTCGTCAAAAATATCGACCGTAACATATTCTACATCCCGATACACCTCTCCCTCTATCATAAAAGATTGATCGTAAGGGATGGATGGGGCATTTTTAAAAGAACTTGATTCAAAATCGACTTTTACAACTCTTTCTTGCGAAAAAGCGTTAAAAACAAAACAAGTAATTATTCCTAATAAGAAAAATTTATTCATAATTGATTGAGGTATTGCTATTATATCGCAAATAAACTTTATGCAACACAAGCAGTTAATGTTATTTAAGTTAATATTACTTCAAAAGACCAAGAAAACACAAAGATAGGTTATCTTGGTTAAAAATACAATTTTATATTCAATAAACCATTATTTTTTCGTCATTCTTTTTCTTTCATTTTCATCCAAATATATTTTCCTTAGTCTGATACTCTGCGGAGTAACTTCCACATATTCATCCTCTTTGATATATTCCAACGCCTCTTCCAGGCTAAACACGATGGGCGGCGTCAATTTTGCTTTATCATCGGCTCCGGAGGCGCGCATATTGGTCAGTTTCTTCGATTTGGTAACATTTACCACCATATCTCCCTCTTTGGAACTTTCGCCCACCACCTGTCCCGCGTACACTTCCGTCTGCGGAAAAATAAAAAATTTACCCCTGTCTTGCAGTTTGTCAATGGCATAAGCATAAGCGGTTCCGGTTTCCATAGCTATGATGGAGCCATTGTTACGCTTTTCTATTTCTCCTTTGTAAGGTTGGTATTCAAAAAAGCGGTGTGCCATAATTGCTTCTCCTGCCGAAGCAGTCAATACACTGTTTCTCAAGCCTATAATTCCCCTTGAAGGTATCGTAAATTCGAGTTGTACCCTGTCGCCTACCATCTCCATTTTGCTCATCTCTCCTTTTCGGGTAGCGGTCATTTCAATTATTTTCCCAGAACAATCTTCGGGCAGATTGATAGTTAAATGTTCTACAGGCTCACATTTTACTCCATCTATCTCTTTGAAAATCACTTGCGGCTGCCCCACTTGAAGTTCGTAACCTTCGCGCCGCATAGTTTCTATCAACACCGAAAGATGCAACACTCCCCGCCCAAAAACATGCCATACGTCTGAATTTATATTTTTCTCGACCCGAAGAGCCAGGTTTTTATCTAATTCTTTCATCAAACGGTCGTGAATATGGCGGGAAGTTACAAATTTTCCCTCCTTACCAAAAAATGGTGAATCGTTGATTGTAAATGTCATACTCATCGTAGGTTCATCAATAGCAATTGGTTTGAGTGGCTCTGGTTGTTGGCTGTCTGCAATGGTATCACCTATTTCAAATCCGTCTATCCCCACCAAGGCGCAAATGTCTCCCGACTCTACCTCTTTGGTTTTGCTACGTCCAAGTCCTGTAAAAGTGTGTAATTCTTTGATTCTCGATTTTACAACACTTCCGTCCCGTTTGCAAAGCGACACATCCATACTTTCCTTTAAAACTCCTCTATGAATGCGACCTACGGCAATTCTGCCTACATACGAAGAGTAGTCCAACGAGGTTATCAGCATTTGCGGCGTTCCATCCAATTGCGTGGGAGCAGGTATATATTTGATAATGGCATCGAGCAGCGGTTTGATATTGTCGGTCGGTGTTTTCCAATTTTCCGACATCCAATTTTGCTTTGCCGAGCCGTAAACGGTATGAAAATCGAGTTGTTCTTCTGTAGCGTCCAAGTGATACATCAAATCAAACACCATTTCGTGAACTTCATCGGGGCGGCAGTTTGGCTTATCCACTTTGTTTACTACCACAATGGGTTTTAATCCCATCTGAAGTGCCTTTTGCAATACAAAACGTGTTTGTGGCATAGGCCCTTCAAAAGCATCAACCAAAAGCAAAACACCGTCTGCCATATTCAACACACGTTCTACCTCGCCTCCAAAATCGGCGTGTCCCGGTGTGTCTATTACATTAATTTTATATCCGTTATATTCGATGGATACGTTTTTTGCCAAAATAGTTATTCCTCGTTCACGCTCCAAGTCGTTGCTGTCCATAATTAATTCGCCGGCATTTTCGTTTTCTCTAAACAAGTGTCCGGCAAACAACATTTTATCAACCAAAGTCGTTTTTCCGTGGTCAACGTGGGCTATGATAGCTATATTTCTAATTTTCTGCATATTAAGTTTTTTGATTTGCGGGTGCAAAGGTAGTGAAAAAATATGGAATAATTATTAAAAATCGGTATCAACATCGTATAGCTACTTTTGTTCAATTGTTTCCCCGGCATCAACACTTGCCTTCAGTTTATATACAGAAAATATTTTAAAAATATTGTTTTACAATAATATTTTAAATAAAAAGAAGGCAAAACCCAAATACGACTCGCCTCTCTCCCATCGCAACCAAACAATACTCATCAAATACAGTATTTTTCTACAACATTAATACAAAGAGCGATCCAAAAGCTGTAATCACCCATAAAGTTATCCCGAGGACAAAACTTCTTAGTCCTGATTTTTTTATTTCGCCAATGGTAATGCTTGATCCGATAAGAAACAAGGATACAACCATTCCGCGCTTACCCAGCCAGTTAAAGTGCATGTAACTCTCTTGAAAATCGGGAAATATATTGGCAAATACAATGGCGAAAACAAAAAGCAATATAAACCATGGAAATTTTACAGGTTTCTTTTCCTTGCTCTTGTTCAAAAATGCAATGACCAGCGATAGCGGTATAATCCATAACGCACGGATTAGCTTTACGGTTGTAGCCACCTGCAGAGCTTTTTCACCATAAATTGCCCCTGCGCCAACTACCGAGCTGGTATCGTGAATGGCTATGGCAGCCCAATTACCAAAAACCTCCTGGCTCAGCTCCAACTTATGACCTACCAAAGGAAATAGAAACAACGCAACCGCATTAAGTACAAAAACTACAATAAGGGCAAATGAATTTTGGTAGTTTTTACTGTTGAGAATGGGAGCGATCGCCGCAATAGCACTGCCTCCGCAAATAGCTGTTCCCGTAGATATGAGGAGTGTGATATTTTTTTCAACTTTAAAAAGCTTTCCCAACACAATACCCACCAGCATAACGGCAGTTACCGACACTAGTGTTTCTACAAAACCACTTTTTGATGCCGAAATAACCTCGTCCAACCCCATACCAAAGCCCATAAAAACAATGGAGCCCTGAAGAATTTTTGATGTATGTTGATGAATATTATTATGCCTTATTCCAATTATAGAAAGAAACAATCCTACAAATAAGGCTATAGCCGGAGACATTAACGGCAAAAAGCAAAGACAAATAATAATTGAATAGAGCCAGTTAAAGCAATCGGACTTCTCTTTAATACTGCTGAGACTTTTAAATAATTTCACACCTAATTATCTATTTACAATTAATTTTCTAATTTGCCAAATGAAATCCTGCATATCAAGTTAATCATAACTCTGCGTGATTTACCAATCTTGCTTATTTCATACCCATATTTCTGCTGCAAAAATACGAGATATGCATAACCAAAACAAATAGAAAATAATTATACTAAATAACTAAAAATTATACTGAAGTATAAAATTCTCAAATAATTCTACCTGTCTGCTTCTGTATCCCAACTTATGGGCAATACGAAATTTTCGCAAGATGGTAAGCCCCGTTACCTTAATTTCCTCAAGTGTTTTTAAGTACAATTCGTCGCGTACCCCCTTCTCAGAAATTATTGCCACCCCGTCAAAATCTTGCAAAAAATTTTTAATCGATTCGGTACTTCCCAAATGAATAAATGTGCGGAGATTTTCAAAACTGATATTTTGTTGCAAAAGCGTTTGCCTCACCACCTCCAAAGTCCCCGAACCTTGCTCGCGCAACACTATGGGAATTTGCAACAAATCATTTTTATCTATAACTTTACGTTTGGCATAGATACTGTTTTGACCGGCAACTACAATCAATTCGTCGTCCAAAAAATTCTGATACCGGATGCCGGATTGAGACGAACAATTTTCGACCAAAGCAATGTCTATTTCATTTTCCAACAACAGTTTTTCCACTTCAAACGAATTGCCGCCCATCAGATATATGCGAATTTCAGGATAACGTTTGTGAAATGACGCTATTGCCTTGGGGATAACGTATTGTGCAATGGTAGAGCTGGCTCCTATTCTAAATTCGCTTGAAATGCTTTGTTGCATTTGTCCTATCTCAAAATCGAGATTACGGTATTGCCGGGCAATATCCCTGAAAGCGTTATACACTTTCTCTCCTGCTTTTGTCAGGTATATTTTGTTGCTTTTTCGTTCAAAAAGGGTGGTACTGTATTTGAATTCTAACTCTTGAATATGCCTCGTTACTGCCGGCTGGCTTATATTTAGATAATCGGCAGCCTTCGAAAAACTGAGATTTTCAGCAACGGCAACAAATACCAAATCTCTATAATCCATATTTTTTTCTTGTATTTTTTTTTGCAAATTTAGTCGTAAATTATTAAACTTAACATCACTTTTATTCCATATCTTTATCAAACAATGTTGATGCATCATACAGAGGATAACAACCACCGAAACACACTCAATATTTTCGTCTTATTTTTTATAAAAATAAAATTAAAAGCAAATAATATATTAACTAAATTCGTTTCGCAATCGTTTTTTTTGTACCTTTGTTACTTCTGCAAATAATTAAAAACAAAATAAAATGAAAACAAATTATGAATTGCGTTATGCAGCTCATCCCGAAGATGCAAAGCACTATACTACAGAGCGTTTAAGAAAAGACTTTTTAGTCGAAAAAATATTTTCTGCCGATGAAATAAATATAGTTTATACTATGTATGACAGACTAGTAGTAGGAGGAGCTATGCCCGTAAACGAAAAACTACATTTAGAAACCATTGCTCCATTAAAGCAACCCATCTTCTTACGCAACCGCGAGTTGGGTACTTTTAACGTGGGTGGAAAAGGCGTAGTATATGTGGGAGACCAAAAATTTGAATTGGACTACAAAGAGGCACTGTATCTCGGTTCGGGAGACAGGGAGGTATATTTTGAGAGTTTGGATAAAAACAATCCGGCCAAATTTTATTTTAATTCGGCTACCGCCCACCGAAATTATCCCGACAAGAAAATTACCAAAGCCGATGCCGAGGTAATGGAACTCGGTAGCCTAGAGACCTCCAATCATCGTAACATCAACAAAATGATAGTTAATCAAGTACTCCCCACCTGTCAATTACAAATGGGAATGACCGAACTCGCACCCGGTAGCGTATGGAACACTATGCCCGCGCACGTCCACAGCCGTCGTATGGAGGCATATTTCTACTTTGAAGTTCCCGAAGACCAATCGGTATGCCACTTTATGGGCGAACCAAACGAAACCCGACACATCTGGATGCAAAACAATCAGGCGGTAATATCTCCCGAATGGTCGATACACTCGGCGGCAGCTACTTACAATTATACCTTTATATGGGGGATGGCAGGAGAAAACTTGGACTACGGTGATCAAGATTTTTCGAAAATAACAGATTTGAAATAAGCAACTACTAACTCAATTAAACACTAACACATTAAAGTATTACAACATGGTAAATTTTTCATTGAACGGAAAAATAGCGCTTGTTACAGGCGCATCTTACGGTATTGGGTATGCTATGGCAAAAGCATTTGCCCAAGCTGGAGCAACTATTGTTTTCAACGATATAAACGAAGAAAATATGCAAAAAGGGATGGCGGCCTACAAAGCCGACGGAATTACAGCTCACGGCTACGTATGCGATGTTACCGATGAACAGGGGGTAAATGCAATGATTGCCCAAATAGAGAGAGAAGTAGGGATAATTGATATTTTGGTAAACAATGCCGGAATCATCAAGCGAATCCCTATGCATGAAATGACAGCCCAAGAATTTCGACAAGTGATAGATATTGATCTCAACGGTCCATTTATCGTTTCCAAAGCAGTAATCCCAAGTATGATAAAAAAAGGACACGGAAAAATCATCAATATCTGCTCTATGATGAGCGAACTTGGACGGGAAACCGTATCGGCTTACGCCGCTGCCAAAGGAGGCCTCAAAATGCTTACTAAAAACATATGCTCCGAATACGGAGAACACAACATTCAATGTAACGGGATAGGACCAGGCTACATCGCCACGCCACAAACGGCACCGCTCAGAGAAAAACAGCCCGATGGATCGAGACATCCGTTTGACTCGTTTATCATAGCCAAAACCCCTGCCGCACGTTGGGGAACCCCCGAAGACTTAACAGGACCTGCCGTATTTTTGGCATCGGAAGCATCTAACTTCGTAAACGGACACATCCTCTACGTGGACGGTGGCATTTTAGCTTACATCGGCAAACAACCATAAAGAAATGACAGCATCGGGACAAATCGAATCGTCAGGTTCGTTTTATTCCGAAGCAAACAAACCCTTTTGATATGAAAAAAATATTCTTTTTAATATTCTCGACAAGTCTGATACTGAGCTGCACATCGGCAAAAAAGGTGGAAATATCGGTAAAAAATCCGACCGACATGAACCGTGCGAACGAGATGGTAGAGATTCCTTGGAATCAGATAAAAGAGAAACTCCAACTGAAGGAGAACCGTAAGTTGGTGGTATTGAACTCATCATCCGAACAAATACCCTATCAGATTGCAAGTGGCGCCGATACTGCCGATTCACTGCTTATATTTCAAGCAAACGTGCCGGCTAACGGAACATCTACTTATTTTGTCAAAACAGGAACTCCCCTTCAATTCGGGCCGAAAGCATACGGTAGGTTAGTACCGGAGCGCAAAGACGATTTTGCATGGGAAAACGACAAAATTGCTTTCCGCGTATATGGACCGGCACTACAAGCCACTGGCGAAATAAGCAACGGCATAGACTTGTGGGCGAAACGTACCGACAAATTAGTCATTGACAGATGGTACGCCGACGATTTGGCAGGGAAACAAAGTTACCACCACGACAACGGCGAAGGATTGGACATGTATAAGGTAGGACCCACTTTGGGAGCAGGAGCCGCCTCTCCTTTTGTAAATGGTAAAATTTGGTATTGTAAAAATTTTACATCGTATGAAGTGTTGGACAACGGACCGCTCCGTATCAAAGTAAAATTGCACTATGCCCCTTATATGGCAGACAAAACAGAAGTTACCGAAACCCGTATTATTTCGCTGGATGCAGGAAACCAACTCAACAAAATGTGCGTGAAGTATCAATATGCAGGCAGCCCACTGACAATTGCCGCCGGCATAGTTACACACGACCTGAAAATGGAGCAAACCTATACGGCCGATGACCATACTTGCTTTGCCCATGCAGAACCCAATGACACTGTCAACGGCGTTATTTACGAAGGGGTAACAAGCGCCCAACCTTTTTCCGAAATTATTTTGAAAGAAGGACACATACTCGGATTGCAACAAGTACCATCTGGCGCAGATTACGTTTACTACACCGGCGGCGGGTGGAGCAAGGCAGGTTTCTCCAATTTCGATGATTGGAAAACCTATCTACAAGAATTTAACAAAAAGATAAGAAATCCGTTGACAGTTACGTTGAAATAGAAGATACGGATAAAAATATACCTACTACAAACGGTTTTGGAACCTATTTTCCAAAACCGTTTGTTATACATATAGCATCTAATATTTTACCGCACACTTACTTTGTGGACAGTAACAATGACCTCTGCCTTAGATACTACACCTGCATTTTACACAAAAATTTGAATATAATCTTGAACAAATTAGCGAATAAGTGATAGTCAGCCGTTTTTGTCCTCAAGTTCTTTCCATTTGTCCCGAATATTCATCTCTCCATCAAAATATCCAACTTGACAATTTTTATCAAATATCTCAAACATTGGAGCCAATAGTATTTTATCCGAATCGGGATACTCCGCTATGTCATATCCAATATAGGATCTTATGTCCAAGAAAACACAAATTTCGGAGGTGTGATTATATAACTGATGCGCCCCTTCTTTCCCTTTTTCAAAAAATATCAAATCACCGTGGTTTACAACCCTTAACCCATCAGAAGACCTCAGCATTGCTGCGCCGGATATTATCATAAAAAGCTCCTCCGCATACCTGTGAAAATGATAGGGAGCCGAATATTCTCCAGGATTCAGTTGCCTTAAATCAAAATGTAAGTTTTCGGGATTGATTCCTTTTTTAATCCTTAACACATCTGTGTATATTCTGTAGCCATCTGTTTTATTAGGACTTTCCTGAAACTCTCTTTGGTCTGATTTTAGAATTGTTGCCATAATAATTTTTATTATTTTTATTATTTCTAAAAAAAATGTCAAATTCATTTGGAAAATTCAGCAGCAGCAACAACTCAAACAAGTAGAATGTCGGAAAAAAAAACGATATCACTACCCTATTTTCCGAAAATAGCAAAAATAAAAGGCTTGACTCTTTTCTATCTAATAATTACGTCGTCTAATGCTTTACGTATCGAATACGGCATAGGAGTCGCATATCCTATTCTCAGCAACAGCACAGGAAACCCTCTACCATTATACAGTTTTTCTCCTATTGATTTTGCCAATGAACTCACCTCGCAAGGCTGGTTTAAAAATGCTACGGACACCCCTAATTCGGTGCATTTCAACAAAAATTGCTCCAACCTTCGCCCTGCTAAAATCCAATGTTCCGGTGTATTGTCCTTAACCGTAAACAGCACCAGATGAGAAGATGATTCGATTTTTTTTCTTTCCGATTTGTTTTGAGCTTTTGGATTGAGAAAAGTACGCACTACAGGATTTGCCATCCAATCGGGTAAAGACGGTATGCCCAAAACATTGTACGCCAGTCCATCTTTATTTTTTTCTACTTGTTTTGAATTAAAACGTATCCAATGGAGCAGTTCGTTTTTGAATTGAAGATTGCGGTATTGAAGCTCGTTTCCCTTATATACAAAATCGGCAAGTGTCGAAAATGTTTCATTTCCATTTTTGTAAAGACAAAACGATACTTGCCGGTCCTTTTCTATTTCCTGGAGCATTGCAAGGGTATCTGTCGATATGATTTTCGATTGGTAAACACTTCGATTGGTTTGTCTTTTGTCGATTTGTAGGAATAATGGATTGGACACCGGCATAGACTTTTTCAGTTCTATTCTTATGAAAAACAGGCTATCTTGCTCCAGAATACTGGTCTTGTGTTGATAGCCCAACTCACCTGCCGCAATACAAATATTTTCAACCGCACACCCAATGCTGATGTATAATTCTCTGTGGTTTTTATCTACAATAGGCAATTCTTTGTCCAGGTCTGGACAAACATCAATGCAACTTTCATACACTTCAAATTTCCAAGGCTGGGTATTGTGTCCCGAAGGAGCTTTTACGGCATATTCCAATATTTTTAGATAATCAGGATTTTGTTTGTTTGCCAAAGTTGTAGAGAAGTCCATAAATACGTTATCGATTATTAGTTTTCCAATTTTTTTCTTATTGCAAATCACTATTGTCTGATAAAAAATAAGAATTAAAAGTACACGGACAAAAAATAGATTTTCATCCTATGCACTTTATTTGTAGTTTTGTGTTTACAACAACTATGCTACTCCCTAAACTTTGGACTGATTTATCTCAAAGTTAAGATATCTTTTTCATTCATTTTGACACTTGCTATTTCTTATTTTATTGGCTCTTTAAATTGAAAATCTTTGCTATCTCCTTCAATTATTTTTTCTTTTCAAATCCCCTCCCCAAAAACAAGAGGGCGTTTGGAAAGAAAAAATGATACCTAACAATTCTACAAACCTTTTTGTATGTTTTTCTGTGCCATCAAGCAGCTGTTTTATACGCCGTTTTTCGATCGGTAGTAACCACATAGCCAAACTCATCAAATTCAATACAATCTGTAAGAAGTCGCCTTTCCGATTTATATTAAAAAAAATGCAACTAATTAATCATCAGTTGCATTTAATTTTCAGTGTGGTACCACCAGGAATCGAACCGGGGACACAAGGATTTTCAGTCCTTTGCTCTACCAACTGAGCTATGGTACCATTTTGCTTTTGCGAGTGCAAAGATATATCAAAATATTATACTTTCAAAATTTTTTTGTGTTTTATTTCAATCGAATTTATAGAAAAAGGGATTAATTGCCCCTTTGAGGCACTACACAAAATACACTTTGACTCTCTATCGGAAGGTTTACTACATTTAATCCGAGTTAATATTTGGGTCTGAAAATTCTTGTAATCAGATTTTTTCATCAAAAAACGGTATTGTAAAATTATAAATTATTTTTATTTTTCACTCACACGCTTTTTCTTTATACCCTCTTGATATCCCTTATTGTTAATTGTGTGGTAGTAGTACCGTTAAAAGTGTTTTCATCAAGCGTATAGCAAATATCTAAAGGATTGAGAGCCTTGAGATGGTCGTTGTATTCATACATTTTGAAAGCAATGCCACTCATAACGTTTTCACTGCTATTATCAATCAGTTCCAACTTTAAGTGCTCCTGCTCTTTGCCTACCAAACGACTACTATCGTTATAGTCAAACACTCTTTTCGATTCAAAAATCGGTTTCATATTGCCGGGACCAAACGGAGCAAATTGTTTCAATATGCGGATAAACTTTGGGGTAATATCTTTGAACTGCAACACAGCGTCAATATCTATCTGTGGATAGGTCTGTCCCTCTGCAATGCTCTCTGCAACAGCTTTTTCAAAGCAGCGGGAAAACTCTTCCACATTCTCTATTTTGAGTGTCAGTCCTGCCGCATACATATGCCCTCCAAAGTTTTCCAAGAGGTCTCTACAAGTTTCTATCGCTTTGTAAATATCAAAACCAGATACCGAACGGGCGGAACCGGAAGCAAAACCATTGGACTCCGTTAGCACAATGGTAGGTTTGTAAAACTCCTCAGACAAGCGCGATGCCACAATTCCTATCACCCCTTTGTGCCAATCGGAGTTATAGATTACGATAGATTTTCGGGTTTTGAATATTGGATCTGAATTTATAAAATTCAATGCTTGGTCGGTAATGCTTTTATCTAAATCTTTGCGGTCATTATTGTAAATATTGATGGTGTTTCCTTTCTTGAAAGCATCTTCATAGTTATTTGCGACCAACAACTGTACAGCCTCTTTTCCCTGTTTCATCCTTCCCGAAGCGTTTATTCTTGGTCCTATTTTAAAAACAATATCGCTGATCGTAATCTCCCTATCTTTCAATCCGCAAACATCAATTATCGCTTTTATGCCCATACTTGGATTGCTGTTGAGCTGTCTCAAACCATAAAAAGTCATTATCCGGTTTTCGCCTGTGATAGGAACAATATCCGATGCCACACTCAAAGCAACCAAGTCCAAAAGTGGTGTGAGTTGATTAAATTCTATATTATTAGCCTGCGAAAATGCCTGCATCAATTTGAATCCGACACCACATCCCGACAAATGCTTGTACGGATAATTGCAATCATCTCTTTTGGGATCGAGTACGGCAACAGCGGGGGGCAACTCAATATCGGGGGTGTGGTGGTCGCAAATAATAAAGTCAATCCCTTTGCCTGCCGCATATTTTACCTTTTCTACAGCTTTTATGCCACAGTCCAACGCAATGATTAGACCAAAATTATTGTCGAAAGCATAATCGATACCGATGTACGAAACGCCGTACCCTTCGGTATATCTGTCGGGAATGTAAAAATCGAGATTGGAATAAAATTTAGAAAGATATTTATATACCAGCGAAACGGAAGTTGTACCATCGACATCATAATCGCCATATACCAAAATTTTTTCGTTGTTTTGCATTGCAACAGTCAGACGATTTACGGCTTTATCCATATCTGCCATCAAAAACGGATCGTATAAATCTGTCAAACTTGGACGAAAAAACGCACGAGCTTCATCAAATGTTTTGATGTCTCGCTGTAAGAGCAATTTGGATAGAATAGGACTGATACTTAATTCATTGGTTAATTTTTCTTTTAATTGAGTTTGTTCTTCGGTTAGTTCCGAATAAATCCATTTATTTATCATTATTTTTTCATATTTTTTTACGCTAAAAAAAAACTTGCATCAGCAAATTATCAACCTGAGCCTCCCTCCCCTATCAAAAACACATCAACAATATCTATTGAGCACACGATAAGAATACAATAAAATTTTGAAGTGCAAATGTAACATTTTTTTAACTCTATTTGTTTCTTCTAGACTCCATATTATTTTTTTTTATGACAAATAAGTATTTTTAGGCGTTCGACAAGTGGATACGAAAATAATATGGTATCTTCGTCTTACAAATGGCAAATATGACAATATTTAGTTATATTTCCTATTATTTACATAGAAAATTTGCTTTAATTCCTATTAGAAAACAAATAAAAAACAGGCTGATGAAATCATTTGCAAGCGACAATTATTCAGGCATTCATCCCGATATACTCCAAGCTATATTTGATGCCAATCAGGCACACGAAACATCGTATGGGGACGATGCGTACACCATACGCGCCAAAGAATTATTTATCAGTCTATTGGGAGAAAAAACGGATGTATTATTTACCTTTAACGGCACCGGAGCAAATGTGGTAGCGCTTAAAACAATGCTTCTTCCCTTTCAATCTGTACTATGTGCCGACACGGCGCATATTTATGTTGATGAATGTGGCGCCGTCGGACAAAATTGCGGAGCTGGTCTTGTCTCTTTTCACACTCAAGATGGCAAGCTCACGCCCAAAATCATTGAAAATGAACTCCGACACAAAGGAAATGTTCATCATTTGCAACCTAAAGTTGTCTCTATCAGTCAGAGTACCGAACTGGGGACGGTTTATACCCTCGAAGAATTGAAATCGCTTACCTGTTTTGCTCACAAAAACGATATGTATGTACACGTGGACGGCGCCAGAATTTCCAATGCTGTAGCATTTTTGGGTGTTTCGCTTGAAGAGGCTACCGTCAATTGCGGTATTGATGTGATGAGTTTTGGAGGGACGAAAAACGGACTGATGTTTGGAGAGGCTGTTTTGATATTCAATGAAAATTTGAAAAAAAACGCTTCCTTTTATCAAAAACAATCAATGCAACTTTTCTCTAAAAACCGATTTATTGCAGCACAATTTATTGCTTTGCTCGAAAATAACCTTTGGATAAAGATGGCTATGCATGCAAATGCGATGGCGAAACTACTTCATTCTCAACTTCTGGAAATACCGGAAGTAACTGTTACACAAAAAGTTGAATCTAACGCAGTATTTGTAATCATTCCTAAACATGCCATTGAGCCTCTGCGGGAAACATATCGGTTTTACGATTGGAATGCCGAAATAGGCGAGTTGCGTTGGATGTGCTCGTTTGATACGACCGAAGATGATGTAAATGGATTTATTAAAAAACTAAAAAGTTCACTCCAAAAGAAATTCTAAATTTTCAAAAAAGGGTATTTTGATGTAATGTCCATTTTTCTTTTTTCGATACTTTGTAAAAAAAGTTGATACTCTTTGGAGGTTGGATGCAAAGGACGGTGATTGAGGTCGGCATACAATTGTTCTGCCATCTTTTTTATCTGAACAGTTTCTTCTTCAAAATAGGTTTCGGAAAACCGCTGCCAAATATAGCCTATGGCAATTTCATTCGGATGCAACATATCCCGATTGTAAAAACGATAGTCGCGCAACTCATCCATTTGAATTTCGTAAGCGGGAAAGTAGTGGGCAAAAGGACACCCCTCTACCAAACGATTGATAGAAAGCAGCAACGTAGATTTGCTCAAATTATTTTCAAACGCACCATCTTTCCAATGACGGATAGGGCTGACGGTAAATATTATTTTTAATTGAGGGAAACGCTGTTTCAATGCGGGCAATACATCATTATAGGCTTTTACTATTTCGTCCACACTCAACCTCCGATGTGTAAAACAACGGGAAGGAAATTTGTGGCAGTTGGCGACAACCCTCCCGCTTCGGATATCTTCATAAATTTGGGCGGTGCCAAAAGTTATCAGCAAAACGGTAGTTTGTTGTAGTTGGAGGCGAGCGTTGTCTAAACTTTGATTTATTTTTTGGAAACACTCCTCTTTAGTGACACCCGAAAAAAAGGAGCTATGCGAGAAACTACTCCATAAAGATTGATTTTCAAATATTTCATCATACGTATAAAAACTTTCACTTAACATCTTTTCTATCGAATCTATAATAGAAAAAGGGTTGTACAAAACACCAAAAGGGTTGATTTTTATTTGAAAAAAAGCATTGTTCAACTTTTTTCCTATGTTTTCGGCAAAGCAGGAACCGAGGGTCATCAACCGATCATGATAATCGATTTTGATGGATGACTCCGGGATATTTATTTTTGTAAAAAATTGATTGTTCATCTTATTTTGATTGACAAAAATAGATATTTTCGGTCAAATTAAAAAGAATAATAGTTATCTTTCCATCTTGGATATTTATCGTAACTCTATTTTATGATTTTGTATGGTTTCTTGGAGGACTATTTTTTTTATTATCTTTGCACTCCTAACCGAAATAATTTATGGGACGCATTTTGGCATTCGATTTTGGACGAAAACGCACAGGGCTTGCTGTTACCGATGTTTTAAGAATTAGCGCCAATGGTTTGGAAACGCTCCCGACCTATGAAGTTTTACCCTTTGTAGAAAAGTATATTGCTAAAGAAACGGTAGATTTATTTATCATAGGCAAACCTTTAAAAATGAATGGAGAAGACTCTGAAAGCGCCCGATATTTAAAGCCATTCGCAGACAGACTTCAGAAGAAATTTCCACATATCGAACTTATTTATGTTGATGAGCGTTTTACATCCGTTTTGGCGCATAGGACAATGATTGAGGGTGGTCTGAAAAAGAAAGACAGACAAAATAAGGCATTGGTTGATAAAATCAGCGCTACAATTATTCTTCAAACCTATTTAGAAAGTTGCTGCTCCTCTCCTATCTCTTAGTTTAGGCGCCATAAAAAAAATCTGTTAAGAGAGGAAAAATAAGCAAATTTCAAGAAATAATATATTCAAATTTATTTTTGTTTTTTTTTGTAAAGGAACAGAAAAATCACATTATGATTTTACCAATATATACATACGGAAATACCGTACTCAGAAAAGTAGCCGAACCGATAGATTCAAATTATCCCAATCTGAAAGAATTGATTCAAAATATGTTTGATACAATGAGTCATGCAGAAGGGATAGGACTGGCAGCTCCGCAAATAGGACTTCCCATCCGCCTGTTGGTCATAGATTTAGCTCCTTTTAAGGAGAGTGATCCCGAAATTGCCGATTTCAAAGCAATAATGATCAATCCCGAGATTATTGAAGAGAGTGAAGAGACCTCGACGTACGATGAGGGATGCCTGAGTGTTCCCGGGATAAACGAAACCGTAGTACGTCCCGAAAAAGTGGTCATAAATTATTTGGACGAAGATTTTAACGAACATCAGCAAGAGTTTGAAGGATTCAAAGCCCGCGTTATCCAACACGAATTTGACCATTTGGAAGGACACTTGTTTACCGATCGCATCAATCCCCTCAGGAGGCAACTTATCAAATCCAAGTTAAATAATATTTCCAAAGGAAAAGCCGATTGCAAGTATCGGATAAAATGAGGAAGATGTGTGCAATTATTCTAAGTTTGCTTGTTGGGATTAAGCTTTATGAGTAAAAATCCGACCAAAATCCAAAAAAATTCTCGAATACGCGTACACAATCCAATGTAAATTCCGACTCCGGCAGGTATGGACAAAATACTTACAGCCAATGCAAATCCCCCTTCGCGGGCACCGGTCTGCATCGGTATAAAAAAGAAGATATTGGCTATTAGTGTAGCAAAAGAGTATATCAAAATGGCTTGAACAAAGTTTGTATCGTAGTTTAGCGCCATTATCATAAAATATACTTCGAGACAGGAAATCACACGTGAGAGCAACTCTACCCCCAACGAAGAAAAAAAATCTTTTTTCCTATTGTTGTACAAATCGGCAATAAGATAATCCATCTCGTCAAAACGTTCCTGATTTTTCTCCTTATAGATTTTAATTTTTTTTCCGAAAAAAGGAAATTTGCTTGCCAAACTGAGCGCCTTGTTGATGATACCTTTGGTATAAACGGTATATCCCCAATAAATAAGCACCAAAGAGCCTACTATCATCCCCCAAAGAATTATTTTCAAGAAAGCAGGGATTACAGGCAAAATTATAAGAAACAGCGGAACCGATAGCATCCAAAATAGAAAATGGGAAACATAGTGCATCATTACGTACAGCAGCACAGAAGTAGTGGCTTTGTGTACTCCTACATTTTCTTTCAGTTTCAGGGCTTTATACGGTTCTCCTCCAATGGCAAGCGGAGTTATGTAATTGATGGCGTAGGCGCTTATTGTAAGTCGAAAAATTTTCCATACACTCACATTTCTTGTCTCATTTTTTCTCCCTCCAATGATGATGTCGAGCGAGAGGGCATTGAAAAAATAGACCACTATCCAAACAGCAAAAATGGGCAAAAACCACCAGCCTGTCTGTTTTAAATTGTTCCAAATAGTGGCGAATCCTAATTTATACGCCATAAAAAGTAATATTGCAAGACCTACAACAAAAAAATAGTCTCGAAATATTTTCATTTTTTTACCGGCCATATCAGCGAAGAGAGTTTATTGAAATGAGACACACATTTTTTCGTGTTTCATTCGGATAATCCTTTTTAATATGTTTAATGCAATAATATCCCAAACAAAATAGAGCCACACAACATTGAATATAACAGACAAAAACAGGATGATAGATCTTCCGTTGAAAGTCATCCAGTCGATAAGAGGCATAATTTTGCCACTCTGGGTTCTGAAGGAGGTACGAATATCTTCGGGAATGTCCGATCCATATTTTTCTCTCAAACCGGCAAGCATTTTTTGCAGTTGCGGTGTCTGTCTCTCTTGGTTTTGTGTGTAGGGAAGATATAGTTTGGTTATAAAGCGATTGATACCTTTGGGCATAACACTCAATCTTTGTTTGATACTTTGCGAATTTTCAAACTCTTTTCCTTTGTCTTTGCTTACAAAAAACAGGTGTAAAGTTTTGTAATAATCGGTCAGCGAAGCTTGGTTCATATGAGAATAAGCAGAAAGTATTGCCACGGGCCAAAATATCCAAGTGTCGAACGAGATGTTTGAACGATGAATAAATGCGATGTATATCATCACAAACCAAATATCACCCGCAATTCCATCCAGAATTCGTCCTACTTCAGATTTAATCCCCGTTAATCGAGCCAATTGTCCATCTACGCAATCTAAAATATTTGCTAATATTAAAGCTGCGATTCCGAGCAGAGCAAATGCAATATTGTATGGATAGTACCAAAGAATACCTGCCGCCATTCCTACAAATATAGAAACAATGGTTACTACATTGGGGGTAATCCCTGTTCCGTTCAAAAGTTTGGCAATTTCGTATCCGATAGGGCGATAAAATATTCTATCGATATAGTTTTCGGTCTCTATCGATTTAAGCGTTGCTTCTACCTCTTTTTTCATCTGTTTATTTGATATTTATTTGTCAGATAGAACCTTTGATAATTAGAATAACCATTAATCTTATCTGTTTAATGAGTATTTCAATTAAATCGGTTTCATAAGTATTGTTATTTATATGAATATCCTCCGCTCAAAGTTACAATTTCCCCATTGAAATAGCCGTTTTCAATAATCATTTTATACACTTCTGCTATTTCTTCGGGTAGGCAAAATCTCTCAAGAGCTATTTTGCTCTCGATACTTTGCCTTATTGCCACCGGTTTTTCTTTTTGCCATTCGGTATCGACAAATCCGGGTGCCACTGCATTGACACGTATATCGTATGGTTTCATAAACTTTACCAAGTTCTTCACCAATGAGTGTACAGACGATTTTGAAACGCCGTAAGCCAATGATACCGAGTGTGGAAAATTTCCCATAAGCGATCCTGTAAAAAGTATATTGCCTCCTTTTTCGATAAGATTCTTGTCAATAAAGCTTTGGAGTAGAAATACAGGAAAATGAACATTGGCAAAAAACACGCGTTCCCAGGCTTCGATACTTATTTTTTCAAAATCATCACGGTTGGTAATCCCGGCATTGAATATAACGGAAGTAAGTCGAATACTGTTTTTTATGAAAAAATCGCAGATACTTTGTATCGATTTTTTGTCTGCAATATCCGCTTTGAGTATTTCTACAGCAGTTTTTCCGCGTAAAATATCTCTTGATTTTATCGCCGCCACTTCATCGGAGGCATATGTCAGCACAAGGTTATAGCCGGAGTTAGCCAATATTTTTGCTACTGAATAACCGATTCCTTTGGTGCCGCCTGTGATTAATACATATTTTGCCATAAAAAAATCTATTCCTATCATTTTTTTACCGAAGTCGGCTTACTCTCTTGCTGATTTTTCAGTTTTTCTTCGTATGAGGCATGTATCGTTTTTCTGATATTTGAAGATGAGACACCCACACCGTAGGGAAAATAAAACACCTGTACTCCTGACTCTTTCAGATAGTCGTATTTCCCAAACCAATCGTCTCCAACGACAAAAGCGTCTATATTTAGTTTTTTTACAATTTCGGTATGGTCAAGAGTGTGTTGAGGGATTACTATATCGGGAGTTTTTAATGCTTCAATAATTTGCAGTCGTTCTTGAAAGGGGATAATTGGCTTGTCTTTGTACGACATTACCAATTCATCGGTGCTAACTCCGACAATAAGTATATCTGCCAAACTACGGGCATAGTTAATCATTCTCAAATGATTGTAATGAAACATGTCAAACGTCCCCGAAGTAAAAACAATAGTTTTATTGTTAAACATAAATTGTAATATGTATTGTAAATATTTTACAAAGATACGATTTTAAAATGAATATAGAAACTGCGGCTATAAGAGTTATAGGGATAGATATGGAGCTTTCAAAAAACAGATTATTGTTGTATTTGGTTAAAAACTTAGACTATTTTTCAAAGTAAACAAGGAAACCATATCGCCCTACAAGAAAAAATTACTGCTCAAGGCCGATAAATGCGCCTTGAGCAGTAGTAATTTTCAATTTTGTTTTGAATGGCAAAGAGCTATTGTTCTCCTTCTTCAAATTTTTGATCGGCCATACGTTTATACCCTTTGTATCTCCATCTGGCATTTTCTTCGGCAGCCAAAAACAGTTCTTCGGCTTCCTCCGGAAATTGTTTTATAAGCGATGTGTAACGTACTTCACCTTTTAAAAAGTTTTGAAATTTACTCCAATCCGGTGCTTTGGAGTCAAGTTGCATCGGATTTTGCCCTTGACTTTCAAGTACTGGATTGTAACGGTACAAGTGCCAATATCCACACTCAACAGCCAATTTTTGTTCAGTTTGGGCTTTGCCCATTCCTGCACGAAGCCCGTGACTGATACAAGGAGAATAGGCTATGATAACCGATGGCCCGTCAAATTCTTCGGCTTCGCGGATGGCTTTTAATGTTTGTGCCTGATTGGCTCCCATAGCTACTTGTGCTACGTAAACATATCCGTAAGTGGCAGCAATCATACCCAAATCTTTTTTGCGAATTCGTTTTCCCGATGCGGCAAATTTTGCCACGGCTCCTACGGGGGTAGCTTTGGAAGATTGACCTCCGGTATTGGAATAGACTTCGGTATCAAGTACCAATATATTGATATTTTTGCCACTTGCAATCACATGATCCAAGCCTCCGAATCCAATGTCGTAAGCCCAGCCGTCTCCACCAATAACCCATTGTGATTTTTTAACCAGAAATTGTCTTATTTTGATTATCTCTTTGCAATAGGTACAGTCGCACGCTTGTGCCAGTGGAGTTATTTTTGACTCTAATACTACCGTTTTTTCTCCGTCAAAGCGATTTTCCATCCATTCTGTGAACAATTCTTTTAGTTCGTCGGAGCAACAGTTCTCTTCGATGGCACTTTTCATCAGTTTTATCAATCTCTTTTGCATATTATCTTCTGCAAGTACCATTCCGAGTCCAAATTCGGCATTGTCTTCAAAGAGTGAATTTGCCCATGCCGGACCGCGCCCACTATCGCCGGTAGTATAAGGGGTTGAAGGGGCAGAGGCAGAATATATGGAACTACAGCCGGTGGCATTGGCTACCATTTGACGTTCGCCGTACAATTGCGTTACCAACTTTACATAAGGAGTTTCGCCGCAGCCGGAGCAGGCTCCAGAAAATTCGAATAGCGGAGTAGCAAGTTGTGTGTTTTTAACATTTCCTTTTACGTTTACCAAATGTTGTTTTGTTTTTACCTCTTCGGCACAGTAATCCCAATTTAACTGATTGCCGTATTGTGTGTCGATGGGTTTCATTTCCAGTGCTCTTCCGTTTTTATTGCCGGGACATACATCCACACAGTTACCACAATCCATACAATCGAGTACATCTACCTGAATGCGGTATTTAGTTCCGTCAAAACCTTTTCCGTTGGTTTTCAGCATATCGTCAAATGGAGCTTTGGCTTGCTCTGTTTCATCCAAAATAAAAGGGCGAATGGCTGCGTGAGGACAAACATAAGCGCACTGATTACACTGAATACAGTTTGCCGAAGTCCATTCGGGTACAAATGAGGCAACGCCGCGTTTTTCGTATTTGGTCGTGCCTTGCACCCATGTCCCGTCTTCCCGCCCTTTGAATACCGAGACCGGCAAATCGTCTCCTGCCTGAGCGTTTACAGGGCGTACTATATCTTTAATAAATGCAGGAACAATATCGGTTGTAATCTCTTCTTCATTCAAATCTGCCCATTCGGTAGGTACCTCCACTTTTGTAAATTCTTCGCCTCCACGATCAACGGCGGCATAGTTCATATTCACAATTTGCTCCCCTTTTTTGCCATAAGATTTCACAATGAATTTTTTCATCTGCTCCACGGCAAGTTCAAACGGGATTACATTGGTAATTTTGAAAAATGCAGATTGCAGGATGGTATTGGTGCGATTTCCCAGACCTATTTCAACGGCAATATTAGTGGCGTCTATGATGTATAAGCTAATATTGTTTTTGGCTAGATATTTTTTCACATTAACGGGGAGATTTTGCTTTACCTCCTGTTCGTTCCATACGGTATTCAAAAGAAAAGTTCCGTTTTTCTTCAATCCTTTGGTTACATCATACAGTTTCAAATATGCTTGAACGTGGCAAGCTACGAAGTTGGGGGTGGTTACCAAATATGTGGATCGAATTGGATCATTTCCAAAGCGGAGGTGCGAGCAGGTAAATCCTCCCGATTTTTTGGAGTCGTAAGCAAAGTATGCTTGGCAGTATTTATTTGTATTATCTCCAATAATTTTTATAGAATTTTTATTTGCTCCTACGGTTCCGTCGGCTCCCAATCCATAAAATTTTGCTTCGTAAATTCCTTCGCTGCCTAACGATATTTCTTCTCCAAGCGGGAGGGAGGTGAATGTAACATCATCAACGATACCTACGGTAAAATGATTTTTGGGAGTGGGCAATGCCAAATTTTTGAATACTGCCAACACTTGGGCAGGAGTGAAATCTTTGGATGAGAGTCCGTAACGTCCTCCGACTACCAGCGGTTGATTTTCAGTTCCATAAAGCACGTCTTTTACATCCAAATAGAGTGGTTCTCCACCGGCACCGGGTTCTTTGGTGCGGTCTAAAACGCAAAGACGTTTTGCTGTTTTAGGCAATACGGAAAGAAAATGTTTTGCCGAAAAAGGGCGATACAAGTGTACTGTAACAAGTCCTACTTTTTCTCCTTTTTCTACCAAATAATCAATACCTTCGCGAATGGCTTCGGTGCCAGAACCCATCGCTACTACTACACGATCTGCGTCGGGAGCTCCGTAATAATCAAACAGCCCGTATTTGCGTCCTGTTATTTCGGCAAGTTTGTCTAGGTAGTCTTCAACAACTTCGGGTACAACTTCGTAAAAGGGATTGGCTGCTTCGCGAGATTGAAAGTATATGTCGGAATTTTGAGCAGTACCCCGCACTACAGGATTCAGAGGAGTCAAAGCTCTGTCTCGAAATGCTTGCAATGCTTCTTGATCTATTAAACTCACTATCGCTTCCTGATCTATTTCTTCAATTTTCTGAATTTCGTGAGAAGTGCGGAAACCATCGAAAAAGTGCACAAAAGGGATGCGTGTTTTAATGGAGGCAAGGTGTGCCACAGCGGCAATATCCATCACCTCTTGAACAGAACTTGTTGCAAATAAGGCGCATCCGGTCTGGCGTACTGCCATTACATCTTGGTGGTCACCAAAAATGGAGAGTGCTTGTGCGGCAAGAGCACGAGCTGAAACATGAAAAACTCCCGGGAGTAATTCTCCTGCCATTTTGTACATGTTTGGTATCATTAGCAACAATCCCTGAGAGGCGGTAAAGGTTGTAGTCAGAGCTCCGGCTTGTAATGCGCCGTGCATAGCGGCAGCGGCTCCGGCTTCCGATTGCATTTCTTCCACTTGTACTTTTTCGCCGTACATATTTTTTCGCCCGGCAGCAGTCCATTCATCTACATATTCTGCCATAGTAGATGATGGCGTGATAGGATATATCGCGGCAACTTCGCTGAAGATATAAGCTATGTGTGCAGCAGCTTGATTGCCATCACAGGTTAAAAATTTTTTTACTTTTGTCATGTTCTATTTTGTTAATTGATTGTTTCTGTTTGTATGTTTAGTATAAATTAATTCTGTATTTTTTTTAATGCAAAAAGCCAAAAAGCCAGAGAGGAATTCTGTTTTTATGCCCTACCAACAAGTTATCTACGGCAAATATAAGTTTAAAATTTGATCTGTAACTACCGCTGTCTTTTGGCAAATATTTAATATTAAACAAATTGTCTATCAAAAAATCTCCATGTTGCTTGCCAAGGTTCACTCTGTGTGCAAAATGAAGTGCATTGTAAAGAAACGTTTTTCGTTCATCGTCCACGTTTATCTCTTTGGGGAGTAATACGTGCATAAGGTTTGTATTTTGCAAATAAAGTGATCTTGGTTTTTTAGGAAAAGAGTTACCCGACGAATAGAGCAAATTTATCATCCTTGCATCTTGCAGGTATTTTATGTAATTCATTACAGTCAATCTCGACGTTTCAATATCATCACTCAATTGACTTATGTTCAATGATATAGGAGCTTTCTTAAGGATAAGATAAAGAAGTTTTCGGATTCGAGGAAGATATTTTATATCAATTTGCTTTATCAACAAAATATCTACCTCCAACATCATATTCATTGTTTTGAGCAGATTCTCCGAAAAATTTCTTTCTTCCAAATAAAATGGATAATATCCGTGATTCAAATATAATGCAAAATGATCCAGCGGATTTATTTTTTCACAAACTTCAGTAGCAATAGCTTTGTGATTGCGTAAAATTTCGGTTAGAGAGTATGCAGAAAAGTTTTGGTCGGTTTCTAAATTTAAGTATTCTCGAAATGAGAATCCCCGTAAATTGTACGAGGCTATAATACCCTGCAGATCAGAATTTTCATCTAAAAGCCGCATTACTGTAGAGCCTGTAAAAATGATTTGGAGCGATGGAAATCTGTCGTAGCAATATCTCAGCTCTTTTGACCAATTTTCGTACTTGAACATTTGGTCCAAAAGCAAGGTTTTTCCTCCGGCTTTATAAAAATCTTCGACAAACTCGGTCAGAGAATGTCCGGCAAAATAGAAATTATTGAAATTGACATATAAACATTGACGATTGTACGCACCAAAATGCTCTTTGGCAAACTGCAACAAAAATGTAGTTTTACCTACCCCTCTACTTCCTTTGATTCCTATCAATCGTTTTGTGAGGTCTATTTCGTCCATAAGAAGTCTTCTGACTGACGAATTGACATTTTCAACTAAATATTGATGTGTTTTGTAAAAAGACTCCATTTTGCAATATTTTGATGCAAAAATACTCTTTTTTTTTATTTTTGCAAAGTAAGGATTGCATTTTGACACTATGAAAAGTGTGATTTAAATCAACTTTCAAAGTATTTATTTTGCTTTGGTAATTTTAGTTATGTTCAAAAATCATAACACGCTCATTCATCATTCATCAAGGCAATAGTATGGCAAGCGACTACTCCTGCTGTTTCGGTGCGTAAACGGCTTTTTCCAAGTGAAACAGGGCGGTATTGGTTGTCTATGGCTTTTAATATTTCCTCTTTGCTAAAGTCTCCTTCAGGACCTATAAGTATAATGGAGTCGGAAGAGGGTACAACGGAAAACTTGAGAGATAGTTTTATGCTTTCGTAACAATGGGCTATCATTTTTTGCTTTGTCGATGTTTTTTTTATAAAATTATCAAAGCTTATTGCCGGATTCAATCGGGGAAAAAATGCTTTTAATGATTGTTTGGAGGCTGCTATTAGAATCTTTTCCCATCTTTCCGGTTTGCATATTCTCCGTTCGGAGTTGTGGCAAATAATAGGTGTTATTTCATCTATTCCTATCTCGGTTGCTTTTTCCAAAAACCATTCAAAACGGTCGATATTTTTGGTGGGGGCTATACCAATGTGCAGATGGTAATTCCGTTTTCCGTAATTTGGGATTGTTTCTTTTATTTCAAACTCGCAATGTAGCGGATGTGCTTGGGTAATAGCTCCCCGATACCACCCCCCTACTCCGTCAACAAGTATAACATCGTCGCCGGGTTGCAAGCGGAGTACTTTTACGGCATGTTTCGATTCTTCTTCGGGCAAAATATGCCTTATTTCTATATCAGGAACGTAAAATAAATGCACGTGCGATAAGGGTTATTGTTTGTTATTGTTATTTTGCCGACCAAATTTTCCAGGCTGCTTCGGCTTGCCCTATCAGCATTTGCTCACCGTTCAAAACGTCTGCACCTTTTTCTTTTCCTTTTTTCATAAATAGTGTTTCGGATGGATTATATACCGCATCAAAAAGCAAATGTCCTGGTGTTAAAAATTGATATGGAATTGCGGGGCATTCATCTATTTTTGGAAAGGTACCGATAGGAGATGCGTTTACAATTATCTGATTTTCGGTAAGATTAACACGGTTAAGTTCGTCATAAGATATGATTTGGGGTTTTACAATAGACAGGGTTTTATCTGCCTGTTGTTTTATTTTTTGTGTATTGCGTGTAACGAAAGTAACTTTCAAACCAAGTTTTTGTAATCCATATGCCATTGCTTTGGCGGCACCTCCGGTTCCTAAAATCAATGCTTTGCTATGATGCGGTTTCAAATGGTTTTTTATTGAGTTTGTAAAACCGATGACATCAGTATTGTAACCTTTTAAAATTGGTTTTGAATTGGTTTTTATAAAATGGATGACATTTACCGCACCGATTTTGTCGGCAGTTTCGTCCAATTCGGTCAAAAATGGGATGACGCTTTGCTTATACGGTATGGTTACGTTAAGTCCGGTCAGGTCGATATTTTGGGCTATTTCTTTAATTTTTTCTATTTCAGAAATTTCGTATAATTCGTATTTGGCATCAATATTTTCTTTTTCAAATTTTTTAGAAAAATATTTTTTAGAAAAAGAGTGTCCCAGCGGATAGCCTATCAGTCCGAAATTTTTCATTTTTCTTTTTTTCCCTTTTTTTTGACAAAATATTTTACCACAAAAAATGTGGCTACTAGTACCAGTAAAGTCAATATGATAATACTCAATTCATGGCTGTACTTATTTATCAGGTCGGCTTGTCCATGAGCAAGGTATCCCATCAATGTCAATATTACATTCCAAATGCCGGCTCCCAATAGGGTGTATAGTGTAAAGCTTACAAAATTCATTTTTGCCAACCCCGCAGGTAGTGAAATCAACTGTCTGATGCCTGGTATAAGTCTGCCTATGAAGGTAGAGGCATTGCCATTTTTATTGAAGTAGTCTTCTGCCTTTTGAACTTTTTCGCTGCTTAAAAGCATTATTTTTCCCCATTTGCTGTCGGCAAGCTTGTGTACTATGGGACGCCCGAGCCAAAGTGCTAAAAAATAGTTGATATATGCCCCTAACAGCGAACCGAGTGTAGCGAATATCACAACCAAAAAGAGGTTGAGCTTGCTTTCGGGTTTGCTTGCAACGTATGCCGCAGGAGGCACAACCAATTCGGATGGAAATGGGATAAACGAACTTTCGACCGTCATCAATGCTGTGATACTAGCATAGTTCATATTGTTCTCGTACCATTTTTCTACTTTTTGAATGAGGGATAAAGTGTCGGTAGGGTCTGGGTCTGCTTCTTTTGCTTGTGCCGAGATATTGGGGAGAAAAATAAATAATAAAGCAAATATAAGTGGCAGTAATCCTTTTTTTATCATTTTGGGTCGGTTATTTAGTTATGGTAAGGGGGATTATTTTTTTATTTAATAAAAAAAATCAGAATTCTAAGCCGGCATCCGGACAGAATTCTTGAAATAGCATAAAAGCATCCAAACTTTTTTGTAAAGCGAGGTGTAAAAAATGTGAAGTTTTTTCCATATCTCCCATATAATAGTAGCCTACTGCCATAAATAATTCTATCATTTCCAGATTATTATCAAAGTTATAGGCCAGTTCGTAATACTTAATGGCTTCTGCAAATTTGCCCTCATCCATATATATGCCGGCAACAGACATTAAAACGTCTGGTTGCGTAGGATCTATGCTTATTGATTTTAGATATGCTTCGAGTGCTTCGTCGGTGTTTCCCAGTCCTGTTTTTGCCTCAGCCAGATATACCCAGACGTCTGCTGCCTTGTCGTCTAGTTCGATGGCTTTGAGTATATATTCCAAACTTTTGAGATATTCTTCCATTTCGAGCATACAAATAGTTGCTCCCACAAGTGCGTCAAAGTTATTGGGAGTTTCGTCCATAGATAGTTGGTAGTAGTGCAATGCTTTGACATAATCTTCCAATTTTTCGTAGCATTCGCCTATAAACGTATATACTTGCCACTTTTCAACGGCAAATTCTACGTATTCCAAATAGACCTGAACAGCATCATTGTAGCGGTTGAGTTGATATAACGAGTGTGCTTTCTGCATCAATGCAATGACATCGCCGTCGTTTATTGTCAGGGCATAGTCGTAAGCCTCTAGGGCTTTCTCAAATTGATTTAAGTTAAAGTGAATTTGCCCTAAGTTAAACCAAGCTTCTGCAGAATAGGCATCGATAGAGACTATTTTGTCATAAGCGGATATCGCTGGCTCCAAATCGTTCAGTCGCTCGTAGCAAAATGCTTTTTCAAAAAGTATATCAATGTTTCGGGGAGTTATTTCCTCTCCTTTTTTGAGTAGTTCCAATGCAAATTTGAAAGAGTTTTCGGTCATAAATACCATTGCCAAGTCTAGGCACATCCATTCTTTTTCGTCGTCTTCGCCGTCTATTAACCTAAGTGCTATTCCGTATGCCTCTTTCTCTCTGCCGAGCTTTATAAGTGTTTCTATTTTTAGCAGTACAACTTCCGGTTCGTTGCTTTCTATCTGACTGTCTAAAATCCGATTTGCTTTTTGCGCGTCTCCGCTTGTCAAATAGATTTTTGCCCGTTTTAAGTCAAGCAGGCTACTTTCAGGATGAAGTTTTTTGCCAAACTCCCAGGCTTTGAGAGATTCTGAGGTTTTTCCCCGTTGTAGATAATATTCTACAATGCTTCCCAGTTCTTCTACTTCAAAATAGCCGGAAGCTGCCCCTGAGAGAAATTTTTCATAACGATTTATCAGCTCGTCATGTTCATCATCTATAAAGTATTGAAATTTTTTTCCCATCAGACAGATATGTTTGATACAAAAGTAGTATTTTTTTGTGAAGGTTATAACATTAATCTGGAAAAAAACTTTACCAAAGCCATAGAGCTTTGGTAAAGTTTTTTTTTGATAAAAGTATGTGTGCTGTAGGCAGAAAAACATCCATTACAGAGTTTGTTTCACTTCTATTTCTTCGTAGCCTTCTATCATATCACCGACTTTTATATCGTTGTAGTTTTTGATGCTTATACCACATTCAAAGTTTGTTCCTACCTCTTTTACATCTTCTTTGAAGCGCTTCAGGGTGTCAATTTCTCCGGTATATATTACAATTCCGTCACGAATTAGTCTGACCTTATTCGACCGTTTTATTTTTCCTTCGCGCACTATAGCACCTGCCACGGTTCCTACTTTGGTTATTTTGAATACTTCTCTTACTTCAACTGTTGAGGTTACTTCTTCTTTGATTTCGGGAGAGAGCATACCTTCCATAGCCGATTTTATCTCTTCGATGGCATCGTATATGATTGAATAGAGGCGTATGTCTATCTCTTCTTTTTCGGCCAGTTTGCGTGCAGAAACTGTAGGGCGTACTTGGAAACCAACGATAATGGCATTGGAAGCGGCAGCCAACAAAATATCCGAATCGGAAATTGCGCCTACAGCTTTGTGAATGACATTTATTTGAATATGCTCTGTGGAGAGTTTCAGTAAGGAGTCTGACAAGGCTTCGATAGACCCGTCCACGTCTCCTTTTACAATGATGTTCATCTCTTGGAAATCGCCAAGGGCAATACGTCTTCCCAATTCATCGAGTGTAAAGTGCTTTTTGGTACGCAAACTTTGCTCGCGTTGCAGCTGTTCGCGTTTGTTGGTTATTTCGCGGGCTTCTTGGTCGGTTTCTACTACATTAAAGTTGTCTCCGGCTTGAGGCGCTCCGTTCAGCCCCAAAATCAAAACTGGTTCTGCTGGTTTCGCTTCTTCAATGGATTGATTTCTCTCGTTAAACATTGCCTTTATTCTGCCGTAATAGACTCCGGCAAGTACAATATCCCCTTTTTTTAAGGTACCGTTTTCGACCAGCACTGTAGCCACATATCCTCTACCACGGTCTAATGTCGATTCTATAATCGAACCGTATGCATTGCGATGCGGATTGGCTTTTAAGTCGAGTAATTCGGCTTCGAGTAGAACTTTTTCGAGCAACTCGTTGATACCCAAACCTGTTTTTGCCGAGATATCTTGTGATTGGTATTTGCCTCCCCACTCTTCTACCAAATAGTTCATATTTGCAAGAGACTCCTTAATTTTTTCGGAGTTGGCCCCAGGTTTATCTACTTTATTTATTGCAAATACGATAGGGACATTGGCTGCCGAGGCATGGTTAATGGCTTCGATGGTTTGAGGCATTACGTTGTCGTCTGCGGCTACGATGATAATAACCAAGTCGGTAATTTTGGCCCCTCTTGCACGCATAGCGGTAAACGCCTCGTGTCCAGGCGTATCAAGGAAGGTGATTCGCTGCCCGTTTTCAAGTTTTACATTGTAGGCTCCTATATGCTGTGTGATGCCTCCGGCTTCGCCCGCGATTACATTTGTTTTGCGAATGTAGTCCAAAAGCGAGGTTTTTCCATGATCCACGTGCCCCATTACCGTAATAATTGGCGCACGAGATTCTAAGTCTTCTTCGGTATCTTTTTTGTCAAAAGACAATGCTTCTACTACGTCGTTACTTACATATTCTGTTCTGAAACCAAATTCATCGGCTACAATATTGATTGTTTCTGCATCCAATCTTTGGTTGATAGACACCATCATACCAATACTCATACAGGTTGCAATTACCTGATTTACAGAAATATTCATCATAGTAGCCAATTCGCTTACCGTAACAAATTCTGTCAGTTTCAGTACGTTGCTGTCGCCGCGTTCTATATCCGCCTGCTCTTGCTGGTTGGTGCGGATATTTTCTCTTTTTTCGCGTCGGTATTTCGAACCTTTACTTTTTTTGCCGCTACCAGAAAGTCGGGCAAGTGTCTCTTTTATTTGTTTTTGAACTTCTTCTTCATCAACTACCGTTTTGATAGGTTTTTTTATACGGTCGTTTTTTTTGTTCCCTTTTTTATTTAATTCAATGTCTGTTCTATTGATATCGACACGTTGCTTGTTTATACGTTTTCGTTTTCCGCTATTCTTGTTTTCTTCTTTATTTTCGGTATTTCCTGTAGAGTTATTGCTTGTTACTTTCTTGATTTTCCCATCTGTACGCCGTTCCTCTCTCTCTTTTTTCTTTTGCTCTTTGGTTTTTGACTTGGGGCGGGTACTTTGATTCAAGTTATCCAAATCTATTTCGCCGATTACTACGGGGGCTATATTGATTTTGGGTTTGCTTATACGAAAAATTGTATCTTCACTTTCTGTTTCATCTGTACTTTCGACATCTTGTTTATTTGGTTTGATATGGCTTTCGTTGTTTGTTGTTATCTCTTCCGGTACCTGTTTTTGAGTTTCTTCTTTTGAGGTTTCTTCTTTTGAGGTTTCTTCTTTCTGTATTTCTACCGGTTTGCTTATTTCTTCTGTTTTTGTCTCTACCGGTTCTTCCACGGTTGTGGCTTTCGGTACAATCTCTGCAGTTTCAACTATTTCTATTGATTCTATATCCTGTTTTTCGATTTTCGGCTCTTCACTTTTAACCGGTTCTATCAATTCGGGGATAGTTTCGGCAGGAGTTTCTATTACTTCGGGTTGGGATGTCTCTTTTTCTTGCTCCTGTTTTTCTAACTCTATATGTCCTACCTCTTTTATATGGGGACGATAATCTTGATCCACAACTGTCTGGATAAAGTTATCTTTTGGTTCCGTTTTTTTTGTTTCGTACCCTTCGATAGCAACAGTTTCGGCTTTTTCTTTGGAGTGCCGTTCTTGACTCAAACGTTCCGATTCCAATTTTAAAGCCATGTCTTTATTGAATTCTTTTGCCAATAAAAGATATTCTTCGTCGGTAATTTTAAAATTAATATCGGTGGGGATTTTGTGTCCTTTTTTTGCAAGAAACTCTACCGCAGTAGAGAGACCTACATTTAAATC
Source organism: Paludibacteraceae bacterium (assembly GCA_047974405.1). Taxonomy (GTDB): domain Bacteria; phylum Bacteroidota; class Bacteroidia; order Bacteroidales; family Paludibacteraceae; genus UPXZ01. Next base: position 138,419 of record JBKECI010000018.1, on the reverse strand, counting down.
TTTAATTGCTTTACTTAATCTTATAGACATATTGTTTTGCCTCTAAACCTCATATTATGAGGAATTTTTTATTTATACTTTTCAAAAAAATGATATTTACTCTCTTGTTCTTTATACAACAAGCAGTATTTATTCTTCAAATTCTGCTGCCAGAATGTTCAGTACTTCATCAATAGTTTCGTCTTCCAAATCGGTGCGGCGTATCAAATCTTCACGCGATATGGCAAGTACGCTCTTGGCTGTATCGCATCCGATGGATTTGAACTGGTCTATTATCCATTGTTCTATTTCGTCCGAAAATTCGTCCAGATAAATATCTTCTTCATTTTCTGTTTCGTCAATGTCTCTGAACACATCCAAGGTATATCCCGTAAGCATACTTGCCAGCTTGATATTCAGCCCTCCTTTGCCAATAGCTTGCGATACCTCTTCGGGTTTAAGATATATTTCCGCCTTTTTTTCTTCTTCGTTGAGGCGTATGGAGGTGATTTTTGCCGGACTCAAAGATCTTGCTATAAATAGATTGACGTTGTTGGTGTAGTTGATTACATCTATGTTTTCGTTGCGGAGTTCACGGACAATACCATGTATTCGGGCTCCTTTAACCCCCACACAAGCTCCTACGGGGTCTATCCTATCGTCATAAGATTCTACGGCGACCTTTGCTCTTTCACCGGGAATGCGGGCTATTTTTTTGATTGTTATAAGTCCGTCATGAATTTCGGGTACTTCTAATTCGAATAATCTTTCCAAAAACACAGGAGACGTCCTCGAAAGAATGATTTTTGGATTGTTATTTTTATTCTCTACTACGGCCACTACGGCACGTACAGTCTCTCCTTTGCGGTAAAAGTCGGTCGGGATTTGTTCCGATTTGGGCAAATAGAGTTCGTTTCCGTCTTCATCCATCAACAGCATCTCTTTTTTCCATATTTGGTATAACTCTGCATTTACTATTTGTCCTACTTTTTCTTTGTAGCTCGAATAGAGGTTATCTTTTTGCAACTCCAATATTTTAGATGCCAATGTTTGACGTAGAGTGAGAATGGCTCGGCGTCCAAAATCACTAATATCAACCTTGTCGCTCACTTCCTCTTCTAATTCGTAGTCTTCATCAATTTTTTTGGCTTCTGATAGCGAAATTTGCATATTTTCGTTTTCTATCTCATCGTCGGCTACCACAATACGGGTGCGATATATTTCAAAGTCGCCTTTGTCGGGGTTGATAATCACATCAAAATTTTCATCGGTACCGAATATTTTTGCTATCACGCTACGAAAAGTTTCTTCCACAACGCTTATCAACGTACTTCTGTCGATATTTTTTAGTTCTTTAAATTCCGAAAAAGTATCAATTAGATTGATGGTTTCTTTTTTGCTCATGACTTATTTAAATCTGATAATATATTTTGTTGTTTTAATATTTTCAAAAGGCAAACCGATATTTTCGGTAATGGTAATTTTTCTTTTAGCTCCTTCAGGTTTCACTTGTTTCTCTATCTGCAATACAATGCCACTCTCGGTTAGTTCTTCCAAAATTCCTTCCCATTTTCTCCCATCATTAGTATTTACTTCTACTTCATTGCCGATGTTTTTTTCGTACTGTTTTATTACCTTAAACGGTTGGGTCAAACCAGTGGAAGATACTTCCAACTCATAGTCTTCGATGTCTCGGTTGAGTTTTGATTCGATAAAACGGCTTAAATTGGCGCAAAAATCGACCGAAACCCCTTCAAATGCATCAATCTCAACAGTAATGTGATTGTCTGGAGTAATTTTCACATCTACTAAATAATGGTCGGTTGCTACCAAATGGTCTTCAACCCACCGAATAATATTTTGCTCTACAATCACTTTCTCTGACAGTTTATAACAAAGAAGGGGACTGAATGTCCCCCTCACTTGCCTATTTCGACCACAAAAGTACAAATAATTTTTCAATGGGCAATGGTTTAATCTCTAAATATTTTTTTCGTCAATCAAATTATTTGACAAAAGTTAATGATTTTTCAAGCCATTTTTATACTTTTGCACTCTGAAAAGAAAAATAACAAGAATGATTTAAGGTAAACATACTCACTTGAATCGGTTCTATTTTAATCATTACAAATAAGATGGGAAGAGCATTTGAATATAGAAAAGCAACCAAAATGAAACGCTGGGGAAATATGGCTCGCGTATTTACAAAACTTGGCAAGCAAATTACCATTGCAGTGAAAGATGGTGGTTCCGAACCCGACACAAATCCCCGCCTAAGGGTGCTGATGCAGCAGGCAAAAAAGGAAAATATGCCCAAAGACAATGTAGAAAGGGCCATTAAAAAGGCTACGTCAAAAGATGAGGGCGATTACAAAGAGATGGTGTATGAGGGATATGGACCGCACGGGATAGCCATTATTGTTGAAACTGCTACCGACAATCCTACGCGAACTGTTGCCAACGTGCGAAGCTATTTCAACAAATTGGGAGGCTCTTTGGGGACTTCAGGTTCGGTATCGTTTATGTTTGATCACAGTTGCGTATTTCACGTAGCAAAAAAAGAGAGTATTGATTTGGATGAGCTTGAGCTTGAATTGATTGATTATGGAGCTAATGAGATAGAGGAAGATGAGGATGAAGTAATTGTTTATGGCGATTTCGCCTCCTACTCTACCATTCAAAGATATTTAGAAGAGAATGGCTTTGAAATCAATAGCGCCGAATTTGAACGCTTTCCTCAAGACACAAAGGCATTGGACGAAGAGCAACGTGCATCGGTAAACAAATTGATAGAAAAAATAGAGGATGACGAAGATGTACAAAACGTGTTTCACAACATGAAATTGGAAGAATAATCTGTATTGGCGACGTACAAAGAAAGTGGGGTACCTATTGATGCTTTTCTGAGAAAAAGAGAAGAAACAATGCCTTATTATGATACATTTACACTAATGATTTCAAAGAGTTGTAGCTAATATTATATTGGTGTTTTTTATAATTTTACATCCCTTATGTGGATATTAGGTGCGTTTATATCTTCTTTTCTACTCGGAATTTATAATATATTCCAAAAAGCAGCGCTCCGCAACAATGCTGTATTGAGTGTTTTGCTTATCTCTACCGCGTTTAGCGCGGTTTTATTTTTGCCTCTCATCATTTTTTCCGCAAGTGGGGCGCTTCCCGACACCAATTTTTTTTATGTGCCGGCAGGCAATTGGGATGCCCATCGGCATGTGGTTATCAAATCGTGTATCGTATTTTCCTCCTGGTTTTGCGGATATTATGCCATTAAGCACCTGTCTGTAACACTCACGGGACCAATCAAAGCTACACAACCTTTGTACACATTGATTGGAGCAATGTTGTTTTTTGGCGAAAGATTAAATATTTATCAATGGATTGGGGTAACGCTGGGTATTTTATCGCTTTTTTTGATGAGTAGTACGGGAAAGCGGGAGGGAGTTTATTTCAGAGACAATAAATTCATCTGGCTTCTGTTCCTTTCTGTAATATTCGGCGCTATCAGCGCTCTATACGACAAGTATTTGATGGAACGCTACGACCGTATGTTTGTTCAAAGCTGGTTTCTATTTTATCAAACTATACTCACAGCTCTATTTTTTATTATACTGTACCGGTCAAAAATATTTGGCAGTACCAAATTGGAATGGAGAAACTCCATACTCTTTATCTCGGTTTTTCTATCGCTTGCCGATTTGTTCTATTTTTGGGCTTTGAGTCAACCGGGAGCGATGATATCCATTGTTTCGATGATTCGCCGCAGTAGCGTACTTATCAGTTTTCTCGGCGGTGTTTTTATTTTTAAAGAGAGTAATATCAAAGCCAAACTTTGGGACTTATTACTCGTTGCTTTAGGATTACTGTTTCTGTATATCGGCTCTCAATAAGTTTATATAGTTATTCGGCAGATAGATAAAGCTATTGTTATTACGCCACAAGTAAACATCTGTCGGTTGAGTAACCTATGTTACCACCATATTTGACAGAGGCCCTGCTTAACTCTCGCAATTCTTGTCTGAACGAGAGATTTTAGATATTGAAAATATATCTGACCTATTTCTTAAAGTAAGTATTTTAGCTTGATACCCACGTTAAAATATACATTTTCCTCCAGATTATTCAGTGGAGTACAGATAATTTCCGGTTCGAGTATCAGCGAGCGAGACAGTTCAAAATCTCTACTCAGCTTAATCAACAGTGAAATATTATATGGTTCGCCCCAAAAGAGGGTGCCTTCTGAATAGTTTCCGGCTCCGGTAAATAGCCCCCCCTTTGCTCCCAGACTGAGATTGAAAGGCTTTGAATAGAATTTGAGTAACAACGGTGCTTCCAAATATCTGTATTTCCATACTGTATCAAAAGTAGTTGTACTGAAAAGTCCCGATTCAATACCGAAATGATTGGAGAATCGATTCTCATATGAGATACCGTAAGCCGTCTGATTGGAGCCACCCACTGATGTACCAAAGTTAAATTCCGCTCCGACATATTGGTCGGATTGTGAAAATGCCGTAAAAACACTTGTTATCAATAAGACAGACGAAATAAATACGTTTTTCAGTTTATTTTTCATATCACCTTGTTTTTAAAAATGTTTACACAAAAGTAATACAAAAACTTTGAATTAATACTATGAATAATTCAACGGTACAATTCGGCTACCTTATTCCAATTGACCACGTTCCAAAATGATTTGACATAATTCAAGCGTTTCGACTGATATTTGAGATAATAGGCGTGTTCCCATACATCCAGTGCTAAAATCGGTTTACCTTTAATAGTGTTGAAAGGCATATACATATTGTCTTGATTGGAGGTAGAAACAATCTCCAGTTTGCCGCCACGATTTTTTACAAGCCATACCCAACCCGAACCAAACCGCTTGCCACACTCTTTTTCAAACAGCTCTTTAAATTTGTCCACACTCCCAAAATTGTCTATCAATGCATTTTCCACGTCGGCAGATATTTGGGTGCTTCCCGCCGGAGCAAGTAACGTCCAAAACAACGAATGATTATAATGCCCCCCTCCATTATTACGCACAGCGGTCTGAATATCTGCGGGCAAACTGTTTATCTCTTTCAACAGGGTAGCGAGTTCTTTTTTTTGTAAATCGGGATAATTCTCTATCGCCTGATTCAAATTTTTTACATAAGCAGCATGGTGTGCCGTATAGTGGATACGCATAGTAACGCTGTCAATATAGGGTTCAAGGGCACCATAAGTATAAGGAAGAGGCGCTTGGATAAACTGAGCCGATATGGTAGTAGCAACTGATGCCCAAAGAACTAAGGCTGGTATAAGCAATGTCTTTTTCATATTTATTTAGAATAGTTGTAAATATTGATTTTATTGAAATAACAAAATTTGATAAAAAATTGTTTAGATTTAAACCTTTTGCCCTATTTTCGGTCAGAAATTAGAAACAATAATTTTTTGTAGCTGTACATTGCTTATACAAGTACATATTTTTTGAAAACATACACCAACATAATTTTATGAAAAAAATCGCACTTCTTCTGTTTTTTGTATCTTCAATGGTTACAATATCGGCACAATACAAAATAAATGGCAACGTAAAAGATAATAAAGCGGACGCTCCGTTAGATTTGGCTACCATAAGATTGCTCGCAGCAAAAGACTCGGCTTTGGTTTCGGGAGTCCGAACCAGTACAAATGGGAAATTTTCTCTGTCAAATATAAAATCTGGAAATTATATATTATCAATAACCTCCATCGGATTTGTACCCTATACAGCTAATGTTACAGTACGCGATAAAGATATAACATTAGCAACCATAACAATGGGGGAAGACGTGAAAATGCTCCAACAGGTGGATATAAGTGGAACGGCGGTGCAAGTAATGGTCAGAAACGATACAATAGAGTACAATGCTGGTTCTGTAAAAACAAGCCAAAATGCCGTAGTAGAAGAGGTATTGAAAAAACTACCCGGCGTGGAGATAGATTCCGAAGGAAAAGTAACGGTCAATGGTCAGGAAATAAAAAAAATACGCGTGGACGGGAAAAAGTTTTTTGGAGACGACGTACAAATGGCTACAAAAAATATACCCGCCGACATGATAGACAAAATTCAAGTGGTGGATCAAAAGTCTGATATGGCAAAACTTACCGGATTTGAGGACGATGACACAGAACGAATTATCAACCTGACAACTAAAAAAGACCGGCGCCAAGGGATTTTTGGTAATGTTGGAGCGGCAGGTGGCGTTGATATCAATCCCGATTTTAGATACGATGCCAACGCTTTTTTGAATATTATGAACGACGATACTCGCTCTACCATTACGGGAGGAGCAAATAATATAAACACTTCGCGAAGCAGGCGCGGCAGAGGTGGTTTTGGAGGCGGACAAAATGCAGGTATTACAGCTACACAAAATTTGGGCTACAACATCAACACTCCGCTCAATGATAAAATGACCATAGGAGGAGACGTTACCTATAACCATTCTGAAAACACTCAAATATCAGACAATAACAGAGACAGTTATACTTCGGGCAAGACCTACACCAATACTTCCCACAACGAATCGGGGCGAAACAATCATGAAACCAACCTCAGGTTGGAGGCAGAGTGGAAACCAGATACGCTGAACACCGTTATTTTTCAGCCCAATATTGGCTATTCGCGGTATTTTTCTAATAGTAGCTCCAATTATGAATACCTTGTAGCCGATACGACTACAAGCTTTGGAGAATCGGAAAACAATTCTGATGGTTATAGCATAAATGGAGGAATAAATGTAATATACAGTCATAAATTTAAATCAAAAAAAGGGAGAACTTTAACTGCTAATCTAAATACGAGTTTTTCGCAAAGCACATCAGATGGATTTAATTTTTCAGAAAAAACAACTACCGACAGTTTACAAACAGTTGATCAAAGAAACCACAATAATTCTACACGAAACAATGTAGGGTTCCGCATCTCCTACGTTGAACCTATATGGAAATCGCAGCACTTCCTAGAAACGGTGGTCTCCGCCAATAGAAGCGCAAGCAATTCGGTACGTAATCTATTTGACAAAGATGTGGCAACAACAAAATACACACTATTAGATACCGATTACAGTAACGAATTTGAAAACACATTCTATCGTGAGGCCTTTGAATTAAACTATCGATACTACCAACAAAATTATAATTTGATGCTCGGAATGAAAATGGAGCCATCGCAAACGTACAGCACCACTTTTTATGGAGATTCTCCAGGAATTTCTCTTGAAAACAAAGTGATAAACTTTGCTCCATCGGCGCAGTTTCGTTACAACTTTGGCAAAAGGCAGTTTGCCAGAATGGACTACCGGGGGCGAACAAATCAACCCTCAATAAGTCAAATGCAACCGGTAAAAAACAATACTGATTTGATGAACGAAACGGTTGGAAACGCCAAACTTAATCCGGCGTTTGAACATAGTCTTCGCTTGATGTATTCTACTTACAGCGAAAAAACATTTTCATCATTCAACATTGGTGTTATGGGAAATGCAACCAAAGACGATTTGACAAGCAACAGCATTTACGACGAAACCGGTAAAAGATATATACAAACTGTAAACGCCGACAAAATTCCTTATTCTGCCAATTTTTTTACAATGTTCAATACTCCGATAATACAAAAAAAATTACAGTTCAACATCAGAGGAAATTGGGGAATAAGACAGCAGTATGGCTACACCTCAAAGAATGTGAGTTTAGACAATATTGATATTGATGCCTTAATCAAAGGAGAATTGAGCGACACAAAAAGACAAAATGCCGGAGGTCAGATTTCACTCACATACACCCATGATATTTTCGATTTGGGTTTGAGAGGTGGTATGAGCTACTCTAAAACTACCAATAACTTAAACTCCAGAAACTCCGAAACTTATAACTGGAGCTGGTCTCCAAATCTGGTTGTCCGTCCCACCAATGCTTTGACACTCTCCACTGATTTGAATTTTGAAGCACTCAACGGATATTCAACTTTCAATCAAAACCAGTGGCTGTGGAATGCTTCTCTCGATTGGTCTATTTTGAAGAAAAAAGGAGTACTCTCGCTAAAGGTAAACGATATTCTTCATCAACGATTGAATGTAACCCAAACCGTTGGCGACAACTATGTGCAGTATAGTAGTTTCAATGCTCTGCAAACCTACTTTTTGGTTGGGTTCAGTTACAAAATCAGCAAGTTTAGTGGGAGCAGTTCCAATCCCGCCGAAAACGATATGAGAAATTCGCGTCGAGACTGGAGACGGGATGGAAGAAGCGGACCGGAACCGGACAATGGCAACAGCACTCCACCACCACCACCCGGAGAGTAATAAAAATCACATAGGAAATATAAAGAAAAAATAGGTGATTTTCAAAAAATTGTAAATGGATAAGATGATTATTGGCAGATTCTAAATTTCCAAGTATCCGAAGTTTTTAAAAACTGTCAAGTTTCACACAACGTTGTTGATGATTGTTGATTACATTTTGATTCAAACTTAGTAATTTTCTTTTGAATTTTAGTGGATTCATTCTTAATATTTCGGGTTTAAGTCGAAACCGTTTTTCCACAGCTTGTAAAGGTGTTTTCACGTTAAATTCTTTTCTTAGCGACCCGTACCTTCTGCTTAGGTTGTAAAACAACAGGAAGTTCATCAAATCTCGTTCGTTTCCTCTTTGTTGTTGTAATTGGTTCTGAGAACCGTATTGTTTTTTATTGTCCCGTTCGCTCTTTCCGCTATTCCGTTTGTTTTTGAGGCATTTAGTATCTAATAATGAGGTTTTTTGATCCGAATTCAGCCGGTTTGTAAATTCCAATCCGTTATCGGTCAGAATATGGGCTACCCCAAAAGGAAAAAACGCTACACATTTATCAAAGAAGTCTTCAGCGGACTTATCGTTGTAAATTTGATAAAACAACGTTCTTGTGCCTCTGTCGATAGCGACAAACAGATAAGCGCTTACACCGTTAAGTTTGGATAAATAAGTAACATCAATGTGCAGATAACCGGGCTGATAGGCTTTACATTTTTCAGCCTTGCCTTCCTGCTCTTGTGATACTTTATTCAGGTTATGTCTGACTAAACATCGATAAACGGAGCTTTTTGAGACAAAACGGTTTTGTTCTAAAAGTGTTTCAAAAACTTCGTCTAACGGCAGCCAAGAGCTACGCCGGATATTGATAACCAAAGCGGTTTCCAATTCATAGAGAACATATTCGATGTTTTGGATCGACAGAAGGCAGCTTATCAGAAATCCCTGTTTCTCCATTTGGAGATTGTCTGATTGGAAACATTAAATCGGATAGCCTGTTCCGTGTTTGAATTTGAATAACATTTTTGTATTTACTCACGATTGTGTACATTTGTCTTGGCATTTGAATGATAAATTTGTTCATATTATTTTCGTTTTAGTAAAAAAAATGATCAACTTTTTTATTTTTCCCCTCTTCCGAGTTCCATTTTCGGCCACGCTTTTACCACACTCAAAAGAGGAAAAGTGCTATCAACAACATTATGAAAATAAATAACTTAACCATTTAAAATCATAAACAAATGAAAGGATATTACAGTTTAAAAAGTGTACTTATTATTATTGTAGCGGTAAGTATTTGGGCATGTCAAAAAAAAGAGGGAAAGCCGGAGAATTTTGACTTTGGATCGGTAGAAAACTGTACATATAGCAACGCATTTTTTCATTTTACCGTAAAACTGCCTGAAAGTTGGAACATACTGCCCCGCAGGCAAGCCGAAGAGCAACAGGCCAAAGGGATGGAAATTGCTACCGGCAGCAACAAGAATATGAATATAGAATCGTATAAAATAAGTACGGCAAATCTTTTTTCGGTATATCAATACCCTTTTGAAAGTGCCACAGGTTTCAACGCCAGTCTAATAAGCGTAGCAGAAAAAGTAAGCCAAACGCCTTCTATTAAAACATCAAAAGACTATTTGGAAAAATCAAGAAAAGTATTGATGCAGGCTCCCATCTCTTTTGACAGCATTGACAGGCATATCCAGTCTGAAGACATATCAGGACGCCCATTTAGCAAAATGGACGTTGTTATCAACGGAGACAGCAGCAAGATATTTCAAACTTATTACTGTCTGCTCGACAAGGGGTTTGCCGTATGTTTTATCCTCTCTTATATCAACCCGGAGCAGCAACAAACGTTATCGAATTCGATGCGTTCGATAAATTTCGAATAGAAAAATAAATCACTCCAGCGCATCTTTTTTCAGAGTGCGTTTCAGTATGGTAAACCCGATGGCGGCGGCGATTAACGATGACAGTAACACAACCAACTTTACATTATTGATGATTTCTGTGTCGTCAAAAGCCAGGAGGGTAATAAATATCGACATAGTAAACCCTATCCCAGCCAAAAATCCGGCACCTATGATTATTTTCCAGTTTAAGTCCGGTGGCAAATTGCTTACTTTCAACCTTACGGCAAAGTAACATAGGGTCAAAATGCCTAAGGGTTTGCCTATGATTAATCCCAGCATAATACCAATGCTGTAATGGTAAGTAATGACTTTTTCTATCCCGGCTGTCAACGGAATGGCGGTATTGGCAAGTGCAAAAAGGGGAAGTATAACGAATGAAACCGGCTTATGCAGAAAATCCTCCAAAATATTGGATGGAGATTTTTCGTTTTTCGAAAATGGGATGGTAAAAGCTAGTAACACCCCCGCAATAGTGGCATGAACTCCTGAACGAAGCATAAAATACCACATAAATACACCTCCTATCAGGTAAAATACCAATTTTTTTATTTTCAATACGTTCATTATTATCAGTAATACAAATACTCCCGTCGCCATCAGCAGATAGTTCATTGCAATAGTTTTGGTATAAAACATCGCGATAATAAGAATTGCTCCCAAATCGTCTATAACAGCCAAAGCCGTCAAAAATACCTTGAGAGATGTAGGTACCCTTTTTCCCAACAGCGACAATATACCTAAAGCAAAAGCAATATCGGTTGCCATAGGGATGCCTGCCCCTGCTTGAGCGTCGGTTCCATAATTCATACTCAGATACAGCATAGCCGGAAATATCATACCACCAATAGCGGCAAACAAAGGGAGATAAGCATTTTTGATATTGGAAAGCTCTCCCACATAAATTTCACGCTCCAATTCCAGCCCCACAAGTAAAAAAAACAGAGCCATCAAGCCATCGTTTATCCAATGTACGACAGAGTGTCCTGCCAAGTGAAAATCCCACAGTTGCAAAAATTGAGAACCGTATGGAGAATTGGTTATCCACAAAGAAAAAATGGTACAAAATATCAATATCATACCTCCGGCTCTCTCGCTCCTAAAAAACGCTGTAAATAGTTTGGTTGGTTTCATAACATATATAAATCTTTTTTTACAACAAACTTTGTGAAAACTTGTTTTATATTTAAACAAATTTTACATACAATCGTTAATTATGAACAACAAGCAAGTGATTTTATCTTCACAAATACAGACTGATTATGTTTAAATTCAAACCAAACGACAGGGTGGTAATCATCGGGGGAGGTTTTGCAGGACTTCAATTTATCAAAACTCTGAAAAACAAACCCATACGAATAACCCTCATAGATAAGCACAACTATCACTCGTTTCAGCCGTTGCTTTATCAAGTGGCAAGTGCCCGCATTGAGCCGTCAAACATCTCATTTCCATTCCGAAAATTATTTCAAGGTTATAAAAATTTCGACTTCCGAATGGCTGATGTAGAGTATGTCGATTCATTGCAAAAAACAGTAATAACCAACACCGGCAACATCAAATACGATCATTTGGTGGTAGCTACAGGGTGTACAACCAACTTTTTTGGCAATGAGGATATGAAAAAACATTCTTTGCCAATGAAAGAAATGACAGATGCGATAGAGATTCGAAACAGAATATTGAAAGATTTTGAGAAATACTCCATTGCTACTGCCGACGAGAAAGAAAAATTGTTGAATATCGTCATTGTTGGGGCGGGACCTACCGGAGTGGAGCTATCAGGAGCCTTTGCCGAACTCAAAAATGACATTCTTCCTAAAGATTACCCCAAAGTAGATTTTTCGGGATTGGACATTTATTTACTTGAGGGAGAATCTCATACACTCTCAAACATGAGTAACGAATCAAAAAAAATGTCGCAAAAATATCTGGAAGAGTTGGGAGTCCGCGTAAAAACAAATGTAAGGTTGAAATCGTACGATGGAGACAATGCCGTACTTAGTACGGGTGAGACAATTCCCTGCAAAAATTTGATTTGGTCGGCAGGGGTTACCGGAAATATACTTGAAGGGATTACAAGCAAAGAAAATATTGTAAGAAACCGCTATGCGGTGGACAGATACAATCTTGTGAAAGATACCGAAAGTATTTACGCTTTGGGAGACATAGCTTATATGGAGACTCCAAATTATCCCAAAGGGCATCCGCAAGTTGCCAACGTAGCTATTAATCAGGGCAAAAATTTGGCAAAAAATATTATCCGTTCCTTGCAAGGAAAATCATTAATAGAATACACCTATAAAGACTTGGGAATGATGGCAACCATCGGCAAAAACAAAGCGGTGGTCGATTTGAAACCGATACGTTTTCAAGGCTTTTTCGCATGGGCGGTATGGATGTTACTACACTTGATGCTGATATTGAGCGTAAGAAATAAATTGATAATATTCATCAATTGGGCCTGGGCGTACATTACAAAAGACACATCACTCAGGTTAATATTTAATCCCCGAGACAGCAAAAAAAACATACAATTGCAAAGCATGGAGTGATTGTCTTCCGCATATTTTGGATTGATTGTATAGTAAGCAAAGAGGAGTCTGTGTTTGCAATACAGAATACATTGGCAATATCTTTGCAGTACCAATATTTGCATTGCCTCAGACATTTTATAATCGGTTCAATTCTTACACTGCATATTCGATGATTTATGATAAAATGTGCCATCTTTTCCCTATTTTTGTATAATTTTAAAATTTCAAGACCAAATGCGGCTCGATTCTCTTTCCATACTAAATTATAAAAATATTCGGCAGGCAGATTTAAAATTTCCCTCCAAAATCAACTGCTTTGTAGGGAACAACGGGATGGGGAAAACCAACCTATTGGATGCCATATATTATCTCTCTTTTTGTAAAAGCCATTCCAACACAATTGACAGCCAGAACATTAATCACGATTCGGATTTTTTTTTGATACAAGGAAAATATACTCTGAACCAATTGGACGAAGAGATATATTGCGGAATAAAACGGAGACAAAAAAAGCAATTCAAAAGAAATAAAAAAGAATACGAAAGACTTTCGGATCATATTGGACTGCTACCGCTGGTACTTATTTCGCCCCAAGATGGTAGTTTGATAAGCGAAGGGAGCGATGAGAGGCGCAAATTTATCGACGGCGTTATTTCTCAATACGACAAAACCTATCTTCACGCTCTTTTGCAATACAACCATGCACTCAAACAGCGAAACGCCCTATTAAAGAACGAAGTACTCTCAGACAAATCTCTGTATGAAATTTGGGAAGATGCGATGTGTACTCATGGAACGTATATCTACGAAAAGCGCAAAATTTTTATCGAAAAATTTATCCCCATTTTTCAACATATTTATACGTTTATTTCCGATGGACATGAAAATGTCCGTTTGGAATACAAATCGCAATTAGACGAATCGGAGTTGCAGGCAAAACTCATAAAAAACAGGGAACGTGACAAAATTGTAGGCTACACCACAAACGGTATTCATAAAGACGATTTGGATATGCTTTTAGGCGATTTTTCTATCAAACGAGTTGGCTCACAGGGGCAAAACAAAACCTATCTGATTTCGCTAAAATTGGCTCAATTCAATTTCCTAAAAAAAACTCACGGAGTTACCCCTATTCTACTTCTGGATGATATTTTTGACAAACTGGACGGTTTGAGAGTAAAAAAAATAGTAGAATTGGTTGCCGACGACAAACAATTTGGACAAATATTTATCTCGGATACAAATCGGGAACATTTAGACAATATATTAACTCTTATCAACCTCAATTCAACTATTTTTCAGGTTGCTAATGGCGATATAATCGTTTGACAACAGATAAATCGGGATAAATTTTCACACTTTTTATTCATCTTTTCATCAAAAAAATGGAACAAATTCTTCAATATTTTCCTAAACTGACCGATACGCAAAAGATGCAATTTGACAAATTGTACAAACTCTACACGGATTGGAACACCAAAATTAATGTTATATCGCGCAAAGACATAGATAATTTGTACGAGCGGCACGTTTTACACTCGCTGGGAATAGCCGAAGTAATTGATTTTAAGAAAGGTAGCAAAATTTTGGATGTAGGCACAGGCGGTGGTTTTCCCGGTATCCCGCTGGCAATCTTATTTCCCGAAACAAGATTTACGCTGATTGACAGCATCGGGAAAAAAATAAAAGTGGCTGCTGAAGTTTCAAACGCTATTGATCTGAAAAATATCGAATTGTTTCATCGCAGAGTGCAGGAAGAGAAAGGGAAATACGATTTTGTGATCAGCCGCGCCGTTATGCCGTTGGGCGATTTGATAAAATTGTGCCGAAAAAACATTGCCTCCCAACAACAAAATGCGCTCCCCAACGGTTTGATATGCCTGAAAGGGGGCGAAGTACAGCATGAGGTTTTGCCGTATAAAAACATTGCGGAAATATATGAGTTGAGCGATTTTTTTGACGAAGAATTTTTCAAAACGAAAAAGATAATTTTTTGTCCTTTAGTACCGTAGCATAAAAGTTTGTATGCTGCGGTAAATCTGTCATCAATTTTATCAAAAAAAAAACAGAAAATGAAAATAGAAACATTTACCTTCAATCCTTTTCAAGAAAATACGTTTTTAGTCTGGGACAATACCGGAGAAGCTGCTGTAATTGATGCCGGAATGCTTTTTGACAGGGAAAAAGACGAAGTGCGGGAATTTATAAGTAAAAAGAATTTGAGCCTCAAACGAGTGCTGAACACCCATTTGCACTTGGACCACCAGTTTGGAAATAAATTTTTGTTTGATACCTACGGTATAACACCGGAAGCAGGCGTTGAAGATGAATTTTTGTTGAAAACAATTCATGAACAAGCCTCTATGTTTGGTATTCCATACACCGAACCCCCTCAAACCATAGGAAACTATATGACTGAAAATCAAAAAATAACATTTGGAAACTGTGAATTTGTAACGTTTCACACTCCCGGACATTCTCCCGGTAGCTACTGCTTGTATTCCGAAAAAAATAAAGTCGTTTTTGCGGGAGACGTACTATTTAACGGTTCGATAGGAAGAACCGATTTGCCCAAAGGAAGCTATGATACGTTAATAAAGTCGATTCAAAATAAACTTCTCCCTTTACCCGACGACACAATTGTTTACAGCGGGCACGGACCCGCGACAACTATTGGTCATGAAAAACAATTCAATCCTTTCTTGTAAGTTTACGAAAGAAAACTTTTGACCGAAACGAGAAACAGAGCTAATTCAACAAGCGATAATCATTTAATTTTACCAACCCTGTTTTAAGTAAAAAAAACGTTTCATCTCTTCCCTTGTGCTGAATTTAGAAAGAGTTACAAGTTTTATCATCGCGCGTCTTCTTCCGAAAAACTACCATAGCGGTGGTATTCGTAAGAGATGCTTTGCTCTTTTACATAATGGAGCAATTCTACCCTTCCCTCTGCCAATGGCGGAGTCGAGGCAATGTATTTGCCTGTTTTGGCAGCCTCCAAATACAAACTATCGGGGATATTTTCGCCACAAACACGAATCCGCTCAAAACGATTCATCCCTTTTACAAACTCATCATCAGACTCCGTTACCAGCAAAAATGCTTTTTCGGGAAGTATTTTTATCATTTCCATTTTTTTGTCATTACCTCCGATACTCAGCGTAAGTTTGGTTTTACTTACTGCCGCAGCTGTAATTACCAATAGAACATCTGTCAAATTATCGTTGGGAAAAACACGAAATACCATACTTTTCAGCGGACGATATCGGAATATATTTTTCTCCCCTATCAACTCTTGTGTATGATGTTCTATAGAAAATTCGTTTTCCCAGTTTTTACGGTAACTTTCTATCGCCTGAAGATAACGTTTAAGTTCCGGTTCGGTAAGCATTCTTTTTATTTTTTCATCAGGTTGCATTTTTTTCTGACCAACGGCTTTTTTCTCGACAAAATTCACAAAACAAGCTACATAGTTGGTTCCTCCTGCCTTGATTCCTCCTCCAAAGGCAGATTGCTTCATCCCTCCAAAAGGCTGCCGTTGCACAATGGCTCCTGTTATGCCTCGGTTAATATACAAATTTCCCGCCTCTATCGAATTTTTCCATAAATCTCTTTCGCTCTCGTCCAAACTGTTAAGTCCCGATGTTAAACCATATTTTCCGGAATTGACCAACTCTATTCCATGTTTTAGACTATTGATGCAGACCACTCCTAATACCGGACCAAAAAGTTCGGTGTTGAAAGTATAACTGCCAGGAGTTACTCCCCATTTTACTGATGGCTTGAGAATGTACTTTTCTTTATCGATAAATTCGGGTTTTACTAACCAACTTTCACCCTGCTCAAGGTTGTCTATGGCAAAAAGCATTTTGTCGTTGTTGTTGGTTACCATCGGACCTACGATGTTTCCACCCTCCCAAGCACTTCCCGTACGAACACTCAGAACCGCATCTCTCAATTTTTCTCGAAACGCAGGATCGTCGTACACCCCTTTTTCTACCATAAGCAGAGAACAGGCCGAGCATTTTTGCCCTGCATTACCAAATGCCGATTTCACGGCACTCATAATAGCTTGGTCTCTGTCTGAACTTGCTGTAATTATCATTACATTTTTACCACCGGTTTCGGCAGTTAACGGTGTGTTGGGATTTGTCTCCAATATACGAAATGCCGTATCGGTTCCACCTGTCAAAATGATATGCTTAACGGCTTTGTGTGTTGTCAATGCGGTTAAAGCTTCGCGGGTTGCGGTACACACCACTTGCAAGGCATCTTTCGGAACTCCCGCGTCCCAAAAACTTTGGACAAATTCCCAAGCAATGGGAAAAGCGACAGTCGCGGGTTTCAAAATTACGGTATTCCCACCTGCCAGCGCCGATGCAACGCCTCCAACAGGAATTGCCGTCGGAAAATTCCATGGAGGAATGACTAAAATTATCCCTTTGGGAGTGTAAGATACGTTTTCTAACCTTTCAAATACTTGCATCGAATAAGGATAATAGCGACAAAAATCTATCGCTTCGGATACTTCAATATCTCCTTCTATAAAGGTTTTTCCGGTAATGGCAGCCATACATCCTATCAAATTTCCCCGATTGTTGGCAAGATTGTTGGCAACTCGATTAAGAATTTTGGTCCTCTCTTCAAGGGTTGTCTGCCGCCATTTCGACGGGTCGCTTTCTGCAATGGAAATAATTTTATCTACTTGTTGTTTGCTCGACTGAGAAACTTCACATACACATACCGGTTCACTTTGGTTGTGATCAAAATAGCGTATGGTCTTTTCCCCTTTTTCTGCTTTATCACCCACCTGTACCGGTATGTGGTACGGTTCATCTTTTGTGGATTTCATCCATTGGTTGCGAATTTCGTTAGCCCATTTTTTATTGGGTTTCAGGTCAAAATCGGTATCGGGTTCATTTTTAAATACCGAAAAATCGGTATGCGGCTTAGATTTTTCTAATCTGTTCTGTGTCCGTTTGGATTGGGCAGATATTTTATCTTTTATCTCCATTGCCTCTTCAAACTGTTTCTTCAAAAAATTCCACTCTTTGCTCCCCTCTTTCAGATTAAAAGAGTAGGTCAAAAAGTTATC
Organism: Paludibacteraceae bacterium; assembly: GCA_047974405.1. GTDB lineage: Bacteria > Bacteroidota > Bacteroidia > Bacteroidales > Paludibacteraceae > UPXZ01. Next base: position 120,561 of record JBKECI010000018.1, on the reverse strand, counting down.
TTTTCCCGTATTTTCGTCCATACGCCTCACGAGGTAAGAAACGGCGTTGAGAAAATATTCGTCTTTTACTACCGGTGTGTAGAGTATAATTTGTTTTTCGAGGCGTCGCATCACACGAGGCAGGTGGTTTGCCATACCTTCCAACATTTCGAAAGTTATGTATTGCTCTACATTATTTTTTTTTGCCAATAGATAGGCATAACCTATGGTAAAAAAATTGTGTGAGGCTATCCCTACGCTGACAACTTTTGCATTTTCGGGAAGCAGCGCTTTGTCTAATATGTTTAGATAATTGGCATCTACCTCAACTTTTGAACCATACACCGGATTTTCCCACCCGCGTATAGACGACACTATGGTTTCCATTTGCAAATTTGCCCCTTTTACCAATCTCATTTTAAGAGAAGCGCCCCCCTCTTTTTCTCTTTTTTTCGCAAAGTTCAGAAGTTCGTCTTGCAGGCGCGTGGCATCGGGCAAATAAGCCTGAATCACAATACCTGCCCTCAATTTTTTGAATCTTGGCTCGGACAAAGTGGAAATGAATACATCCATCGTAAGGTCTATGTCTTTGTACTCTTCCATATCCAAATTGACAAATTTATACGAGCTGCTGTCTTGATTGTCTATAAATGGATGGTCCATAGCATGTTGGTAGATATTTCCCATCAACTTGCACAGTTCCTTTTTATTTTCTTCATAATTCAGAGGATTTATTTGAGCATAAATTCCGGATAGCTTTACCGATATATAGTTGATTTTGGGATCTTCCAACGCCCCCAAATAGTGCTCGTACCGTTTTTGAGCTTCATTATCGCCCAAAACAACTTCGCCGAGCAAGTTTACATTCTGTCCTATATGTTGCGAGCGGCGCTCTCCCAAGTGTGCTTTGAGATATTTTTCCTGCTCGTTGATGATTACTTTGGAAGTATCACTGCGTAAACGCTTTTTAAATATCGGAACCGACAGAGCGTCCAAACGATAACCGATTGTGGTAAAAAGTTTTAGTAAAGCTTGGTCTGAAGAGCTAAAAAATTCGGGAACGCCGTAGCGGTCAAGTAAAATTTTCATCCTCTCAGCAAGTTTTTTATTATCCCTTATTTGCGAACTTTCGTCCAAAAGTTTGGACAACAATATTTTATCGTTTGGCTTTTGAACTAATATCGCATATTTTTTTTGTTCTTTCAATTCTTCAGGGGTTATCTCATTTTCTGCCATTGTAAGAAAATTACCTGCCCAATCAACAACCTCGCTTATCTGTATTTTTTTCATATTGGTATGTTATATTTTTTGTGTAAAAATACAGAAAATATTTTTTTCTCAAATATTTCTACTCTCTTTTTTTTACAAAGGAGCTATAAATAAAAAATAGACGATAACTTACAAAAGTTTCAACAAAATATTTTTGACAATCAAAAGAAAATCTCTACCTTTGCAATCCAAAATTTTGAATAAAAAAACAACATAATAACTTATAGCAATGAAAAGGACATTTCAACCTTCACAAAGGAAAAGAAGAAACAAACACGGATTTCGTGAAAGAATGGCAACCGCTAATGGACGTAGAGTTTTGGCAGCCCGCCGCGCCAAAGGTAGAGCCAAACTAACCGTTGCTGATGAAGGTCGTCATAAATATTAATTCTTCCTTTTCGGTAAAATATAGAAAAATCGGAACTTATTTCTCAAGTTCTGATTTTTTTTATTTTCGAAAATTTACTGGAAACACACATATTCGCTTTTTTTTATAAAAAATGTGCAAAGAATTTTCTGTATTGAAAATCATAAATTAACTTTACCCTCCTAAACGGCGTTTGCCTGCATAATAATATCTGTCTCGAAGCGTAAAAATCACCCTTAAAGATGAAAAGAAAATCGCTCAAAAGGTTTATTTATCTTTCGATTGCAACGGCGATAGTTGTCATTGTATTGAAGTTTTACGCCTATTATTTGACCAATTCCATCGGACTTTTTTCAGATGCGCTCGAATCGCTCGTCAATCTGTTTGCTGCCATTGTAGCACTGATTATGATAAGTATTGCAGAGCGTCCGGCAGACGAAAACCACATGTTTGGACACACCAAGGCAGAGTATTTTTCAAGCGCCATCGAGGGTGGGCTGATTATGGTTGCCGCTTTTAGCATTATTTGGTCGGCAATCCCACGCCTGTGGAACCCACAAAGCATTGATAATGTAAGTGCCGGTCTGCTTATTTCGTTCGGAGCCTCTTTGATTAATTTGGGAGTAGGGATTTACTTGATAAAAAATGGAAAAAAACACCATTCACTGCTTGTTGAAGCAGATGGCAAACATCTACTGACAGACGTTTGGACTTCAATAGGCGTCATTGTAGCCATTGTTTTAATCAAATTTACCGGACTTCTTTTACTTGACCCGATTATTGCTATTTTGGTGGGACTTAATATTGTATGGACAGGATACGGACTTCTTCGCCAATCAATGAGCGGATTACTTGATGCCTGTATTCCCGAAGAAGAGCAACAAAGAGTTGTTGCATATTTAAATTCACTAAAACAACAAAACATTGATTTTCATTCGTTTATGACAAGACAGGCAGGACAGCGAAAATTTATCTCGCTACACCTGCTTGTACCCGGCGCTTGGACAGTAAAGAAAGGACACGACTATTGCGATGAAATAGAAAATCATATAGAAGATATGTTTGATGCTCCCGTTACGGTTACTACTCACTTGGAACCTGTGGAAGACCCCGCATCAATGTATGACATCGGGATAGACAGAAAAAAAATATAATATCTTCTACGCTAACGGTTATCATATTTAGACCTCCCCACAGCACAGACACAGATATATATAAAAAAATTAGATGGATACAAAAAACGAAGATAAACCCACCACACAACAGTAAAATAGAAGAACAAAACAACTATGACTGAAAATAAATTACTTGAAAAATTAGACGGATTACAGCATAAATTTGACGAAGTATCGTTGTTGATTACCGATCCGGCGGTAATAGCAGATATGAACCGTTACGTAAAACTAAACAAAGAATACAGCGAACTCGAAAAAATCATGTCGGCCCGCAAAGAATATAAAATAATGCTGGAAAACGTGCAAGAAGCCAAAAATATTCTCATCAATGAGTCGGACTCCGAGATGCGCGAAATGGCAAAAGAAGAGTTGGACACATTGGAACCGAAAATTCCTCAAATAGAAGAAAAAATAAAATTGCTGTTGATACCGGCCGACCCCGAAGACAGCAAAAATGTAGTGATGGAGATAAGAGGAGGTACAGGAGGAGACGAGGCTGCTATTTTTGCCGGAGATTTATACAAAATGTACACCCGATATTGCGAAAACAAAGGATGGCAAATTCAGGTAACCGACTTCAGCGAGGGTACCATAGGGGGCTACAAAGAAATTATATTCGAAGTAAAAGGCGACAACGTTTTCGGTACGTTAAAATACGAATCTGGCGTACACCGTGTACAACGAGTTCCAGCTACCGAAACACAGGGACGAGTGCATACATCGGCAGCTACGGTGGCCGTACTACCCGAGGCCGAGGCTTTTGAAGTTGATATCAACCCTGCCGACATTGATTTCCACACGTCCCGTTCGGGTGGTGCGGGTGGTCAGAACGTAAATAAAGTAGAAACCAAAGTACAGCTAACACACCGTCCCACAGGTATTGTGGTAGTATCTCAGCAGGCACGTACCCAGCTCGGAAACCGTGAAATAGCAATGGAAATGCTCCGTACCAAAATTTATAATATGGGTTACGAAAAACACATGGAAGAGATTGCCTCAAGACGTAAAACAATGGTTTCGACCGGAGACAGAAGTGCTAAAATACGCACCTACAACTATCCACAAGGACGAATTACCGATCATCGAATCAACTATACCGTTTATAATCTATCCAACTTTATGAACGGCGACATCCAAGACGTTATCGATCAGTTGATAATTGCCGAAAATGCGGAACGGATGAAGGAGAGTGAGTTGTAGCTCGCAGAAAAAAACACAAAATGGCAAAACTATCAAAAAGGTCTTTGCTTTAAATAAAAATTACAATAAAATTTGTTGCTTTTACAATTTGCAATTTTATCTAAAAATGAATAAACAACAACTTTTTCAAAACATTATCTCTAAAAAATCCTTCCTCTGTGTAGGATTGGATACAGATGTCAATAAAATTCCAGAATTTCTTTTTGATGAAACGGATGATGCCACTTTTGAGTTCAACAAGCGTATTATAGATGCTACCGCAGACTTTTGCGTTGCTTACAAACCCAATTTGGCGTTCTACGAGAGTATCGGATTAGAGGGTTGGGATGTATTGGAGCGAACGGTAGAATACATCCGAACAAACTATCCCGACCAATTCATCATCGCTGATGCCAAGCGTGGAGACATCGGGAATACGTCAGCTATGTATGCTCGCACATTTTTTGGTAATATGAATTTTGACGCGGTAACAGTAGCTCCTTATATGGGCGAAGACAGTATTTCGCCATTCCTGACTTATGAAGGCAAATGGGCGATTGTACTAGCGCTGACGTCAAACAAAGGAGCTTTCGATTTCCAATTTATAGAAGAAAATGGAGAAAAACTCTTCGAAAAGGTTTTAAAAACATCCAAAACATGGGGAAATGATGAAAATATGATGTATGTAGTGGGTGCTACAAAAGCTGAAATGCTTGCGGATATCCGCAAAATTATCCCTAATCATTTTTTGCTTGTACCGGGTGTCGGAGCACAAGGCGGCAGCTTACAAGAAGTGGCAAAATACGGAATAAACAAAGAATGCGGATTACTTGTAAACTCATCCCGTCAAATTATTTACGCGTCATCGGGAGATGATTTTGCCCAAAAGGCAAGGGAAGAAACCCTAAAAGTTCAAAAAGAGATGGAAACTATCCTGAAACAATTGCTATGAAATTCCTCTCGTATAATTTAAATACTTTTTAAAACTATGTCCGAATTTTCAAACCACCGGCAGAAACGTCTCGAAGACTTAAAAGTCATTTTTGAGGCAGTTACATACAAACAAAATCAACTCGAAGTTATCAATCAGCACAAAACTTCCATTGACAATGCCACACCTGGCGATGTAGTGATTCTTGTCCATCGGTTGGTAGAAAGCGGGATGAACATGACCGATCTGAAATCGGGCATAAGCAAAATACTCAACGTACTACACAAGACGTTGGATAACTTTTCGGATATAACTCCGCCCTCCAATACTTTTTTTGATGTTTGCCTGAAAAACAATCTGGGGGCAATAGAGAAACTAAGCGACATTCGACCTCTCGTAGTGCAAATAAACAAATCGAATAACGATGAGCAGACTAAAATAAAGATAAAAGCAGCTTGGAAAGCCGTAGAAAAATTTACAAGTTACTACACAATTAAAGAAAATGTACTTTTCCCTCTGGCAGAAAAGTATCTTCCCGATTACAAATGTATAGGGGTAATGTGGAGTATCCACGACGATACCCGCCGAAATATCAAAGAGATGATAAATATGCTCTCATCAGACAGTTTCGACCTCAAGCGTTTTAATAAAGTAACCGGCGATACCTTTTACAATATCTATACTATGAAGTACAGGGAAGAAAAACTACTCTATCCCTTTATGTTGAAAAACATCCCGAACGATGAGATAGAAAAATTGTGGAACGAAAGCGTAAAAATAGGCTTTCCCTACTTCAATCCCGAACAAAAAACCGAGCAAAAACAAGAAATATATCCAACAAGCGAAGCTCTGAATTTGGGAAGCGGACTGCTTAGGCTAGAACAAATAGTTCTTATTTTCAACCATCTGCCCGTTGATATTACCTTTGTAGATGAACTCAACAAAGTACGGTTCTTTTCCACTCCCCAAAAACGAATTTTTACCCGTACCAATGCTATTATAGGACGAGATGTAAGAAATTGTCATCCACACGAAAGTGTACACGTGGTAGAAAAAATCATTGATAGCTTTCGTCGAGGAGAGAAAGAGCATGCCGACTTTTGGATAAATATGAAAGGACATAAAGTGCTTATACAGTATTTTGCTGTACGAAATGAACAAAAAGAATACAAAGGGGTAATTGAAGTTACACAAGAAATTTCGGAAATTCAGGCGAAAAACGGCGAAAAACGAATTTTAGATTGGGAGGGATAAAAAATGATTGTTCTATTGTCGCCCGCAAAAATACAAAGCTACAAGCCTCAACATCAGACTACCGAATGGACAACGCCGGTTTATCTCTCAAAATCTGCCAAAATTATCTCTCTGCTTTGGCAACTCTCTTTGCAGGAAACTGCCGATTTTTTGAAAGTAAATTCCAAAATAGCTGAACAAACTCACAATCATCATTTAAAATGGAATAAAAACCACACCCTCGAAAATTCCAAACAAGCGGCATGGGTTTTCGACGGTGAAGCCTATCGAGGTCTGAACATTGCCTCATTTTCTGTTGAGGATATAGAATATGCCCAAAGTCATTTGGGAATTTTGTCGGGGCTTTACGGCATACTTCGCCCTTTGGATTTGATACAACCCTATAGAGTGGATTTGGGAAACAACACCGAACAAATTTTAGGAGTAAACCTGTATCAATTTTGGAAGAAAGAAGTAAACCGCACACTTACCGAATGGCTGGGACATACCAACGAACCCAGAATAATTCTCAATCTGATGTCAAAAGAATACTCCAAACTAATAGACAGAAAAAAGATAAACGCAAAGTTCGTCGATATTGATTTCATTGAATATCAACCCGATACTGAGAGTTATAAATCCATTGTGGTCTATATCAAAAAAGCTCGTGGAATGATGAGCCGGTTTATAATAAAAAACAGAATAACAGACTTCAACGATTTAAAAGCGTTTTCGGAAGAGGGTTACTGGTTTAACGAAACACTCTCTTCCGAAAATAATTTTGTTTTCACACGATAATCCGTTTTTCTCGTCATTCTCTCTATTTTGATAGAAAATTGTATGACTCAAATAAATCAATAAATCCAGTTATCAATACTCCTTGTTTTTTTGTATAATGGAATATATGTCGGTCCTTCTATCTTTCAAATTTCTGACACTGCCCAGTTGATTCAACTCCCGCAACATATCAATATCCACATCGGCTATCAGTATCATTTCGGTGTTGGGGGTAGCTTCGGCCTTGATTCCGTTGGTCGGAAAAGAAAAATCACAGGGGGTAAATACCACTGACTGGGCATACTGTATATCCATATTATGAACTTTGGGCAAATTTCCTACACTGCCTGCAATGGCTACGTAACATTCGTTTTCGATGGCTCTCGCCTGTGCACAGTTGCGTACTCTCGAATACCCATTTTGAGTATCGGTCAAAAAGGGAACAAACAAAATATCAATGCCTTCTTGCGCTAAGATTCGACTCAGTTCAGGAAATTCAATATCGTAACAAATCAAAATTCCTATTTTTCCGCAGTCTGTATCATAAGCGTGAATTATATTTCCCCCTTGCAGTCCCCAAACTTTCGATTCGTCGGGGGTTACGTGTAGTTTCTCAAACCTCTCGACACCTCCGTCTCTTTTGCACAGATAGCCCACGTTATAAAGATTATTGTCTATCACTTCGGGCATGCTCCCTGTGATGATATTAATATTGTACGAGATGGCAAGTTCTGCAAATTTCGCGGTAATCTCTTTGGTAAATTCGGCTAATTTTCGGATAGCTTCCGGCTCAGACAAGTGGTTGTATTCAGACATCAGCGGGGCATTGAAAAACTCGGGAAACAGAGCAAAGTCTGCCCTGTAACCCGAAACTGCATCAACAAAGTACTCTGCCTGCTGCATCAGTTCGTTGAGGTTTTCGTATAGCCTCATCTGCCACTGTATCAGTCCAAGTCTTATGATTGTTTTTTTGATACTTGCTTTACCGGTCTGTTTTTCGTAATAAACATTGTCCCATTCGAGCAAAACGGCAAATTCTTGCGATTCTTTGTCTCCTTCCAAATAGCCTCTCAACACTCTTACCGGATGAAAATCATTAGACATTTGGAAATCTAACACCGGATCGTGAATCTCTCTTTTTCTAACCTTGTCGATGTATTGACGGGGCGACATTTCTGCCGAATATTGATGATAATTGGGTATTCGTCCTCCAAAAATAATCCCTTTCAAATTTAGTTTTTCGCAAAGTTCCTTTCGATAGTCGTAAAGTCTTCGGGCAAGCCTCAAACCTCTGAATTTTGGTCTGATAAACACGTCTATACCATAAAGTTTGGTGCCATCACCTGTGTGTGTGTTAAAAGTGTAAGTCCCCGTTATCTCTTTATAGGTGTGCTTGTCGTCAAACAAGTCATAATCGACAATGATAGACAGAGCGCATCCGGCAAGTTCATTGTCCACTTTTATGCCAACCTGCCCTTCGGGAAATTTCTCTATTAATGTCTTTATCTGGTGTTCTTTCCAGTACGTTTCGGGCATATTGGCATAAGCCTCCTGCATCGATTTTTTTATCTCACCATAATCTTCTATTTTGAGAAAAACCAATTCTATGTTCTCTATCAATTGTACATCTTTTTTTGTTGTCATCTTATGCTTTTAGTTTGTGATATTGTTTTTGCCAGTCACAAAAACCGACAACTACCTATAAAAATAGTGCATTTTTATAAATTATGCAAATCTAAGTATCCAAAAATAACCGTTCAAGCAAGCGTTTGATTATTTGTGAATGATGTTTACGGTAGTTTGAAGATAAAAATTTTTTCGTATTGGAGGTTTTAAAAATATTTGAATTTCTAGTAAATAATGATGAGAAAGGGAAAAATACTATCATCCTAAAACCGAAAGATAATTGTATTTTAATCTGTCGGCATCACTTGCCCACATTTTTTAATCCCATCTCCTCCCCTATTTTTATCATCAATTTTCGAGCTGCCTCGTATTCGTTCGGAATTTCACCATCCAAAACCGCCTCTTTGATACGGGATTTCATTTCGCCAACGGCACCACAGGCCGGCAAATCAAATGTTGCCATAATTTCTCTGCCATCAATAGGTGGTTGAAAGTTGCGAATACGGTCTTTTTCTTCGATATCTTTGAGTTTTTGAGCTACCAACCCGAAATTGCTGCGATAGCGTTTTACCTTTTCGGGGTTTTTGGAAGTAATGTCGGAGTTGCACAGCAACATTAAATCGTCAATATTATCACCGGCATCAAAAAGGAGCCTTCGCACCGCCGAGTCGGTTACTTCGTCTTCGCTCAGCACAATGGGTCGCATATGAAGTCCTACCATTTTTTGAACATATTTCATTTTTTCGTTCATAGGCAGTTTCATTTTTTTGAAAATACCCGGAATCATTTTTTCGCCCACATAGTTGTGATTGTGAAATGTCCATCCCAGCTTGGGATCGAAACGTTTGGTGCGGGGCTTACCTATATCGTGCAGCAAGGCAGCCCATCGCAACCACAAATGGTCGGTTTTCGTCGCTAAATCATCCAATACTGCCAACGTATGGTAAAAATTGTCTTTATGCCCTACCCCCTCTTTGGTTTCTGCCCCTTTTAAGGCAAGAAGTTCGGGAAATATTATTTGTAGCAACCCTGTTTTTTCGAGAAGAATAAAGCCTGTTGATGGTTTGGGAGAGAGTATGATTTTGTTCAGTTCATCGGCAATTCGTTCTTTGCTTATTATGTTGATACGTTCTCTGTTTCGCTCAATGGCTTCAAAAGTTTCGGTTTCCAAATAAAACCGGAGTTGCGATGCAAAACGAATGCCCCGCATCATCCGCAGCGGATCATCGGAAAATGTAACATCGGGGTTGCGTGGAGTACGAATTACAAAATTTCGCAGGTCATCAAAGCCGTTGAACGGGTCTACAAGTTCGCCCAAACGATTTTTATTTAAACTAACCGCCATAGCGTTTATTGTAAAATCTCGCCGATTTTGGTCATCTTCGAGTGTACCTGCCTCCACCATAGGATTACGCGAATCAAAGTTATACGACTCTTTACGCGTGCCAACAAACTCCACTTCCCACTCTTTGGTTTTTATCTGAGCCGTACCATAATTTTTAAAAAACGAAAATTTGGATTTTTTCCCTAATTTTTCATGTACTTTTTCGGCAAGAAGAATGCCGTTCCCCACCGTTACAATATCAATATCTTTCGATGAGCGGTGTAAAAAAATATCCCGTACATATCCTCCGATAACATACGTTTCGAGTTGCAACTCATCTGCCGTTTCCGAAATCAAAGAAAATATTTTGTCCGATAACTGTATCTGCATCGTAAGTTTTTTTATTATACAAAAATAACAGATTTATTTTAACAGACAAAACATCAATCATCGCCCTCTCCATCTACGCTGCCGATAAAGCATTTTTGCGCAGGTTGCTGTCATTTTGTTAAATAGACATTCTCTCTTTGGTTATAAAGCGTAAAATTCCCGATATTAAAAGTTAAAAATCAGACCGAACACTTACATTTTCACTTACTGAACTAAACCATATCCACTTTGCTTTGTTGTAATGACAAGTAATCTGAAAATTATTTTTTCGGCTGTGAAAAAATTGAAAAGACAAATTGGCGAATCTTTTTTTAATCCCATTCTCTATTTTTTGCCATTGATGGTATTTGTCATCAGCAACAATTTTTTGGGATTAATGGAGGCTTGGAAAGTATCTTTCCCTATAGCTCTCGGCTTGTTGATATATATATATAGGCGTTATTATGCCGTTTTCCCCTGGTACGTGCTGTTTACGCTAGGCTATATCCTTATCGGTTTTTTTTACAGCTTGGTTTCGGAAACTCTTCCTTTGCCATTTTCTCGCTATTACGACGAAATTTTATTAATTATTATACTTTCACTAATTCTTGTTTTTCAGAAAAAAATAAGAGAATCGTTGTTTGCCGATGTTGCCCAACGATTTTCAATGTCAAATAATTTAGACGAATTTTTCAGATTGTGTGCTGTAATGTTGGCAGTAATTGCCGTGTTTACTTTTCTGCTCATCATTAATACTTATCAGTATGACGATGTTTCTTTCCAAAAGAACATTCCGATAAATTATGCTTATACTACCGTTGTAGGACTACTGTTTTTATACGAAATCATACGCGTAATCTTTGTCAGAGACTTTTTGCTCAAAGAGAATTGGATACCCATTGTAAGCACACAGGGAAAGATCATCGGTAGCAAACCTTATTTAGTCAAAGAAGGTATCAAGCAAGATTATTTATATCCAGTTGTCAGGCTAATAATTTTCAATCAAGGAAAAGTGTTGCTTTTAAAACAAGAAAACAATAATTTCCCCTATTGCGAGAAGTGGGATACAGTTGCTAAAACACACGTTTTGGTGGGAGAATCGCTCCAACAAGCTCTACAAAGAAAATACACGGATATTTTTGGAAAAGTATCGGGCAGAAATTTATTTATTTCCACATACACATGTAAAAACAATGACAATAACGAATACATCTACCTTTTTGTATCGTGTGACCCTAATGTCAATTTTTCGGGGATAAAGGTTGAAAATACTAAGTGGTGGCCAACAAAACAAATAGTCGAGAATTTTGACAGTGGAATTTTTTCTGAAGAATTCAAATATGAATATTTACTTTTGGAACGGGGAGGATTCATATTCTCGACCAATTGCCGTTGCGATTGTGAGCTGAAAACGATTGTCAAAAATAAGAAAAATGCCCGACAATCCTTTTCCTGACACAGGCAAACACCTAGCGCTTAGTTTTGTACGATAATATGTGTATGGTAACCCCGGTAGCTATCACCCCCAACATTACCTGCAAATACCATTTGTGATTTACAACAAAAAAGACGGTATAGCCTATCGAAATCCATATTGTAGCAATCGCCACCACTTTTACCTTTAGCGCTATCGCTTTTTCCTCTCTAAAATCTCGGATATAACTCCCCAAAATCGGATGATTCAGCAACCATTGATACAACCTATCCGAGCTCTTTGCATACAGAGCCGCAGACAACAACAAAAATGGAGTTGTAGGCAATAAGGGAAGAAACACTCCCAATATGCCCAAGCCCAAACTCACAGAAGCTATAATGACAAAAAATATTTTCATACAACGGCTACAAAGTTAGCAATTTTTATGATTGCAGTATTCACTATTTTAACGTATCTTTGTCTTAATATTTGAACACGTGTACTATAAATTACTCTATCACAAAACAATAACACACAAAGAGCCATAAGATAAACATCAAAAATATTTATTTTAAGCCCGTTAATTTCTAATTTTATAAACTTCACCTCCGAATGTCCGACGATAAAAAAATTATTTTCTCGATGGTAGGCGTTAGCAAAACGTTTCCCCCACAAAAAAAAGTACTCAACAATATATACCTCTCTTTTTTTTACGGAGCAAAAATCGGAATCATTGGTTTGAATGGTTCCGGAAAATCCACGCTGATGAAAATCATTGCCGGAGTCGAAAAAAACTACGATGGTAATGTAGTTTTCTCTCCCGGTCATTCCGTAGGATATTTAGAACAGGAACCCAAGCTTGACGAGACCAAAACCGTAAAGGAAATTGTACAGGAAGGGGTACAACCCGTAGTAAACCTCTTAAAAGAGTTTGACGCTATCAATGAGCAGTTTGCCGACCCCGAAGCCGATTTTGACAAACTGATAGCCCGGCAGGGAGAATTGCAAGAACTACTCGACCATGTAGATGCTTGGAATCTAGACAATAAATTGGAACGAGCTATGGATGCGCTGCGCTGCCCGCCGGAAGACGCTCCCATAAAAAATCTGTCGGGAGGCGAACGCCGCCGCGTAGCTCTCTGCCGCCTGCTACTACAGCAACCCGATATTTTACTTCTCGACGAGCCTACCAATCACTTAGACGCCGAGTCGGTAGAGTGGCTGGAACAGCACCTGCAACAATATACCGGAACAGTCATAGCCATCACACACGACCGCTATTTCTTAGACAATGTTGCCGGATGGATTCTGGAACTGGACCGCGGCGAAGGCATCCCGTGGAAAGGAAACTACTCCTCATGGCTGGAACAAAAAACCTCGCGCATGGCACAAGAAGAAAAACAAGCCAGCAAACGGAGAAAAACACTCGAACGAGAACTTGAATGGGTAAAAATGGCTCCCAAAGCGCGTCATGCCAAAGGTAAAGCACGCCTAAACGCCTATGACAAACTAATGAATGAAGACCAAAGAGAGAGAGAAGAAAAGCTCGAACTTTACATCCCCAACGGTCCCCGACTTGGCAACAAAGTGGTAGAAGCTGTTGGGGTAGCAAAAGGATATGGCGAAAAATTACTCTTCGAAAACCTCCACTTTATGCTCCCCCCAAACGGTATAGTAGGGATAATAGGACCAAATGGAGCCGGAAAAACAACTCTTTTTCGATTGATGATGGGGCTGGAAAAGCCAGATAAAGGAACCTTTGAAGTAGGCGAAACTGTAAAAATAGGATATGTAGATCAAAGCCACGCCGACATTGACCCTAAAAAAACGGTCTATCAGGTGGTTTCGGGAGGCACAGAACTTATCCGCATTGGCGGAAAAGAGATAAACGCAAGAGCATACCTTTCGAGATTCAATTTTACGGGAGCAGACCAGGAAAAATTGGTCGAAATGCTTTCGGGCGGAGAACGCAACCGCTTACACCTCTCCTTAACATTGAAGTCGGAAGCCAACGTGCTACTACTTGACGAACCAACCAACGATATAGACGTAAACACGCTGCGAGCTTTGGAAGAAGGACTGGAAAACTTTGCAGGTTGCGCCGTAGTCATCTCTCACGACCGTTGGTTTTTAGACAGAATATGCACCCACATTATGGCATTCGAAGGCGATTCGCAAGTTTTTGTATTTGAAGGAAGTTATTCGGAATACGAAGAGAATAAAAAAGCACGGATGGGTGACATTACTCCCAAACGAATCCGATACAAAAAGTTGATGGAATAAAACCCGCTTTCTCAATAATCTTTTTCGAATCGAAAACATACAACTGTCTTTTCTTCCATTGAGAAATAAGCAGATAAAAAAGTGTATTTTTTATGCTATAAAACATATTATACAAACATTCGGTTTTCATTAATTTTTTATATATTGCAGAGGCATTTTATAGACAGCCAAAATTAACTTAATTAATTAAATACCAACAAAATATGAAAGTACATCAGACCAATGAAATCAAAAACATTGCTTTAATCGGAAACTCAGGCGTCGGGAAAACCACTCTCGCCGAAGCTATGCTTTTCGAGAGTGGAGTGATTAAGCGTAGAGGTACCGTAGATAATAAAAATACTGTAAGCGACTATTTTCCGGTTGAAAAAGAATACGGATACTCCGTTTTTTCAACCATCTTTTCGTTTGAATGGAAAGATAAAATGATGAACTTCATAGACTGTCCCGGATCCGATGATTTTGTAGGGGGGGTTATTTCCGCCCTCAATGTTTCGGATATGGCATTGATGCTTATAAATGGCTACAACGGAGTAGAGGTAGGAACAATGAACCAGTTCAGATATAGCGAAAAGTTAAACAAGCCGCTGATGTTTCTTATCAATCATCTCGACCACGATAAATCGGATTACGAAAACACCGTTGCCAATCTGAAAGAGATGTATGGCAACAAAGTGGTTCCCGTACAATATCCGGTAGGAAGTGGTGCCGCTTTCAACGGTGTAGTAGATGTGTTGAAACAAAAAATGTATAAGTTCAAAGCAGGCGCAACCACTCCCGACGTATTGGACATCCCCGAAGATGAAAAAGAGAGAGCAGGCGAATTGTATCAAGTACTACTAGAAGCGGCAGCCGAAAACGACGAAGGATTGATGGAAAAATACTTTGACCAGGGTTCGCTTACGGAGGAAGAAATGAGAGACGGTATTCAAAAAGGATTGATTACACGCAGTATTTTTCCTGTGTTTGTCTGCTCCGCCGAACAAAATATGGCTGTTCACCGCGTAATGAATTTTTTGAGTATGGTAGCCCCCTCGCCTGATCAAATGCCAGCCCCTGTAAATTCAGACGGGAATGAGGTAAAATTAGACGTTCAAGCACCAACGAGCCTGTTTTTCTTCAAAACAACCGTTGAACCTCACATAGGCGAAGTTTCTTATTTCAAAGTAATGTCGGGCAAAGTAAAAGAAGGAGACGACTTGACCAATGCCAACCGCGGTTCAAAAGAGCGTTTGGCACAACTATATACCGTTGCAGGACAAATTCGCACCAAAGCAGAAGAGATTGTCTCCGGAAACATCGGTGTAGCCGTAAAACTGAAAGATGTATATACTGGCAATACACTAAACGGAAAAGGTACCGACAATAAATTTGACTTTATCAAATATCCTGAGCCACGCTACAGAAGAGCCATAAGACCCACCAACGAAGCAAATGCCGAGAAACTGAGCGAAGCCCTCAACAGAATGAAAGAAGAAGACCCTACATGGTTGGTTGAAATATCAAAGGAGTTGAAACAAACTATCGTTTCGGGGCAAGGCGAGTTTCATTTAAAAACATTGAAATGGCGACTCGAAAACAATGATAAGATAGAAATTGAATTTATTGAGCCAAAAATTCCTTACAGGGAAACCATTACCAAAGCCGCACGCGCCGACTATCGACACAAAAAACAATCGGGAGGAGCCGGTCAATTTGGAGAAGTTCACCTCATCATCGAACCCTATTCTGAAGGCTTGCCGATGCCCGAAACATATAAATTTAACGGGCAGGAACACAAAGTATCAGTTCGCGATACGCAAACTGTAAATTTGGAATGGGGAGGCAAACTTGTATTTATCAACAGCATTGTAGGTGGTGCCATCGATGCCCGTTTTTTACCTGCGATAATGAAAGGATTGATGCAACGAATGGAGCAAGGTCCGCTTACCGGCTCGTATGCTCGCGATGTGAGAGTAGTAGTATATGACGGAAAAATGCATCCGGTTGATTCCAATGAAATTTCGTTTATGCTCGCGGGTCGCAACGCGTTTAGTGAGGCTTTCAAAAACGCAGGACCCAAGATACTGGAACCCATATACGATGTAACAGTATCGGTACCGGGTGATTATATGGGCGATGTGATGGGCGACTTACAAGGAAGACGCGCTATGATAATGGGGATGGAAAGCGAAAGCGGTTTTGAAAAGATAAAGGCAAAAGTTCCTTTGAAAGAGATGTCCTCTTACTCAACCTCTCTGAGTTCTATTACCGGAGGACGCGCCTCATTCACTATGAAGTTTGCATCTTACGAACTGGTTCCGAGTGATGTCCAAGACAAACTTTTGAAAGAGTACGAGGCTAGCAAAAAAGAGGAAGATTAAATCCACACAGCATTCAATTCAATTCATTTAATCCTATATTCACAACAAGCTGCAATCTACAAAAATATTGATTGCGGTTTGTTGTTTCTTCTGTTTCCTGTACGCTACAGAAAGCTATAGAGGGTATGCAGTTCCAATATTCACTAACCCCCACGCGCTATCGTTTCACTAAATTCTTTCAACCGTTCCTCCAATATACCCATCTGGTTTTGCCGTACATACGAAACACAGGCGCGCAATCCATTGGAATTTTTACTGCCTGTAATATTTAAAGATATGGCGCTTATTCCGTAATAAAGGAATTTTCGCATCAACTCTCCACTTGTTAATTCCGGATATGCTACCGTAAAATAAAAGCCATCGGCCAAATCGCTGTCATAGTCGTTATAAACTATATAAAAGCCGTATTTCAGAAACAACTCTTTCATTTTCTTTGCTTTGTCTTGATACAAATGGAGTGGCTCGACAAAACTTGATTGCCCCTCATTGACAGATTTCAGCATAGCGCACAGTGCGTACTGCGCCGTGTGAGATGTTCCGGCAGTAGTCGCATACAGTACGCCATAAGGGATAAAATGTCCGAGGGTGTCTGATGAGGAAAAATAGTTTCTCAGATAGGGATACTTTCTTGAAAAAGCGTTTTCACCCAAAATCATCATTCCAATGCGTTGCCCCGCATAACTAAATATTTTGGAACTTGACAGCAACAATATATAGTTGTTGGCATAGTTTGCAACGGTCGGTTGATAGGGGGATTTACCTGCAACGCCATAATTTTTTCTAAAATCCATACCGAAATAAGCCAAGTCTTCGATGACAATAACATCGTATTTGTTAGCCAGTTTCCCTATTATTGCCAATTCGTCTTCAGTAAAACAAATCCATGAAGGATTATTAGGCGAGGAATAGCATATCGAACAAATATTCTCCTCTATGAGAAATTCTTCTAGTTTATCGTATAGTTTTTTTCCTCTGAAATTCAGAATATCAAATGATTTAAAAGGGATGCCCATCAATTGCAATTGGCTTTTTTGCACGGGAAATCCGGGGTCAATAAAGAGAGTATAGGGTTTGTGAGGGTTGGTACGGGCTGCCGAAAGTAAAGCTGCAAAACTACCCTGCATTGCTCCTACCGTAGGGATACATTGCTTGGGGTGTACGTTCAAATTCATAAACAGCTTTATAAAGCGGGCTATTTCGTTTTTCACATCGGTAACCCCCTCAATATTCGGGTAGAACTGTGGAAGTCCCTTTGAAAGTGCCTCTTTTTCTGCCTCCACGCCTACCGGCGAGGGAGGCAGCCCGGGAACTCCCATTTCCATATGAATAAACTCTATGCCACTCTCCTGCTCTATCATAGCAACTAGTTTACCTATTTCCCTTATCGAAAGCTGGGTAATATCTTCGGTACCAAATTGTGCAAAAAGTTCATCCACAAGTTGTTTTGAAATCATCTCTAATATAAATATTTTAAAATTAGGAAACTTGACAATTAATTGTCAATCATTTTTTTTAGATTCTCCATCTTTTTCTTTTTGATTTCGCTATTGATATAGCTCGCTCCCATATAATATCTTAAGTTCAAAACATTTGCTTTTCTTATTTTTTCTACTATTTCATCTGAGAGTATATGGGTCATGTGAATGGTTTTCTTATTTACCACATCATATCCTGTAACTACCGAAACCTTTGTAGAGTCGGATTTCATTATTTCGCCTTTTTTCTCCGTTATTTTACGACTGTCGTACTGTTTCACATAAGTAGTAGGAAAAGAGATGACGTCGTCGTCTATAATCATATAAAGTTTGTCTTCCTCTATGTCAAAACTTTCTACAGGCAGCGTAATAACATCGAAAATGGTATAGGTGGTCCTATTATTTTTGTCTGTCTCTTTGACAAACGAAATATCTTGAGAATAATATGGCTCGTAGCGCTGATTGGCAGAAAAATAGACAGAATAGGTAACTCGTTTCGTTTTCATCACTATATCGTTTTCTATTCTAATGGAGTTAGTTATTCCGCAACCCGAAAGGAGTAGAGTCGCCAATGTCAATATTACTGCTTTTTTCATGTATATTCTAATATTTATTCGATTTTCAAAAACTTATCGTTCACATCGAATGGTGAGTTAAACGATTCGTTCAGATTCTCCTGTCTATCACTCTGGTTGCTTTCCCTTCACTGCGTGCAATGGTTTTAGGCTCTACCAACGTAACCTTTACACTCAGACCGATAGCACTGTTCAGCGCATGGGATATTTTTTTTGACAGATGCTGCAAATCTTTGATGGTATCGGTAAATTTTGCTTCGTCCAATTCTACTTTTAATTCCAGTGTATCTAAGTTGTTTATCCTGTCGATGTAGAGCATATAATGCGCAGATGTTTCGCCCATTTCGAGCAATACGTGTTCTATTTGGGAAGGAAAAAGATTTACCCCTCTTATTATCAACATATCATCGCTACGTCCGGTTATTTTTTTCATTCTTACCAATGTACGTCCGCATTCGCACGGAGTACGATTCAGGATAGACAGGTCGCGAGTATTGTATCTGATTAGCGGGATACCCTCTTTGGTTAGTGTTGTAAATACCAGTTCTCCCTCTTCGCCATCGGGTAGAGGCTGTTTGGTATCGGGATGTACAATTTCGGGGTAGAAATGGTCTTCGTGAATGTGCAGTCCGTTGTGGTAGATGCAATCGTTGGCTACTCCGGGTCCCATAATCTCGCTCAAGCCGTAGATATCAAAAGCATTAATATTTAATTTTCGTTCCAACTCTATTCGCATATTTTCGGTCCATGGTTCAGCTCCAAATACCCCTATTTTAAGTTTCATATCGTCCAGTGAGTATCCAAATTCGTTCATAGCATCTGCCAGATGCAGCGCGTAAGAGGGGGTACAAGCCAGCACGGTAGCGCCAAAGTCTGCCATCAATTGCAACTGCCTGCGTGTATTACCTCCCGAAATGGGTATGACTGTGGCTCCTACTTCTTCGGCTCCGTAGTGTACGCCAAGCCCTCCGGTAAACAAGCCATATCCGTACGAAATTTGCATCACATCGTCCGAAGATATACCGCACATAGTCAGGCTGCGTGCCAGTACTTCTCTCCAATAGTGTATGTCTTGCAAGGTATATCCTACGGTAGTGGGTTTTCCGGTGGTGCCACTTGAGGCATGCACGCGTACAATGCTTTTCATTGGAGTTGCAAAAAGGCCGAAAGGATAGTTGTCTCGCAAATCTTGCTTGTAGGTAAAAGGTAGTTTTGATATATCGCTGATGTTTTGGATATCTTCCGGTTTTACCCCTATGTGGTCCATTTTATTTTTATAAAATGGTACGCTGCAATATACTCGCTCTACCAGCAATTGAAGTCGTTTGCTTTGCAAATCGCTCATTTTTTTGCGCGACATGCATTCTGTTTCTTTATTCCAAATCATAATTCTGCCTGATAGTTTTTCAAAAGGAGGAGTTATTTTAATGGTAATTTATCAATGATTATTATTTCTTTTTTTCAAAAATTTCGATCAAAAATAGTATTAAGTAGTAACAATATTTTGGCTATATAATTTATTATCTGATAATTATATCTAAAAAATATAAATTATTTTTTTCATTTATGCAATAATTATTCGAGTTCTTCTTCGCTAATAGGTTTCAGGTGGTGTTGCCGAACTACTTCCGCCGCTTTGTCTTGATTGTCGGTGCGTACTACCATGATCGATTTGTTGCCAAAACTAAAAGCATAAATATACTCTACATTGATACTTGCTCTGGTAAAAAGGTCTAAAATTTTATAAAGCGACCCTACCTTTTTTTCCATTTCGAGAGATATAATATGATGTATGCGAACGGTGTATTGCTTTTCGCGTAGCTTATCCAATGCCATTTGAGGATTGGAGACCAGTAGGCGAACGATGCCGTAATCGCTTGTATCGGCTATGGTCAGCGCCACGATGTTAATATTGTTTTCTGCCAAAACCGAGAGCATTTCGTCTAAATAGCCCGGTTTATTTTCCAAAAAAACGGAAAGTTGTCGGATTGTCATAGATTGTCGGATATTTGGTGAATGTATGTAACATAAATTTGTACGAAGTTAAATAAAAATAGCGGTAAACTGAAGAAAGAGACCGATACAATAGTTAAAATATCATTGCTATATATATTTTTATCTATTTAAAATTTATTTTTTAGTAGTCAGACTTCAATGTGTTGATATTGAATAGTTTGAACAGTTCTACTATAAGTATGGGGGCTAATGAGAGTCCGATTGTAGCCCACCAATGCAAACTGTCCATTGATACTAATCCAAAGGTATCTCTCAATGGCGGTACAAACAAGACCAAGAGCATTAGCAAAACTGAACCAAAAATTGCTCCGATAAGTGGTTTGTTCCACAGTGGATTAAAGGTAAACAACGATTTGCGGTAAGAGTGTAGGTTGCTTACATGAAACAATTGCGAAAATGCCAGTACCGAAAAAGCCATAGTTTGTCCGGTAGCAAGGTTTGCTGTATTTTTGCCTATCAGAAATGCTACCAAAGACAAAAGTCCTATTACAACACCCTGATAAGCTGTTCGCCATATCACTCCTTTAGTCATAAATCCCTGTTTTGGACTGCGGGGCTGGCGTTTCATTATATTTTTTTCAGCCGGGTCAACGCTTAATGCCAAAGCCGGCATACTGTCTGTTACCAAATTTACCCAAAGAATATGAATAGGGATGAGTGGCGTACCCAAGTTTGCCAGTGAAGTTATCAAAAGCAATACTATTTCGCCCACATTGCACGAAAGTAGAAACTGAACAGCTTTCAGTATGTTGTCATAAATACGGCGTCCTTCTTCAACAGCCGTAACAATGGTTGCAAAATTATCGTCGGTCAGTATCATATCGGCGGCATCTTTGGCTACTTCCGTCCCTACAATTCCCATAGCAGCGCCAATGTCTGCCTGTTTCAATGCAGGAGCGTCATTTACCCCATCGCCGGTCATCGCCACCACATCGTTGTGCTTTTGCCATGCTTTTACAATCCGCACTTTGTGCTCGGGAGCAACCCGTGCATAGACCGAGATGTTTTTTACCTGGTCATAAAGTTCTGCATCGCTCATTTTTTCGAGTTGAGTTCCGGTAACTACAGCGTCATCACTTTTCATAATACCTATCTCTTTGGCTATTGCGGCGGCCGTTATTTTATGGTCTCCTGTTATCATTACTGTACGGATACCTGCCTCTTTACATTTCTCTACAGCGACTACGGCTTCGGGGCGGGCGGGATCTATCATACCGAGCAATCCCGTAAATACAAGCCGGCTTTCCAAAGCATCTATGCTTGTATCGGCAGGCTCCTTGTCTAACGGCTTGTATGCCATAGCCAACACTCGAAGGGCATTGTTTGCCATTTGTGTGTTGGCGTTATTTATAGATTGTATATCATCATCATTGAGAGGGCGGATAGCTCCGTTCTCCCAAATGTGTGTAGATACGCTCAGTATCTCATCCAATCCTCCTTTTACGTTTATCTCGTAGCTGTTGTCCAATATTCGGTTTACGGTAGTCATCCGTTTTCGTTCCGAGTCAAAAGGAATTTCGGCTATTCGGCTATATTGTTTTTCGAGTTTGTTTTTATCTATTCCGTATCGAAGTCCAATTTCTACCAATGCTGTTTCGGTCGGGTCTCCAGAGGTGTTTATCTTTTCTCCTTCAATGCTCAAATGGGCATCGGAGCAGAGTACGGCAATTTGAAAAAGTTTTTGCTCCGCATCCGATATTTTTGTTGAGGTGGAGAGTTCGTATGAGTTTGTTTTGTTTTCGGCAAAAGAGCTCAATACTGTCATCTTATTTTGTGTCAATGTGCCTGTTTTATCGGAGCAAATTACTGTTGCACAGCCCAATGTTTCAACGGAGGGCAATGTGCGGATGATGGCGTTTTTCTTTACCATACGCTGTACCCCTATGGACAATACTACGGTAGAGATAGCGGGTAATCCTTCGGGTATTGCTGCCACAGCTAAGCTGACAGCAGTCATAAATACTTCGAGTATATCGTGTCCGTAAATGATGCCTACGCCAAATATCACGGTGCATATAATGACAGCTGCGTAGCCCAAAATTTTTCCCAACTGTTCCAAGCGGATACTCATAGGGGTTTTGGTAATATCGGCATGTTGTAGCATTTGGGCTATTTTACCCACCTCGGTGTTCATACCTGTTCCTACCACTATCCCCGTACCGCGCCCGTAAGTAATTATCCCTGTGGTATAAGCCATATTTACTCTGTCTCCCAAGGGGATGTTTTCATCTTGGACGGTTTCGGATTTTTTTTCTACCGGTACCGATTCGCCGGTCAAGGAGGCTTCTTGAATTTTGAGATTAACCGATTCGACAATACGAATATCGGCAGGAACAATGTCTCCGGTTTCAAGAATTATTATATCACCTGGCACCAACTCTTTACTGTTTATTTCTGTTACGGTGCTATTTCTTACCACCTTTGCCAAAGGTGAACTCATATTGCGTAGCGCCTCAAGAGACGATTCTGCTTTTTTTTGTTGAAAAGCGCCAATTAATGCATTGACAATTAAGATTGCCAAAATAACCCAAGTTTCCAGTAATCCTTCGCCGCTCAACACTCCGGTAATTCCCGAAATAATGGCTGCTATCAAGAGTATGATTATCATTACGCTTTTAAATTCTTCCAGAAACATGACAAAAAAAGTTTTTTTCTTGCTGGATTCTAATTCGTTTAAACCGTATTCTTGTTGTTTCTTTTCTACTTCGTCGGCTGTTAAACCTATTGTACGATTTACTTTAAAGTGTTCGAGTACTTGTTCGGTTGTTTTAGTAAAAAACGATGTCATAAGGGTGAGCGTTGGTGTTGTATGATTTGTTTTACTTTAAGAATATGTCTGAAATAATAAGTAGTTATAAGAATTTAGTTACAAGTCATCAGATTTATTATCTGATAATTATTTTTTAAAATATAATATTATTTTTTCATATTACTTAATTGAGTATCAAAGATTATTGTACATAAACTATCGGTATCATTTTTTTTTGCAAAGTTACAACTATTTGCCGTAAAAATAAGTAACGAGAGCAGAAACAGCTACCGTTTCTTGCGAATAATGTATTTTGCAAAAGGATTATTCCAACATTTTTTTCAAATTTGCAGGGAGGTAAAATGTATTGTTTTTGTCCACATATACGGATACCGAACCCATATTAACCGGTTTTTTGTTTAGTATTACCGATGAGGAGAATGCCGAAATCTCAAGCGTTTTACGGTTGTTTTTCACAATCAGTTTTACGGTTTTGTCTGGAGCGGTTTCTATGGTATACTTCATCCCTTCAAAAACTTCGGTGTGTTTTGCAAAGGTTGCTTCGGTTAAAGTTTGCAGGGGAATTTGCAGTCCGGATGCATCATACATATATTGGTGCAATTCTGTATTCAGTCGGTTTCCTGTCGGCACATTGCTTTTGGGATGATATATTGCTAAAAACACCTCTTCTCCTGTGTGTCCGTAGGTGGTAAATCCAAACGGCGTATGTGCATTTAATATTTTGATAATGTGGGCGGTCATATTTTCTCCCGCGCCTGCCTTGGTATAGTCTCCGCCAGCGTAGTTTTTAGAACTTTTGAGTAGTTTTGTTTCTTCGTCGGTCAGTTCTATACCTGTGTTTTCTTTAAACACCTTTTGGATATTTTCGGGTTGGGTATGTATCAATATTTTTTCCAGTCCTTCGGCGGTGTGTTTAAATTGTGAGACAACGCCAAACAAATCGTCCAATGTAAGTTTAGTATAGCTTTTTGACAGACCGCCTCTACCTATGGAAAAACCGCTGTTGCCGTGGTCGGCTGTAACAACGACTAAAGTATTTCCATCTTTTTTGGCAAAGTCTATTGCCTCCCCTACCGCCTTGTCAAATGCCAAAAATTCGGTCATAATCCCGACGGGGTCGTTGGCGTGCGATGCCCAGTCCACTTTGCTTCCCTCTACCATCAGAAAAAATCCGTTTTCGTTTTTGTTCAGCAGTTGAATAGCTTTGCGGGTCATTTGCGAGAGCGAGGGTATTTGTGTTGTATCCCTGTCCAAATCGTAGGGTAAATCTTGTTCTCCAAAAAGTGCCCACACTCTATTACCATCATACGAAAGCATTTGGTTTTTATCGTTTTGAATATAGGTAGTTCCATTTTCCGAAAAGTGCTTTTTCATAGCATCGGTAACAAAAGATGTTCCCCCTCCAAACATCACATCCAAGTTGTTGAAAGCCATTTGAGGAGCTATAGCAGCGTAGTTGCTCCGATTGTAGTAATGAGCGGCGCAATCTGCCGGTGTAGCATGGGGAAACTCGCATGTTACCACCAGTCCGCCCGCTTTGTGTTGCTGCCGTTGCATGGCTTCGAGCAGGGTTACGAGTGGTTGATATGTACGGGTTGAGTCTAACGGTATCAAATCGTTGCCGGGATCGGTTACCGGATACATAGATACGCTACCGGCTTGCGAGGGTATCCCCGTCATATAGCAAGAGGTGGTGGGGGCAGAGTCGCCAATGGGTGCGTTGGATGAGAATGTGGTTACCGTACCGCACAGGTAGGGGTCTATGTTTAGTCTATTTCCTTCGCCTCTATATACTTTGAGCCAGCGAGAGGCAGAAAGAGCTGGAAACGAGGTGCCGTCCGAAATCATCAGTATAATATTTTTTACAGGACTTATTTCTTGAGCAAAGAGTTGAGTAAATGCAAAAATGAAAATCAGGAATAAATTGTTTTTTTTCTTCATGTCTTGTTTATTATTTATCACTATTGTATTGAGTTATTCATATAGTTTGTATTTAAGCATACAGCAATTACAAAAGACAAAAGTAGCAATTACTGCCCGAATGGTTTGTATGTTTGATATTTATTTTACATTAAAAAAAAAGCACAACTTTTATGGTAAAGAGAGTTGTGCTTTTGTGCTGTGGTTATGAAGCGGGTACGGGTGGAACGGAGCCGAAGTTGGGAGTAGTTGAACCCGCAGCAGCTTTGGTTAATTCATTTAACTCTCCATAGAGGGGTTTCCATACCGGTACGTGCCGCAAGGCGGTAATCATATTCAAGTAGTTACGTAAGGCGCTTTCCAATTCTTTGCGTATCGAACTTGCCGATTGTTTTTGACGGAGCAAGGCGTTTGCCTGCGTTTGAATGGCAAAGACAGATTCGAATTGCTGTTGTGCTAACGTAAGGCTGGCGACAACTTCCGTTAGGTACAGTTTTTTTACATGTTCGATATTTTCGGATTTTTCAAACTCTTCGACCAGCTTGCGCATCCGAGCTGTCTCTTCTGAATAGCTCAGACGATTAAGGTTTGCCCCTACCTGCTCAATGATGTCGTAAAGTTTGGCGGCATCTGGTTGCAAGGAGTTTCCTGTGAGCAAGGCATAGCCGGCAACGATGTTGCGTAATCCGCGAAAATAGATATCACGGCGTTCGTCGGCATCTGCCACCTCTTTTCCCATACCGCTGTATGTTTGTTTGAGATAAACGGCATCATACACGGTATATTCTTCCTGCAATGACAACAACAAGGGGTGGGTTTTGACCAAAATTTCGTATTCGGGTTTGGATGAAACAGCGATAACGCGCACGGCTAATGTAGCTAGATTTTTCGCGTTGAGTGCGGACAATGAGGTTTTCATATTCGTATTTTTTAGGGGGTTAATAATAGGATATTAGAAGAAATAAACTGTCTAGTTCAAGTTTTATCCTGCTTATTGGTGATAGAATCTTATCCAACAAGCAGGGTTTATGTCATGCAAGGCATGCGAGACACGTCTGTGTGCAGGATTATGCTATGCAAAATGTGGAAGATGTACCCAACAGACAGGTTTATATTATGCAGAGCGTGGGATATAAGCTTGTGTGCAGGTAGGCTTCAGACAAAGTGTGGGGGACATACCCGACAGATAGGTTTATGTCATGTAGAGCGTAGGAGATAAGCCTGTGTGCAGGCAAGTTTCAGACAAGGAGCAAGAGACAGACCCGACAGGCAGCTAATGATTTGCAACGATGTAAACATCTTTCTCGCCCGAAAGCAATAACCGATAAATTTTCGTCTGTAAATATAAGAATAAATTTTGGATAAAACAAATGTATTCTAAAACAAATTTTATACTTTTTTTGTAAGTAGCGTAAAAGAAAATAATTTTATATTTTCAAAAATAGTCATCAGATAAATAAGTCTAACGACTAAATTTTTATTATTACTTCCCTTTTCTTTGAAAACAAATTTTTAAGCTGAATCAAGATTTTAAAAGTGCAATATTTCCCTTTTTTGTTTATAAATGGGATATAGAGGAGGAGGAGGAGGGAATATAGCTGTTATTTTTTATTGTCTTTTTATTTTATCGGCAGATACAATTTTAAATACCTTATCGTTTCTTCGCACCAGCTCTTTTGTTAGTATAGAAAAACAGGTACCTTTCTCTACTTTCTCCACAGGGCTGAGTTCCACTCTGATTTCGCTTACAATATCTTCGTATGCTCCGGTTGTTTCGCCGGTAATTAACACCTCGTCTCCTATCGAAAGCGATTGTGCTTCGAGATAGATTTCGGCAACGCCTATTTTTGAAAAATAATTGGTTACTTTCCCTATATATATTTTACGGTGTGTGGCTTCCGAACCATAATTCCGGCTCCATTCTCCCAGTTTCTGCCCTAAGTAGTAACCATCCCAAAATCCACGATTAAATACACGTGCCAGCCGGGTGTCCCAATCGGCTATTTTGTCTTCGGTAAAATCATTATCCAATGTAGCCTCTACTGCCTCGTTGTAGCAAGTTACCACCGTTTTTACATATTCTGCCCCTCTGGCGCGCCCTTCTATTTTGAATACGCGGACACCCGCTTCCAGCATTTCGTCCACAAATCCGATGGTTTTCAAATCTTTGGGCGACATGATGTATTCGTTGTCAATATCTAATTCGATTTCGCTCTCTTTGTCTTTAACAGTATATCCTCTGCGGCATATTTGATTGCAGGCTCCACGGTTGGCTGAAAGATTTTTTTCGTGTAAACTCAAATAGCACTTTCCCGAAACAGCCATACAAAGCGCCCCATGACAAAACATTTCGATACGTATCAACTCTCCGTTTTTCCCTCTTATTTGCTGCTCCACAATAGCATTGTAAATTTCCGATACCTGTTTTAAGTTCAGTTCACGCGCCAAAACAACCACATCGGCAAATTGAGCGTAAAACTTCAGCGACTCCACATTGGTTATATTCAATTGAGTGGATAGATGCACCTCTACTCCTACGCTGTTGGCATACATCAGCGCAGCAACATCGGAGGCTATAATCGCAGAGACCTGTACCTCTTTGGCAGTATCTATTATTTCGCGCATCAAAGTCATATCGTTATCATAAATAATGGTATTGACCGTAAGATAGCTTTTTACCCGACTATCATTGCAAATTCGGACTATCTTTCGCAAATCATCGGTAGTAAAGTTGCTGCTCGATTTGCTCCGCATATTGAGCCTTTCTATACCAAAATATACCGAATTTGCACCGGCGTTGATTGCCGCTGCCAAACTCTCCCAACTCCCTGCGGGAGCCATTATTTCTATATCTTTTCGTTGGAGTAATGTTGTCATTTTATTGTTTTGTTTTTTTGAAAGAAACATACACACGGCTCTTTTTGTCAAAATATTATCAAATAACAGGCAATTAATAATCCATTCCCTTTTAAATATGTTTAATTTTCTGGATAAATAAATCTACAACTGCAACTATTTTTATAATTTTGTACGAATTATGCAAATCTCCGATATACAGTTTTCAGCCCGTCCCCTGTTTTTGGCTCCGATGGAAGATGTTACTGATCCGGCGTTCCGATTGTTATGTAAACGTTTTGGAGCCGAAATGGTTTACACCGAATTTGTTTCTGCCGATGCATTGATACGAAACGTAAAACGTACCGAACAAAAACTGACACTCTATGACGAAGAAAAACCGGTTGCCATTCAAATATATGGCAAGGAGATAGACGCAGTAACTGAGGCGGCTAAAATAGCGGAAGCAGCCAATCCCGACATTATTGATTTGAACTTCGGATGTCCGGTAAAGAGGGTTGCTACCAAAGGAGCAGGAGCGGGACTGCTGCAACACCCCGAAAAAATGTTGGAAATCACATCATCTGTAGTGAAAGCCGTAAAAAAACCGGTTACCGTAAAAACACGTCTCGGATGGGACGACAGTAGCAAAATAATTGTAAATTTGGCAGAAAGGCTACAAGATTGCGGCATCGTGGCATTGACCATTCACGGCAGAACACGGGCACAAATGTACAAGGGCGACGCAGACTGGACATTGATAGGAGAGGTGAAAAACAACCAACGAATGAAAATTCCCATTATAGGCAACGGAGATGTAACCACCCCCGAAAGAGCCAAAGAGTGCTTCGACAAATACGGGGTAGATGCCGTGATGATAGGACGTGCAAGCATCGGCAAACCTTGGATATTCGGAGAAATAAAACACTACTTGAAAACAGGAGAAAAACAAGTTCTATTAAATTTTGAACAACAAAAAAATATTCTTAAACAGCAAATATTGGATGCCATACAGTGGTTGGACGAACGAAAAGGGGTACTCCACTCAAGAAGACATTTAGCCGCAAGCCCAACATTCAAAGGTATTCCACACTTTAAGGAAACACGTATCGCTATGCTAAGGGCTACTACAAAAGAGGAACTTTTTGCCATTATCGACAACATAAACATTTCCGTATCGGAACAAAGCATTTAGAATTATACCATTCCCACATACTAAAAATCAAACAACTATGTCAATCTTAAAAAAGACATCCCTCACAGGGAGTTTATTTATTCTTACATTATTATTATTTATGATAAATTCATGCCAGCCAAAAGGCGTCAAAAACAATTTGACCGTCGGGATTCAACTCGAAAATATGGATACAACAGTTCTCCCCGGCAACAACTTTTATCAATTTGCTACCGGAGGGTGGCAAAAACTAAATCCCCTAACAGACGAATATTCGCGTTTTGGTAGTTTTGATAAATTGAATGAAAACAACCGCGAACAACTCAAAGGATTAATCACGGAAATTGCCTCCAAGCCGGCAGAGATAGGCTCAATAGAACAAAAAATCAGTTTTCTGTACAATCTTGCTATGGACAGCGTCAAACTAAATGTTGATGGTTTCAAACCCATCCAAGCAGACTTAGACAAAATTGCCGCAATCAAAGACAAGGCGGGCATCGAAAAAGCAACATATAGAATGATACAACAAGGAATCGCCCCCTATTTTGCCTTGTATGTAGATGCAGATCCTAAAAACAGTAACGAGTATCTACTGCAAACTTACCAAGGGGGTATCGGTATGGGACAAAGAGACTATTACATTGAGAATGATAACAATACAAAAAACATCAGAGAAAAATATCAACTGCACGTAAAAAAGATGTTTGAGTTGGTTGGCCTCAACAATACCTCGGCCCAGCAGTATGCAGAAGATATAATGCGTATAGAAACTCGTCTGGCTGTATCGGCTTATGACAATGTAAAACTCCGCGACCCACAAGCCAACTACCACAAGATGAAATTGGCAGAGACTCAAAAATTAATCCCCGAACTAAACTGGGATACATTATTCAGCGTACTGCAAATAAGCGAGACAAATGAGCTCTCTATATCTCAAATCGAAAACATGAAAGAGGTGGGTAAAATAATCGGCAGCGAACCAATTACCGCCCAAATTGCCTATTTGCAATGGAATATCATTAACGATGCCGCCCCCTATTTGAGTGATGCTATTTATAAAGAACATTTTGATTTTTACGGAAGAATAATGTCTGGCAAGCAAGAGCCACAGCCTCGCTGGAAAAGGGCTGTATCATCTGTAGAGGGCTCGCTTGGTGAAGCCGTAGGGCAAATGTACGTAAAAAAATATTTCCCTCCCGCAGCCAAAGAGAGAATGGATAAACTGGTAAAAAACCTTCAGACATCACTTGGTGAAAGAATAAAAACACTAACGTGGATGGGCGATAGCACCAAAGCCAAAGCCCTGGATAAATTGTCTGCTTTCCATATAAAAATAGGCTACCCCGACAAATGGAGAGACTATGCAAAGTTGGATATTAAAAGGGACAACTATTGGGAAAACATCAAAAGAGCCAATAAATTTGAGAGTGACTATATGTATGCTAAACTTGGTAAACCGGTAGATAAAGACGAATGGTTGATGACCCCTCAAACAGTGAACGCTTATTACAACCCTTCGACCAACGAAATCTGCTTCCCTGCCGGAATTCTTCAATATCCGTTTTTTGATATGAATGCTGATGATGCCTTCAATTACGGTGCTATTGGAGTAGTCATAGGGCACGAAATGACTCACGGTTTTGACGACCAAGGGCGGCAATACGACAAAAACGGTAATTTGGTAGATTGGTGGACACCGGAAGACACCAAAAAATTTGAAAAGCGCGCCAAAAAACTGGCAGATTTTTACAATAATATAGAAGTTGCTCCCGGCGTACACGCCAACGGAGAATTTACTTTGGGCGAAAACATTGCAGACCAGGGTGGACTGCAAGTCGCATTCTATGCTTTTCAAAATATATTGAAGAGTAGCCCGTTGGAAGTAAAAAATGGTTTTACACCCGAACAGCGTTTCTTTATTGCCTATGCCAATGTATGGGCAGGCAACATTCGTCCCGAAGAGATACTGAAACTTACCAAAATAGATCCACACTCGCTTGGAAAATGGCGTGTAGATGCTGCTTTGCCCCATATCGAAGGATGGTACAAGGCATTTGACATACAACCAACAGACTCAATGTATGTTGCCTCAAAAAATCGTGCTGTTGTGTGGTAGTAAGATTGTTTGAACAAACAAAAAAACCGACAGACTCAACAGTCTGTCGGTTTTTTTATTTATTTCTATTTTTCTTTTTAAAACCGGTAACCAACCGAAAGTCCTATTCTAAAAAATGCCCAAGGTCCCGAAATAGAGACATCCGCATTTTTCTCATCTACGGTAGTGGTGTACTTTATCAGTGGTATATCATCCAACGTATCGTCAATATTCTCTTTCACATCTTGTTGCTCCGATGCTGTCATCTCCCCTATGGCATAGTAGCCGTGCATATTTCCCGATGATTTACCCCCGTGCAACCCCAAGATAGACAAATCGATGACAAAATTCTTTCGGGAGCCGATAAGCCATTGATAACCAATCATGGCACCTACGCTGTATGTGTCCAACTTTCCGTTCAAATCAATTTGTCTGTCGTCGCCATCGTTATCGGTAAATGTTACCGACACTTTGTCCAAACCAAATTTTTCGTATTTCAGATAAGGGGCAACGTAAAACCCCCGACCATATCCGCTTGAACCGGTATAAAACCGGACTTCGGGTATAACAGCAAACGAACTTACCTCCATATTGAGTATATCTCCCTCAACGCCCTGTTCTGTAACAGAGGTAAAATTATCTACCAAAGGCAGCCGTCCCTGAGGGATAAAACCCACGCCGAGGCTCACACTCATATGCTGATTGATGATACGCTCACCATAAAAAGTATAATTTCTCAAAGGTAAACTTGTAAGATTTACCTTAATAATATTTTTGCCATCCAGCAAAGCTCCGTCGGAAACGCTCCAATCGGCTTGTGCAAATGTTGATGTTAGCGAAACAATACTCAAAAAAATGATAATAAATGTTTTTTTCATAAATTTTTAAAATTAGATGTTTGTCGCAAAAATAGGTAAAAGTTATAATCTGTACAACACATACAAACAGTAACCTTAGTTATATAACGAAAATTTCAAGATATTTGGATACAAAAACTTTCCCTTGGTTAAAGGATTATTTTATATGCCGGGCATAAGATTTGCAATTCTATCTTTTTTTGCATCGTAAAGGAAGAGGCAAATCACAAATCTATCCCACTCAACTCCGAGTTTCAACAGTATTGAGCGTAAAACGGGTACCAAACAAAAAAAATCATCTTAGCAGATAAAATGATTTTAATCGAAGTAAAGTTCGCCAAAAAATTCGGGACGATGGAAATCGGGATTATCTGTAAAAATAGGCGACCAACTGACAAAATGAACGGAGTCTGTATCGTTTGCGCATTTATTAAAATTACAAAGTATTTTTTCGGGCAACTTTTCTCCATCAAGCCGCATTAATTCAAAAGGAATTTTCACGGTCAGTTCCCACTCAAACATACCTTCCATCTCTTTAAATGCTTTGGAGCCGATAGATGGCAAGCGCTCTATCATAGCCAGTTCCTGTCCAGTAAGTTTTACAACATTCTCCAAACGGTTTTTTCGAATGGAGGCATTGCAAGTACCAATGCAGTTAAATTCAAAATTATTATACCTTTCGGCACCGACGGGTTTGCAAAAAAATTCTACACAGCTATCTTCGTAAACAGGAGACAGGTCTTTGGTATATACTGCTTTGAGCATAGTTCCTTTTACATTAAACTTGATAAAGAGAGAATGGTGAGAATAGCCTGTAAAAAAGTAAGTGATAGGACGGTAGGGAAACCGTTCGCTCCAATTGATATGTTCGATTACATCCATTTTCCCTGTCTCTTCCAATACTTCGGATGCCGATTGCAAATCACAATTTTCCAATTTTTCAAGGTAAGGAACGTATAGTTTTTTCATATCTGAAAATATTATTTTGAAAATGCAATATTAGCTAATCATTCTTATTTTATCAAATAAAAAAGGATATAACTGTTTACCAAAATAATCTTTTAACAATTAACTTATTATCAATCATTAATTAATAAATAATAAATTTTATTGTGTCGTTTGTATATTCCGATTGTTTCATTACCTTTGGAGCCATTTTATTTTTCAACTACTTTAATTAGCGTATGTTATCTGCCTCAAAACACATTTTCCTCTTTATCTCTCTTATGATAGTTTCTGTACAATTCAATTTTATTTGGGGAGAAAATGCAGTCCCCCTTATTACCCAAGTACAGGCAACATTCAGAGATTCTACGTTCAGATATTTATATCTTTATGACGAGTACGCTCATAAAACCCTCGAAACTAAATATGTGAAACAGAACGAAGAATGGAAACGTAGAGAACAAACAGAGTGGGTTTATAACAATGGTAAGCGTATTAATCAATACAACAGAAAGTGGAACGGCGTCGAATGGCAATTGATACATCAAATCAATTTTACTTATAATATGGGATTGTCCGAAACGGAAACCCACACTTCATACACCAGCGGAAATCCTGTCTTTTTATCCAAAAAGGATAATAAATACCACAATGGTTTAATCTCTGTCGAAACCGATTCTATTTGGCAAAACGGCACATGGCGTATCCTTTCCAGAAACGATTATACCTACAACGTTTCAAACCTGGCTGATACCATCAAATTTACCAAATACCACAACGGAATACCTGAATCCTGGTCAAGAATAAACTTTGTCTATAACGAATTTAATCTTATCAAAGAACAAATTTTTGCCCAAAAACAAGACACAAGTTGGACAAATCTGTTTAAAACAATCACATACTACAAACCCTCAAGCGACAAAGCAACTTATCTGATTCAGAAAAAATGGAACAACTCTCTTCAAAAATGGCAAAATCATCAAAATATAGCATACAGCTACGATTCCAACCAAAATCTAAAGACCGAAACTTATCAAACTTGGCAAACTCAATATTGGAAAAACGATTTGAAATACGAATATTCGTATAATACTGATAATGCTACAACAAAAAAAACCACCTATATGCCTGTCTATGATGATTTCAGACCATCCTCTTCCATCAATTATCAAAACTTCCAATACGGATCGGCCTCATTAATAGAGGCCAATTACGAATTTTGGGGTGGAGAAACAGGTAGTTTACTCCAAACATACGTACCTTATAAGTTTAACAGCGAAAGCGTTATCCAATTTGCAAGCAAAATAGAAATAAGTTATGTCCCCATTGATATGACCAACCTGCCAACTATCAACGATTCTGTTGAGAAAGGTACCATTAAAGTATATCCCAATCCATCCATTGCCATTTTTTACTTCAATACGCAGCTTTACGATGTGAAAGAGTGGACAGTAAGCGACATATCAGGTAAAGTAATACTTTCAAAATCGGATACACACCACTCCGGAGCAATAGATTTGGGCGATTTCAAACCGGGAGTATATATTTTGAAAGTACACACGACACAAAAAACACTAACTCAGAAATTAATAAAAAAATAACGAAAAAGCAACAATTGACAATGTTGAAAAAAAAACTGATTATTTGTATGACAACACTCGCGCTTGCCGGCAACCTCACAGCCGGCAATCCTTTTTTCGAAAAGTACGACACACCGCATGAAACCATCCCTTTCGACCGGATAAAAACAGAACACTATATGCCGGCATTTGAAGAAGGTATGAGACAACACAACCAAGAAATCAATCATATAATAAACAATAAGCAAACTCCCACATTCGACAATACCATCGTAGCATTAGACAAAGCAGGAGCATTGTTGAACAGGGTAAGCTCTTGTTTTTATAATCTGTTGAGTGCCGAAACCAACGATAAAATGGAGAAAATAGCACAAGAACTTTCTCCCAAAATGACGGAACACAGTAACTCCATCGGACTGAATGAGTTACTTTTTGAAAAAATAAAAACTGTGTACGAACAAAGAGATAAACTTAAACTTACTCCCGAACAGCAAACTCTTTTGAATGAGACCTATGAAGGATTTGCAAGAAACGGCGCAAACCTGTCGGATACAGATAAAGAAACATACCGCAACCTATCCAAGGAATTAAGTATGCTCACCCTTACATTTGGACAAAATGCCCTCAAAGAGACCAACGCTTATCAACTACTTATAACAGACAAAAATGTACTCTCCGGATTGTCTGACGATATTATCGATATGCTTGCCTCCAATGCAAAAGAAAAAGGAGAAACCGGCTGGTTGATAAATTTGAAAACCACCAGTTACATTCCCGTAATAAAATATGCCGACAATAGAGACCTGCGACGCGAGTTGTATATAGCGAACGCCACCAAGTGCATAGGCGGCGAATACGATAACCGGGAAATTATGAAAAAAATTACCGCTACCCGTCTGCATATCGCTAATTTGCTTGGCTACAAGTCTTATGCCGATTACACACTTGTACACCGCATGGCCAAAAATAAAGAAAACGTATATAAGCTGCTGAATGATCTTCTCACCGCCTACAAACAACCGGCAGTAGCAGAATATAACGAGGTACAAAAATATGCAAACCAGCACGGAGCATATTTCAAAATACAACCTTGGGATTGGTCGTATTACAGCGAAAAGTTAAAATCCGAAAAATACGAATTGAACGACGAACTCTTAAAACCTTACTTTGAACTAGAGAGTGTTAAAAAAGGAGTTTTCGGATTAGCCGATAAACTATACGGATTAAAATTTACAGAAAATTCCAATATTCAGATATATCATCCCGAGGTCAAAGCATACGATGTTACCGATAGCAAAGGAAACTTCATCGCTGTGTTTTACGCCGACTACCATCCCCGAGACGGCAAGCGCGCGGGAGCCTGGATGAACGATATGAAAGCGCAATGGATGGAGGGGAAAAAAGAGAGCCGTCCGCACATAATAAACGTAATGAATTTCACCCGTCCCACCTCTACCAAACCGGCGCTACTCACCTTTGACGAAGTTACCACATTGTTGCACGAATTTGGGCATGCTTTACACGGAATGCTTTCCAAATGTACTTATCAATCGCTATCGGGAACCAACGTATATAGAGACTTTGTGGAACTGCCATCGCAAATAATGGAAAACTGGGCGGTTGAAAAAGATTTTTTAGACGGATTTGCCACTCATTACCAAACCGGAGAAAAAATTCCTTCTGAACTCGTAGAGCGTATCAAATCTTCCGAAAATTTCAACATTGCCTATTTCACACTGCGTCAGTTAAGTTTTGGCATGCTGGATATGGCGTGGCATACTCTTGAAACACCATACGAAGGGGATGTCATAAACTTTGAAAAAACGGCAACTACATCAACTCAAATACTCCCTATTGTAGAAAATACCGGTATGAGTCCTACGTTTAATCATATATTCTCCGGAGGATATGCCGCAGGATATTATAGTTACAAATGGGCGGAAGTGCTAGATGCCGACGCCTTTTCCGTATTCAAAAAAAATGGTATTTTCGATAAAAAAACAGCCTACTCTTTCCGCAAAAACATACTCGAAAAAGGTGGTTCAGAGCCGCCTATGGCACTTTACAAAAAATTTAGAGGACAAGAACCCACCATTGATGCCTTATTAATAAGAAATGGATCAAAAAATTAGCATTTTCCCGGCAGGCGGCGGGCATTGATACATAAAGCAAAAGCGTTATCCACAATCAGAGGATAACGCTTTTGTATTATGCATACTTTATCATAAAAAAAAATGATTAACTTCAAAACAAATATTAGGATATTTCAAAATGAAGTTGTATTTTTGAAACATTTTATTTATACCAACAAAAAAACAAAATTAACTAAAATAAAACTAACTAAAACAAATAAATAAAAATGAGGAATTTTTTAATACTCTCTTTGCTATTGAGTTTATTGATAGCCTGTGATTCAGGAGGAAAAAGCTATAAGCATTACAACGATTATCCTGTTTACGAGGGAGATGATATGGAGTTGACATACTCTTCAAAATCCTCAAAATTTAGAGTCTGGGCTCCTACAGCCGGTGAAGTCAAACTTCTACTTTACGACAACGGTTTGGACGGTTCGGCATACGAGATAAAAAATATGTACCGTTCCAAAGGAGGTACTTGGATTGCAAAAGTTGTAGGCGATTTGAAAGGAAAATTTTATACTTTCCAAATAAAAATTAACGATAAATGGTTGGACGAGACACCCGGAATATGGGTAAAAGCCACCGGAGTAAACGGTAATCGTGCTGCAATAATCGATATGGGCGAAACCAATCCTCAAGGTTGGGAACAAGATAAAAGACCGCCTTTGCAGGGAGCAAACAACATCAACATTTATGAAGTACATCTACGGGATTTCTCCGTATCTCCCAATTCGGGAATCAAGCATAAAGGGAAATTTCTGGCATTAACCGAAACCGGAACTAAAAATAGCCTTGGAGAATCAACAGGTATAGACCATCTGAAAGAACTGGGTGTTACTCACGTACATCTTCTTCCCGTATTCGACTATGCTTCGATAGACGAAACCAAACTTCAAGAAAACAAATACAACTGGGGCTACGATCCAAAAAATTACAATGTACCCGAAGGGAGTTACTCTACCGACCCCTACAACCCTTCAACCCGTATAAAGGAATTTAAAGAAATGGTATTGGCACTACACAAAGCCGGAATTCGGGTAATAATGGACGTGGTATATAACCATACGTATGTAGGGGAAAAGTCTCATCTGAATTTATTGGCTCCGGGATATTTTTATCGTTTCAACGAAGACAAAACATGGTCAAACGCCTCCGGATGCGGTAACGAAACAGCATCCGAAAGGGCTATGACACGAAAATTTATGGTTGAGTCTGTTGTATATTGGGCTACAGAATATCATATTGACGGATTTCGCTTTGATTTAATGGGCATTCATGATATCGAAACAATGAATAATATTCGGGCTGCACTAAACGATGTAGATAGATCTATTCTTATATACGGCGAGGGGTGGACAGCCGACAACTCTCCACTATCGGAAGAAAAGCGGGCATTAAAAAAAAATGCGAGCAAACTAAACGGCATTTCCGTATTTAGCGACGATATCCGCGATGCACTCAGAGGTAACTGGATGCACGCCGATATTCCAGGATTTGTTTCTGGAACCGACAGCTTGGAAAATGCCCTAAAATTTGGCATAGCAGGATGTACAAATTTTTCCGGAATAGACTTTACACACCTTATCCACTCTCAAGCTCCTTACGCGGATAATCCTACGCAAGTAATCAACTACGTCTCATGTCATGACGACTTATGCTTAGTCGATAAACTACGTGAGAGTAAACCCGCCAGAAATACAGAAAAAGAAACTCAACGCTTTAACAAACTGGCTCAAACCATTGTTTTTACCTCGCAAGGCATTCCATTTATTTATGCGGGAGAAGAATTGTATCGAGATAAAAAAGGAATACACAACACCTATCAGTCTCCCGACAGTATCAATCAAATCGACTGGGACAACAAAAGCAAATACAAAGACATCTTCAATTACTATCAAGGACTGATTGCTTTACGAAAATCACACCCGGCATTTCGATTGACAACTATGGAGGAAATAAAGCAAAAACTTGTATTTGTTGATTTGCCAGTTGATAACGTAGTGGCATACACTCTTACCGACCCCAACGACGATTGGGGAAAAATATTTGTCATACTCAACGGCAACAGACAGGCAAAAAGAGTAATCCTCCCTGATGGTGTTTGGAACGTTGTGTGTCACGATGGTTATATCAATCCTACCAAAACATTGATGCAAGTAAAAAGCAATAATTTTATTGTATCCCCATCGTCTGCAAGCATTATGTATCTTGATTCGCAACAAGAGAAATCCAAGTAAAAACAAAGATTCAATACTTTGCCAACGGACAATAATAAAAAAGGGGCGTAAATCTCTGTTGGCGATTTGTGTCCCTCTTTATTATAGCTAGCCATCAAATTTTTACACATAAAAACACTCGAAATTCACACATCAAAATTGCAATGTTGAATAAAAATTGTATATTTGTTACTTTTAAGTTATACAAAATGATTAATTTTATATTTTTCAAAGATAACTATTAGATAATAAGCCTGGTGGTTTATGCCTAAATCTATATTGCTACTTAATTTTCACAAATTCAATTAAAGCTATTCACAAACTTCAGATTTCACATTTTTATGGAACAACAACATCAAGAAAAAATATCCGAACTTCCCGAAAATGCCTACCGGGAGTTGAAAGGCGACGAGGAATATAAACCAGTTATGCCGACTAACAAAGTTTTTCCCGAAATCACAGCTTGGTCTGTTGGGATGGGATTACTGATGGCTGTTGTTTTTTCGGCCGCCGCAGCTTATTCCGGATTAAAAATCGGACAAGTTTTTGAAGCGGCAATTCCTATTTCGATTATAGCAGTAGGTGCTTCGGCGGCAGCGCGCAAAAAAAATGCTTTGGGACAAAACGTCATCATACAATCCATAGGCGCAGCATCGGGCGTAATTGTAGCCGGAGCTGTTTTTACAATACCCGGACTGTATATATTGCAACACAAATATCCCGAAATTCAAGTTAATTTTTGGCAGATATTCTTTTCCTCGTTATTAGGTGGTTTTTTGGGTATTTTATTTCTTATCCCCTTCAGAAAATATTTTGTAAAAGATATGCACGGTAAACTTCCTTTCCCTGAGGCTACTGCCACTACCGAGATATTGATGACAGGAGAAAAAGGGGGAAGTCAAGCAAAGTTACTTGTTGTTAGCGGATTAATCGGCGGTCTTTTTGATTTCTGTTTTTCGGCTTTTAAGCTTTGGAGCGAAGAGATAACCACACGTATTGTCCCTTTTGGTGAAGTGCTTGCCGAAAAGTTCAAAATGGTATTCAAATTCAATGTCAGCGCTTTAATTTTCAGTTTTGGATACTTAGTTGGTTTACGTTACGCGCTCATCATTACCGTAGGCTCTCTATTGTCTTGGTTGGTATTCATACCGTTAGTCAATGAAATTGGTGCTATTACAGCCACACTTGGCGGAGGTGTCAATCCATTTTCCACTCTATCCGCCGAACAAATTTTTGCAGCCTATGTCCGCCCTATCGGCATAGGTGCTATAGCCATGGCAGGTATTATCGGCATCATCAAATCATCCAATGTAATTGGTAGTGCCTTTAAATTAGCCTTCAAAATGGGGGGAAACTCCCAAGATACCGTTAAACCCCAACGAACACAGCGAGATTTGAAAATGTCGTTTGTGATGCTTTTCATATTTTTTACGCTTGTAGCCGTATTTATTTTCTTGCTTTTTGGACTAAAAGTAACACTGCTACAAGCCATTGTTGCGCTCGTTACCGTTCTTATCATCTCATTTTTGTTTACTACGGTTGCCGCCAACGCCATTGCCATTGTAGGTACCAATCCCGTATCGGGGATGACATTGATGACCTTAATTTTGGCATCGGTCATCTTGGTTGCCGTTGGGCTCAAGGGATGGCAAGGGATGGTAAGCGCTCTTATTATCGGAGGTATTGTCTGTACTGCACTTTCAATGGCCGGCGGCTTTGTTACCGATCTCAAAGTGGGTTACTGGCTAGGAACTACTCCTGCCAAGCAAGAATCGTATAAATTTCTTGGAACGCTGGTTTCTGCCGCTACGGTTGGGGCGGTTATCTTTATCTTAAATCAAGCTTACGGATTTGTACAAACTCCGGAGCATCCACAGCCTATGATTGCCCCGCAAGCAAATGCTATGGCAGCTATCATTGAGCCACTTATGTCGGGGCAAGGGGTTAGTTGGATTTTATTGGGAGTAGGAGCTGTTATTTCCATACTTGTCAATTGGCTAGGTATCTCTCCCCTAGCCTTTGCCTTAGGAATGTTTATCCCGTTGCAACTCAACACGCCACTTGTTGTCGGTGGCTTGCTCAATCATTGGTTTACCAAAAGTTCAAAAAACAAAAAACTCTCCAACGCACGCCTACAAAGAGGGATTCTGATATCTTCCGGATTTATTGCCGGTGCTGCGCTCTTTGGCGTTATCGGAGCCTTAATAATTTTCCTGACCAACAATACCGAAGCCTTAAACCTGAGAGTGTGGAGCAATCCCGAAGGAGTTGGAGCTCAAGTTACAGCACTGATAGCGTTCGTAGCGCTAATCGCTTATTTTGTTTGGGAATCTTTCAAAGCCAAGGAAAATGACTAATAACTAGAAATAAAACAAGCACGGCATTAATTTTAATACTTTTATAAAATCAATTTTTAAAACTTTATTCGTATTGAAAACTCCATTAGCATATCTATTGGTATTTGCAGTCATAATTTTTACTAATTTTTCTATATACGCCAATAGTTTTCGGGTAATTCCTCTACCTAATCAAATCGAAACACTAAAAGAAAAGGGTTTTACTTTAAACGAGAAAACAAAAATTACCTATCCCAAGAACAACGAGAAAATGGCAAGAAATGCAGCTTTCTTGTCAGACTATATTTTTCGGCAAACAGGCAAAAAACTTTCTGTTGTCGAAAATGGGGATACAAAAAACAGCATTGTTCTGAAAGTTGGGAAATTAAAGTCTAAAAACAAGGAAGCTTATCAATTATCGGTAAACGAGAAGAACATTACAATTGCCGGAAACTCGGAAGCGGGCGTTTTTTATGGAATGCAAACTTTGCGCAAAGCAACATCTTTAAATTCGCCAAAAGTTTGCTACGATGCCTCAATAGTAACCGACGTTCCCCGCTTTGATTATCGAGGGATACATTTGGATGTAGCCCGCCATTTTTTTTCTGTCGATTTTGTAAAAACCTATATCGACATACTTGCCATGCACAATGTAAACACATTTCATTGGCACTTAACCGATGATCAGGGTTGGCGTATTGAGATAAAAAAATATCCAAAACTAACCGAAATAGGTTCGACAAGAGAGGAAACTGTTGTTGGTCGTAATTCGGGCGTATTTGACAAAACTCCACACGGAGGATATTATACGCAAGAACAAATTCGAGATATCGTAAAATATGCTCAAGATCGCTACATAACCATAATCCCCGAAATAGATATGCCCGGACACATGCTGTCGGCTCTCACAGCTTATCCCGAACTGGGCTGTACGGCAGGTCCATACAAAGTTGCCAGACAGTGGGGAGTTTTTGATGAGGTACTTTGCCCCGGAAAAGAAAATACCTTCCGTTTTTTAGAAGATGTTTTTTCCGAAATATGTACCCTTTTTCCATCCAAATACATACACATTGGAGGAGACGAATGCCCCAAAACACGTTGGAAAACTTGTGAAAAATGCCAACTAAAGATACAAAAATTGGGGTTAAAAGACGATGAAAAACACTCGAAAGAGTTTTATTTGCAAAGCTATACGATGGATCGAATGGAAAAATATCTCAATTCGAAAGGAAAAAACATCATCGGTTGGGACGAAATTTTGGAGGGAAAAATAGCTCCTAACGCCACAGTTATGTCATGGCGGGGCGAAAATGGAGGAATTGAAGCTGCAAAAATGAAACACAACGTAATTATGACTCCCAATAATTATCTCTACTTTGACTATTATCAAACCAACGATATTTCCAACGAACCATTAGCCATTGGCGGATTGGTACCGATAGAAAAGGTATATCATTACGACCCCATACCAAAACAATTGAAACCAGAGGAGAAAAAATATATTTTAGGAGTGCAAGCCAATATGTGGACAGAATACATTCTTACCCCTTCGCAAGTAGAATATATGCTTTTGCCTCGATTGGCAGCGCTATCTGAAGTACAGTGGACACAGAAAGAGAGCAAAAACTTCACCGATTTTTCTACAAGACTTTTGGAAATAGTCAGGCTATACGATTTGTACAATTATAACTACGCAAAACATTTTTTGGATGTCCAACCTTCAATAACTCACCATCGGGAAAAGAAAAAAATAGAGTTACAATTAAGCACCTTTGACAATGCCTCAATATATTACACAACGGACGGAACGGAACCCACCGATCAATCGATGAAATACACCCAAATCTTGGAAATAGACACAAGTGTAAATATCAAAGCAAAAGTTATTCGCAACAACGGAAAGAAAAGTCGCACTTACTCAGAAATCATAAAGATAAACAAAGCAAGTTTTCATCCTCTAACCTTACTTACCTCCCCCATTTCCAGATTTACCTACGGAGGTGCATTCGCACTAAATGACGGCATTTTGAGTAAAGAAGAC
Organism: Paludibacteraceae bacterium; assembly: GCA_047974405.1. GTDB lineage: Bacteria > Bacteroidota > Bacteroidia > Bacteroidales > Paludibacteraceae > UPXZ01. The sequence goes on along the minus strand of JBKECI010000018.1, from coordinate 77,299 downwards.
AATTTCAGAAACGGCAGATGGGTAGGTTTTTCAAACGATGGCATGATTGCTATAATAGACTTGGAGGTACCCGTTGAAGTTTCTAAAGTAAGTATCCATACTTGTGTAGATACATCCGTCAAGTTTATGGATGCAGATAAAATTGACATTGCTGTTTCTGCCGATGGCAACAACTTTATCAAAGTTGCGGGGCACGAAACTGATACAAACGACCAATTTGCCAATCGGCAAGGAGTGGTAGCGCACACAGTTACTTTCAAGCCAATGATTGCACGATATGTAAAAGTTACCGTATCTGCACAAAACAAACTTATAGGCAGGCGACACCAATCTCAAAATGGCTATATATTGGTGGACGAAATCGGTATAGAGTAAATTTTCCAAAACATTACATTACGTCCACATTTACTTATGGCAATATGCTGATGCCGGTACATACCCCAAAAATATTACAGTAAAATACAAAAGCAACGGTAACTATCCCAAAAGACACTATGCCTATGGAAAGCATTCATATAATATGTAAAGTTTCCAGACTCGGACAAACCTACTTTAACTAAATATCAACGGATTATAATTACCGTAGTTCAATGATTTAATGCTTGATGCCTGTGTTTTCACCAATACCCTTATCGCCACCGGATAATCTTTACATATATTATTGTGCTATCTGCCCGATTGTTTTATAAAATTACGAAGTTCTTCATTAAATTCGGTCTCTTTGAGCAGGTCTTCCATATAGATATGCATCCGGTACCGCCAGCTATGCTTGGAGTTTGACGGAACATTGATGCGTTCGTCGTGCGGATTTTCCCGACGGAGCTTTGGCGAGATACCCAGCAAGTCCTGCATCTGAAAAACAGACCACATCGCCGGAGAATACAAATGCTGTAAAACCACGTCGCGACTTATCCACCATTCACAGAAATAAGGCGCTTCACCCCAATGTCCGAGCTGTTGGTTGTAGAATCGTTGTGTTACGCTTCGGTCTTCTTCCCACCAGCCGCGTATTGTACTCATATCGTGCGTAGAAGGCGTTACTACAGAAAGATAGGGAGCAGTGTTCGGATGTGCAAATTCTATTTTATTACTTTTTGATGCGCGTTGTACCTCAAGGCTCAGTATGCCAAGTTCTTTCATCACGTCAGTTACGCACTGGGTCATCATACCCAAGTCCTCGCCACAAATCATCATATTCGTGGCGCGCTTCAAATTCGGGAGCTTTTCCATCCCGGAATTGTACCAGTTAATATCCTGTCGATGATAGAAATAATCGGTATAAAGTTCGTTAAGTCTATTTTTGGTATAATCATCCAAATCGGTATAAGAACTTAAAAAGTGCATACCATAGCGAGGGTAAAATTGTGTGCCGTTCGAACCTTCCGCTTCAAAAAATAATACATTTGAAATCAGGTCAAACAACCCCCATTTTATTTTTTCCGAAATTTTTCCTGTCTCAAAAAGTTGTTCCACATATGCCTGACTCATATATTTGGGTTTTAGACGCAAAATCCAGCCATCCTCTATCTGAAGAAAATCCGACTTTATTTGGTTGGTCTGCTCTCCAAAGAGCGCTTGCAAAAGGTGATCGGTTATATACGGCTTGCAAAAACGACTGTAGTCAAACCAGATACCTTTTTCATTAAATTCGTTAATATGGATAGGTACTGAAGGGTTCAGATGTCCCATAATACCTTCGATTTGATTGGATGGAATTTCCCAAATACGGAAAAATCCCAAAATATGGTCGATGCGGAAAGTATCGAAATAATTGGACATTTGCGAAAATCTCTTTTTCCACCAATCAAAGCCGGTTGTCTTCATAGCAGTCCAATTGTAAGTGGGCAATTCCCAATTTTGCCCCTTGTAAGCAAACATATCGGGAGGCGCTCCGGCATTCATGTGCATATTGAAAAGTCCCGGTAATACCCAAGTATCTACACTATTGCGGTTTACCCCTATTGGAATGTCACCTTTCAATATCACGCTGTTCTCATGAGCATATTTTGTAGCATCTGACAGTTGACGATGCAAGTGATATTGAATGAAATAATTTACGACGACATCGTCAAAATGGCTCTGTAATGGCGATACAAATTCTTTTATTTTTGCTTTGTCATACAGGGCATATTCTTTCCATTGGCGATAATCGTTGGTTTTATTTTGGTCTCTCAATACGCAATATGCTGCATAAGGGACGAGCCAATAGCTATTTTTATCAAAAAACATTTGATAATCAGGATTATTGAGAAATTCTTCCTTTTGAGATAGATAAAGTTCTTTGGCATATTGCATTTTAAACCCAATAACCTCCATAAAGGGTACCAAATTCTGTGCGTTGAGTTCTGCCTGCCTGGAAACGTATTGAACTTGCAAATCATGCTCCTGAGGCAACGTCCCCATTACCGTAAGGTTGAGAAACAGAGGATTTAGTGCAAAAGCAGAGATTGCTGCATAAGGGAGTACATCTATTTCGGTATGGGTACCGATAGTGTCGTTCAGAGGTAAAACCTGAATCAGTTTGACACCTACCTTTGTCGCCCAATCTATAAGCAGTTTCAAATCAACAAAATCTCCTACCCCAAAACTCTTACGAGTACGGATACTGAATACGGGAAGTCCTACACCGGCTCCTTTCCACGAGCGGTTGTCGGTGCGGAAAAAACCATTTTCTACCTGTATCAACACATTTTTTATATTGATGACAGGAGCAATTCTATCCGTTCCTTGTTCAAAATACAAAAAACGATTGTTTTCAACGTCAAACACACCATATTTATAATTAACTTCGGTTGTAACTTTCGACAAATCCAATTTTACTTCCCAAAAATCTCCATTTTTATTCATCGATACCGGTTCATTCACAGACCAATTGCCTGTCTCGGGGCAATTTCCTACCATACAGAGTACCTGGTTTTCGTGTAGCAGCGGAGCTTTTACTTTAAATATATGGGTATATTTTGATGGCGTTCGGAATATTGCCGGCGATTGCCCTTTTTTGAGCAATACGTCTTGAAAAGGGGCTGTCAGAAAAACATTTTCAATACTTCCCGAAGCATTCCACATATCAAAACAAAACACGTGAGCCGTTGCGCCATTTTCAATGTTTATCATTCTGTCGTTACCCCATTCTTCGGAATAAATACCGGTATTTTCATCAAACAATATGTATTTGTATCTTATTTCTTTTGCTCCCGATACCGCTATTTCAACATCTGCCGCCCACTTTTCTTTATCTTGAAAATGCATCGATACTGCTTTTGAATAATCTCCATTTCCTAACTCCGGAATATTTCCGGATACAATCAATCTTTGTCCCCATCGGGTAAAATACGAAACATTAAAATGAACTCTCATAGATTCTTTCTTGAATTAAAAAAATTCTTCTACAACAAATATATTAAAATATGATCCTACATTCACTTGCCTACGTAGTAATATATGTCGTATCAAGGATTATGGACTAACAAAAGTAGTTTAAAAATTATTTTGAATATCGGAGAGTAAGTTCAAATCATTAAAAATAGATTTCAAACGTTTGCGTTAAAATAACTATCGGCACAAGTAAAAAGTAACAAACCTAACTACACTATTATATCAGTAGTATATTTATACATAAAAAAACTTAACATTTGAATCCGACAACATTGGCATGTTAAAAACAAGCTGTATTGTAATATTGGACGTTGTTTGTGATATAAATCTACAAAAAAGAATAAAAAATATAGTACAAAATTTTTCACTTATCTAAAAAATAACGGCCAATCTTATAAAAAAGAATAAATTAAAGGGAGCTTTGGTTACAAAAAGGTTAAAATTGGGATGGAATAATAGATTTTTATTACCAATTAGTTGAAAATTTAATGTATTAATTATAGGTATGACACAGACATACTTTTGTACATCAGACAAATTGTATATCTTTGCCTTGAGGTTCAATAACCCTTACCAAAGAATCTATATTTTCTAACAAAATTATTTGGTATAATAAAAATATCTATTTTTGACAACTACAAACCCGCTCTTCATTCAGGATTTTCGAGGAAAAAATAAAACCACCGCCTTTTCCGAACTTGTTCGCACCTACCAGGAGCGTCTGTATTGGCATATAAGAAAAATGGTGCTATCTCATGATGATGCCAACGATTTATTGCAAAACACTTTTATGAAAGCGTGGAGTGGATTGGATAATTTTAGAGGAGATTCGCAAATTTCTACATGGCTGTATAGAATTGCAACAAATGAAACACTCACATTTCTTTCCTCAAAAAAAAACAACACCCTATCAATAGGGGAAGTAGAAGAAAATATGTTGCAAAATCTACAGGCAGACAATTATTTCAACGGAGACGAAGCGCAACTAAAACTTGAAAAAGCAATTCTTTCGCTCCCCGAAAAACAACGAATAGTCTTCAATATGAGATTTTACGACGATATGAGCTACGAACAAATGAGCGAAATACTCGACACATCCGTAGGAGCATTAAAAGCATCGTATCATCACGCAAGCAAAAAAATAGAAAATATGCTAACCGAAAAAAGCGATGATGCCAATATGTAAAATATATTTTGTAAAACAATATGTTAAAAATCAGGCGTTTTTTAAACCATTGCACAAGTAATAAGTCAAAACAATATGAAAAACAATCAATACACATCTCTCGATACGATAGACAAAAAGTTGCCGTTTACGGTTCCTAAAGATTATTTTGACAACTTCGCGGTGCAAATGGAACAGAAAATAGCAGTGTCAAAGAGTATCCGTCTCAAAAAAATCAGACAATGGATGGTGGCAGCCGCAATTTTTACCGGACTGATAATATCTGGTGGCACATACTATACGCACTACATACAGACACAAAAGCCAAATTTGGCTTTTGACGACAATTACGAATCGTATATACTCACCCAAGTAGACGAAACATCTATGATAGACTATTATATGAGCGAACAATAAAACAAACAATTTATGAATTACAATATTACAATAATTACCTTATTGCTGATTTTAGGAATACCTCTACAGGCTCAAAAACACCGTAACTTTCCTAATGTGGACGAGATGCATGAAAAAAAATGGAAAATGATTTCCAAAGATTTGAATCTCACTCCGGAAGAAATAAATAATGTAAAACCAATATTTATAGACTACGAAAAAAAAACTTGGGAATTACACAAAGAACGTAGAAAAGTAATGATGGACTACAAAAAAGAAAATAACATCAATTACTGCAAATTAAACGACGACTATATCAACTTTGAACTAAAGCAGGCTCAATTGTTGCGCGCGTATCATTTGAGACTAAAAAAAACATTAAAGCCGGAAACTTTGTTCAATTATTACAAAGCTGAAAGAATGTTTAAACGAAAACTGCTACAAAATATGCCTCCTCCACCAAGAAACGATGAAAATTAAGCTTGAAAATATTTTGTTAAGCTCAAAATAATACTTATCTTTGCAGACCCAAAACCACGGTACCTTGGCCGAGTGGTTAGGCGCCGGTCTGCAAAACCGTTTACGGCGGTTCGAATCCGCCAGGTACCTCAAAAGCTAAAAAACATATAGCTCACTCTTTTTTAAGATGTGAACTATATGTTTTTTGTTTTTCAAGCGCTTATATATTCTTTGCTTAATTTGGCAGCTTTTGAGAGTAGCTTACCCCTAGCTCCATAATCTAAACTTCCATATACTATTCTGTAATTTTTAAGCCATAAATATTTTCAAATTTCGATTTTACGGTTTCGAATATATCTTTGCCTATGGTAAAACTTATATCACATTCGGTTTCAAACTTTTGTTTGGAAATTTTCAAATTATTTTCTTTGATAATGCGTGAAACTTCACTCGTTAACTCGTAAGGGAAACGGATAGAAAGCGGTATTTCAATCGTTTTTTCTATTATTTCACAGTTTCTTATAGCATCGGCAGCAGCCTGTTTGTAGGCTGTAGTCAATCCACCTGTGCCAAGTAAAACACCACCAAAATAACGTACTACCACAATCAAAATATTGGTTAGCACCCATGAGTTAATCTGTCCCAATATCGGTTTTCCTGCTGTACCGGAAGGTTCTCCATCATCATTTGTACGGTAGTTGTTACGTTTTTCCCCTATCATATAGGCATAGCAAATATGTCGGGCATCGCGATATTCTGTACGAAATTTTTCTAGAATCTCTTTTACTTTGTCCACATCGGAAACAGGTATTGCAAAAGCAAAAAACTTACTCCCCTTTTCTTTGTAAATACCTTCGGAGGATTTTTGTATAGTTTTGAATTTTTCGGACAATATATACGTTTTTTTATACGAAAAAAAACAATTACGGGCAATGTTTTAAAAGAAACTGCTTTACCTTTTCAGTGTTGTATCCCTTATCCTCTTCCAAAATACCACTTTCTTGCACACAAAGTAATTTGCCGTCACCCGACAAGATGATGAAAAAAGGGTATCCATATCGTTTCTCTTTTTCAATATATCGGTTGAATACGGTTTCGTTTCTGTTTTCGGGCGAATAGTTGAGATGGTAATACAAATAGTTTTTATCGATAATTTGCTTTAAATCCGGCTCGTTGTGTACAAAATAATTGAAACGTAAGCACCAACCACACCAATTCCCTCCGGCTTGGATAAAAATATTTTTGTGTTCTTTCTTTGCCTGCACAATCAATTTTGCCAGTTGCTGCTCGGCATTTTCTTCAGGGTGATATGGTTTTTCTATTTTTTCTCTCAGCGGATAAGTAAATTTGTTTAGCGAATCGGTAGGATTTTGCCCGTTGATTGATAGTGTTATTGCCAATAGCAGGAAGATTATAATTTGTTTCATAATTGCTTCGAAAACTTTATTAAGAGATTCTTGTAATTTTCGCTCCAATAGCGTTTAGTCGGGAGTCAATATTTTGATATCCTCTATCAATTTGATCAATATTGTGGATAATGCTTGTCCCTTCTGCTGCCATAGCGGCAATCAGCAGGGCAATTCCGGCGCGAATATCGGGTGAGCTCATCGTTGATGCTCGCAAGTAGAGGTTCTTCCCCAATCCAATGACTGTAGCGCGGTGTGGATCGCAAAGAATGATTTGCGCTCCCATATCTATGAGTTTATCAACAAAAAAGAGTCGGCTTTCAAACATTTTTTGATGTATCAGTACGCTTCCGTTGGCTTTGGTGGCTACCACTAAAAATACACTCAACAAATCGGGGGTCAATCCCGGCCATGGGGCGTCTGCTATATTCATAATGGATCCGTCGATAAACGATTCGATGGTATAATCTTCCTGTGCGGGGATATAAATGTCGTCTCCTCTTTGCTCTAAGGTAATACCAAGCCTACGAAAACTTTCGGGAATTATCCCTAATTCGTCGTAAGTCACATTTTTTATCGTAATCTCGGAGCTGGTCATAGCAGCCATCCCTATAAAACTTCCTACCTCTATCATATCGGGGAGCAGGGTGTGGGTGCATCCTTTCAACTCTTTTACCCCCTCAACGGTTAGCAAGTTGGAGCCAACGCCCTCAATATTTGCTCCCATTGCAATGAGCATTTTGGAGAGTTGTTGGAGATAGGGTTCGCAGGCAGCATTGTATATGGTGGTTTTTCCTTCAGCCAAAACGGCGCTCATCAAAATATTTGCCGTTCCCGTAACCGAGGCTTCATCTAGCAAAATATAGCATCCTTCGAGCTTATCGGCTTTTATTTTATAGAGTTTTTTCTCTATATCGTATTCAAAATCGGCACCCAATTTTTGAATTCCCAAAAAATGAGTATCCAATCTTCTACGCCCTATCTTGTCTCCTCCAGGTTTGGGAACTATCGCTTTGCCAAAGCGGGCTACAAAAGGTCCTGCCAGCATCACAGATCCTCTTAGTGAGGCACTTTGTTTGTAATAGTTAGGAGAATCGAGATATTCCAGATTTACTGTATCGGCTCGAAATGAATAGGTATTATCGTTTAATTTTTCAACTTTTACCCCCATACTTTTTAATAATTCTATCAAATTCAGCACATCCAGTATTTGTGGAATATTGCCAATAACTACCTCTTCGGGAGTAAGTAGCGTAGCGCATATCACTTGCAAAGCTTCGTTTTTGGCACCTTGAGGCATTATTTCGCCCTTTAGCCTATGCTTGCCTTCAATTTTGAATGAGGACATATTTTAATGTATAGATGGGTGTACAAAAGTAGAAAAAATACCTGTAATACACTTGTATTCAGAAAATTGTTACTTTTTTTTATTATTCGTTTTATTGCTTTTTTTGTTGGATTTGCCAGATTGAAGGATGTTTTTGCTCTCCATCAACTTTAAAAAGTCTTCCGAAATATCCAATTTCCCTTTGGAAAGTTCTCTTAAATCATCAAATATCTTTTTATCCTCTACTATTTCTTTGTTCCAGGTCAGAAAACATTTTTTCATCTGATTGGCAATCATCTTGATAAGTTCACTTTTGGTATCTCCTTCGGGATAATTTGCCACTTTTTCTATCATCTCTTCCAAGTTTCTCCCGTAGTGCATATAGTTAATTTTGGATTTTTTATATGGGATGGAATCGGGACGAGCGTATAAATTTTCCTGCTTTACTATTTCGTAAGGATAATCGATATCCAACTCAAAACCGGACATTATGGCCACATGATCCCAAAGTTTATGCTTGAAATCATTTACATCCCGCAAATATGGAAACAGATTCCCCATAGTATTGATGATGCTATTCACACACTTGGCTCGCTCGTTACGGTCTTGTATGGTCAGCGCATATTCTATCATATGCTGAATATTTCGACCGTATTCTGGCATAATGAGTTTTCCGATTAAGGTAGGATATTCCATAATTTATGTATTGATTAAGTGTAAACAATATTATTTGTCTATTTTTCTGTCAAGGTAAATCTGCATCGAAAAATAACACAATAGTCATTCTATCAAACTCTGCCAACAAGCTTTCCAAATATTCCGCTATACCCTATCTCCGAAACTCTAAGTATCGAGATATCACAAGGCATAATATCCGATTCGAACTGATAAATAGTGTACAACTTTTTTTAAAACTTTGCTTTATATTTGTATCTTTCCTGCCTGTTACATAGTTTTATACGAAAATTCCTTATCATTATTAGCTTGGTTGATAGTGCAAATATATTTTTCTAAATTATAAAATTTTATGGATGCAATATGGAAATTATTTTTCTCCCTGTCATTAGTATCTTTTGGGAAAAATCACAAAAAATATGAGCAGTAAGTTCAAAAGTGTTAGAAAATATTTTTAATTGATGTCATAGGCAAATAATAATTGGAAGAACAAAAGTGAGAAAAAATAATGAGATATAAAAGTAAATTGTAAAAAAAAGTGGTTAATATATTTCTCTGTTCAATTATAAATAGTAAAAAATCTGTAATTACTCAGCCCCTTTTTAAAAATAATCAGTGCAAATATTAATATTAAAATATGTATTTAAATACTACCTCTGTGTTTCTTCCGCTATATTTGCAAAAAAACACGGAAACTATGTTTAATAATCTGACAACAATGCCCCGTTGTAGAAACTGATAAAATCGGCAGTAAAAAAAGACGACGAACCGCGTTGGATGTGGGCTTTTCGGAATAACCTTTTGATTTATATTTTCTCAAATAGATCGTATGGAAAAGTAGTTATCAACGAACATTTCCCGAGCGGATTGCCGGATTCGATCTTTGTAACAAGCCGCCACGGTTCTTACTTTAATGTAGAAACGATCGGCATCAAATCTGTTTGGCACACCTGCTTCGAAATTTAACTTTTTTGGGACGAATTTGGTTGCTTTTTTTTGAGGTGCTATGAAAAATATTTAGCGATTCTGTATAGTGCAAAATCTTTGTCTTTTACCTTGTAGTTGTCCGAGATGAATCGGTTTATTTTCTCGTTTAATATTTCTACTTTTGCATTTGTTTGTCCCGAGTAAAAAAAAATGATAATTTCATTTTCGTGATTTCTCATCATTCTTACCGCTGAATTTAGTTCTTTAATATCGGCTTATTTTACTTCTTTGTAGCATTGGTGAAGTTTATTTTCAATTTTGGCTTTTGATTTTACACCGTTTTCACGGGCATAGTATTTATTAAGATTCTGCAACGGTAGATACATCTTTTTCTGTTTTTGGTGACCAATTAAAACTTTCTATTTGAACAACCAATAAAATAAGTAAAAACAACTATGTATTTTTCATACATAATGATTAGATAATAAGCCCAATATATTGTATCTAAATTTTTATTGTTACTTAAATTTATGCCGTTTGTTTGTCAAATTCCATTATCTTGTCAGCATAAATTTGAAACTGAGTCCAAAGTTGGTGGACGATACCGGAAATGTACTCGAAATAAGCGGTACGGTACTTTGACGGTCAAAAAACAGCTGCAAATTTATTTTTGAGCTGAAAACATAGTCTGCCGTACACTTCAACGAGAAAAGTTTGTTGCCGCTTGTGGCTTGTGTTACGTTTTCGCTCACTTTGCGGAGCAGCGATTTTACATCTTTGTAGGAGATATCCGCGTTTAATTTCAAATCGTTTTTGACGGATGATTTCTTTGTTCCGGAGCGCAACAGCAATTTGAAATCGTTAATTACGTACCCAACACCTATCACAAACTCATTAGAGCCGGCTTCTATCAATTGTGTGCTGGTAAGGTTGAGTGCCAAGTTGCGCTGTTTTCGGTACTCTATCTTAGTGGTAATGCTGTTTTTCATCGCAATATTCACTCCGATAAGCGGAGAGAAAGTTTCGGACATGGAGACCGTAGATATGTCGTAAGACATTGCCGGAATGGGCAAACCGGTTTGTACATCTTTTATAAATCCTAATCCGTTGCTGTTTCCTTCTATTCCTACCCAAGTAGGGAACGAAGAGTAGTTGCCAATGGTATAGCGGTTGGAGTAGGCGTGCGTTAAACTTACAGAGCGGAATTTGTCTCTGAAAAATCCCAAATTGGACAATCCGTTGTAATTAACTGTCCAGTTTGGAAGTATCTCCAACAAAGATAAGAACGGGTTGGTATTCACTTTCGACGGGTCTTTACCTGTATAAGCCGACAAGAATGCGGGGATTAGCACTTCAGGTGAATTTTCATTAAATTCTCCGTTGGCAGCATCGTAAGCGCCTCCGTTGAGATGTGCCGAACTTTCTCCTGCAGCAAAAAAACCTGTTGTTGGATATCGCTGCGCTGCCATTTCTCCTTGCAATCGTCTCAAGATAATTTCTCTATTTTCCAGAAAACGATTGAATGTTGCCGAAGAAAAATTTTGATCTGCCGTACCTGTTTTGTCAAAAGCAGTGGCTATGGCTATTTGGGTTATATTAAAGTTACCGTTGAATGTTGTAGGCATTCCATTGTGCATATATTGAATAATGGTATTGCTCGAGGTTTGCCTTTGGGCGGTAAGTTCAATTTTCAGTCCGTTTATTGGTTCTAATGAAGCTCTAAGATTCATATCAGACGATTTTGCCTCATTGGCAGGGTTGATTATTCCCTGAGTTTTGTCCATAAATAGCCAATCTTTGTCGATAAAGTCTTGCAGCGTATTGTCATTGTGATACCCAAATGCAAATAACAATCCGGGAGAGAATAGTCCGTTTACTTTTTGTTGTCCCAACAATCCGGGTTGATTCATAAATCCGGGAACTACCAAACTGTTTCTGTCCCGATAGGTAAATGATACTTTTCGCAACGACATCAATAGGCGGGTCGTAAAGTCTCCTACTTGTTGCCCGGGCGTTCTTTGATTTGGGTCTTTGCTTGTCATATTAATGGAAATTCCTTCCATATCTACATTAGGGGTTATCTCTACTGACTGGTTGCTTTTTACTTTATATGGTACTTCAACAATAGCTCCATTTTTGTCTTTTGCCGTGATACTAAATTTTTCACTGCCCAACTGATGGTTGATTGTCAAAGGTTTATCTTTTTCAAAATTGACTGTTTGAGAATATTTCTTAGGTGTAAACGGGCGTTTTTGAGCTATGTTTCTTGCCCTCATATTCACATCTTTCAGGTACTTTACTTTGTTGTAAAACAATTCAAAATTCATATTCCCCTCCAAAGACCATTCGCCTGACGACGAGGCCACATTTCCAATATCGGGCATCCCTTCCAGTATGGCACTCCGATTCCAGCTGTAGGTAGAGTTATAGTTGGCATTGGCGCTTACCCAATCCAATAGAGGCAACTTGTCGATAGGGATAACGTAAGACGCATTGAATACTTGTTGATAGGTATAGGGTGTACCCATTTTTTTGATGCTCTGCCAAACTGTGTCCCGCCACGCTTCGTAATGCTCTTTTCCTATTTCCGGTGTAAAGGTAGATTCTTCGATATTGGCGTTCATTGCTGTGGTTATTCCAAATCTGAGTCCTTTGGTCAATGCCCATTGGAAATCGAATTGACGGTTCCACATAAAATCTTTGCTAAAAGTAAGATTGTTGAGATCGGTTCCGTTTGTCGGAATGCTTGTGTCAAAATTACGTAACCTTGTTTGCGAATATATGCGGTTAAGATTACTTCTGTAACTTAGTGATGTTGGCAAAAAATTGATATTAAAATCTTTTATCAGTTTAAATGTGTTTGATTTTAATGCTTTGGCATTTTTAAATGGTTCCCAAGGTTGAGAATTAAATGAATGCGCATATGCCAACCCTGCTCGTTGTTCTTTTGCCAAATTCTGTTCTATTTCGGGATTATGCTCTTTTGTTACATTTGAAGAGTAGCTGAATGTGATATTGGCTGGGTCATAAAATTTAGGTTTTTTACTTTTAATATTTACCCTGGCATTATTCACATTGAAACTTTCGACTGTGCGAACTGTTTGGGTCAAACTACGTAGCGAATCTCTTTCGTTTTCGCTATTCAAATTATCCAGAGCGTCTTTCAGAATAATATCTTCATCAAGTGGATTGTACTTTGGCGAGTTTGTTTCGGTCGAATATGAGTAGTATGCCGGTATTTGCAGCTTGGCTCGTTCGGGTAAGAAACGCCCCAAGTCCAATGTGGCTGCTACGTTCATTTGATACAAATCGTCTAATCGGCGGTCCATAATATTACTTTCAATGCTCCCAAAACCTGCTGTTTCGGTTCTTCCCGATAGATTTATGGAACCCAAGTCAGACAGTCCTATGTTTAGGTTTGCCAAAGCAGCCCAACCTCCATCTTCGTCAAACTCCGACATGCGAAGTTCGTTTACCCAAACTTCACCCGATTTTTCGTTGGAACTTACATTACGTATTCCTATCATAATATTTTCCACTTCAGAAATGGTTGGATTTCCCTTTACCGTAATTTTGTTGGTCAGCTTATCATCATCATACGTTTCAAATTCGGCAATATAACTTACACCGTTTGTTCCATTGGCAAGTTCTTTATTTCGTTTCAATTTTGCGTTGGTAAGCGCCGTAAATGGAAAATCAAACTTGTTTTGTGGATACCAAACGGTCTCCTTATCAGACAAATTACTTCCTGAATACTGTCCGTAGGGGGTCAGTTTTAAAGGAATTTCGTATTCGTAGTAATTGTTGGTCATATCCGATCCCAAACGGATAAAGCAGGTTAGTTCGTAATCTTGCAAATTTTGTGAGCTTGCCGCCTCCAAAGCCTCCGCATGGACAAACATCTGCAAGCGTTTGTATTTACGCATATCAAAAGAGGTAGATTTATATACACCACGCGCGTCTTTTGGCGATAAATTACTTACTCTCAACACCATAGATTGTTCATTTTGCTGTAGTAACTGTGGCTGGCTGGGGTCGGTTTCTCGTGTGATACCGGGAGGTAAAATATAGTTTATTGGTGTTCTACGCCCGTTTTCTTCAATATTCACAGCCAGTACATCTAAACTACCGGTAGATGCTGGTGGATTTTGAGGTTTATAGAGATTTTTGGTATAAGTTTTCCATTCTCCTCTGACGAGGTCGAGCGTTCCAAACCGCAAGTGGGTTTCATTTTGGAAATTGGTCAAAAACATACGGATAAAACGTATGGATTTGAAATTACGAATATTTCCTACAGGAGTTTCGTCATATTGGCGGATAGGAATTTTGAATTGATACCACGTGATTGTGTCTGGTTTACCGTTTTCGAGCATTACACGTGCCGTAAGCTTATCGGTAATATAGTTTTGCCCTACATTCATAGTGTTGGGGCGAAGCGATACACGATATTGAAAATATTTTTCGTATTCGTTCAGGGTATTGTCTCCGTTGATGTCTTCTGCGTCGGGTAGTAGCGTTGCTGTGGTCGAGTAGGTTTCTTGAGTGTTTTCGGTAGCGGGAGAGTTTCCTTCCGTACCGTTGTATCGTTTGTATCTGGTAAGGATAGAGGCTTGCTCGTCATCGTAATCCGATCCACGATAAAAATGGTAATTATCTCCCGCAGGGTCGTTCAAAGGAGAGAACTTGTCGTTTTGCATCTTTGCAAGTGCGGTTGCATCTGCGCTTGCCAGAGTCCTTACTTTATCCACATAATCTTTGTATGCAGGATAAATAAATTCTTCATCGTTTGAGAGTCCGTTTAGTCCTACATCTTGCAGTTTTCTGCTTTGAGGTGTGTTATCAAAGGCATTGACCGTAGATTGAATGGTTGGTACTTTTCCCCAAATTGTTTCTTCTACCTGCGATTTGTCGGTACCGACGGGCATACCGTTTTCAAAGAATTTTTTACCGTCTTTCAAAATATCTTCGCTTATATCTCCCAAATTGAAATAAAGGTCTCCTCCGTCTTTGTCGGGATTATCTTTGTTGAATGGATCCATCATCCAAAATTCGATATACTCAATGTTTGCTGTCTCAAAATCGGTTGTTTCCAGTTTGCGTACAATTCCTCCCCATCTGTCTCGTGGATTTGCCAGTGTGCCATCCGGATTCATGCGTGTGGCGTCCAAGTTGTACGGACCGCGTTCATTGGGATAAAATGATAGATTGAGTACAGACAACAGCGAGGAACGGGTTGGATCCAGGTCTTTATATGGGAAAAGTTCGGTTTCGCGAATGGTACGCGTAAGATTATTTGATTGTGATTCTACATTTCCACGAAGGTTAGGAGGGGTTTCTCGCCTATTTCCATTGAGAATGGGGTCTATAGAGTACCAAGCCAATAGCGCACGATTCATCCCGTAATCTATCGAATCACTGGTTGCTTCGACAAACTGTTGCGGCGTACTCGACAGATACCAACCATAAGGATAATGTATGTCAATATTGGTTTTGGTTGATTCAAAATCATCTAAATAGGCTAATCCCTGCGAACTAATTACGTTGGAATGTCCTGGTATGAGTTGGGCAAATTCAGCATTTAAAGCAATTGTAGAGGGTTGAGTAGCTTCTACAAAAGGTAGTTTATCCAACGCGTTGGTTATCCATTGTGATTCTTTTCTCCAAGAGGTATTCAGCCCCCAAATGGTATTTTTGAGGGGTTCGCTCCCTGTATTCACTTTCTTGGTCAGCGGCATTTCCGAAAGGTGCATAATAGTACCTCCGAGTGTAAAGTTTTTGCTAAATTCATATTCAAGATGCGTTCCTACAAGTGATTTGCGTTGCATACTGAACATCGATTGATTTTCTAATTTGACATCAATATTGGTATTGGAGTCCAAAATGCTTTGGTTGAGAATTGTTACCGTTCCCATTGTATAATCGACGGTATAATCTACATTTTCTGTTAGTTTCATCCCACCTGCCGTTACCGTAACCGATCCTCGGGGTACATTCATAGCATTGAGATAAATTTCCGAACCGTTTGCAGAGCCTTTATATTTCCCTACCAGACGAAATTTGTTTTTCTCGCTGAACTCTTGTGCTACGACCAAAGTGGAGTCGTACAACTCTTGATATACATATTTGTCGGCAATTGCGTTATTTCCAATTTTTTCTCGCAAATGTGACCCAAACGGCTCCAATACTGGAAAGATGATTCTACCGGAAGACGATTGCGCTGTATATCCATCAATATAATCAAATTTACCATCGGGATGGGTGGTTTTTTTGGAGTCTAACCTGTCCAAGTTCATCACTTTCAACAATATTTGGTTCGATATGTTGCCCGCCTGCAAGTATTGCAAATTTGTTCCGATAGAATCGTTTTCGTACATCACGTTCATCTCAAACGCTTCTTCCTGCATTTGCATAGCGCCTGTCGAATAGATATTTTTCATCATCAAATCCCACGATTGCAGGTCGTTGGACTGGGTGGTGGATTTTAGAAGTTTCAAAACCAATGAACGGGGAGCTTCAATTCCTTTGTCTGTAGAAAATTCACCTACCTGATATGTTTTTCCGTCGGAAAAGGTATATTCATACGCCACCGCCAACACTTCGTCGGGGTATAGTGTCGAGCGAAGGGAAATATAGCCCAGCATATTGTTTACACTATATTCGGAAGGATCGAGCAGTCTGGCACTCTCTATTTTTTCATAATCTTCGCCACCGTTCAGTAGTGGATAATTAGACGAAAGATATTGGCTTGCTTGCTGGATATTGCGGATTTGGCTTACCGCTTTTACATCTCCATATAGATTGTTGGCGTCGTTTTGGGGAAGGGGTGTGGCGGCTATCGGATTCCAAACGATGGTTTTGTCTATTTTATCGGTCTCTGCCAAGTCCATAAAGGCCACAATATTTCGAGCATTATCAAAGTTACCTCTCTTGTTTGTAATCCACACTTCGACTCTGTTTATTGTAATCCCCGATGTAACTAAGGGGAGGGTACTCATTGCTTTTTCGTAGTTGTCTCTGAAATAATGTCCAAGGAAAAAGTGCCGATTGGCATCGTACTGGTCACAAGTTATTTCAAAAGAGGTAGTTTGTACTCCTCCTTGCGAGCGTATGGTTTGGGTTTGCGATTCTTGTTGCGAAGCGAGCGCCGATACCTTGAGTTTGCCAAACTGCAGGTCGGTTCTCAACCCAAAGAGCGCTGTGCTACCTGTGATGAGTGAGCTGTTTAACGGCATACTTACATTGCCCGCTTCGATATTTTGAATAATATCGTCTTCTTTTCCTTTGTAGTTCAGTTTTATCATTTTTTGGTCAAAATCAAACGATGCTTCGGTATTATAGTTTAAGCCGAAGTTTACCTTGTCGCCTACTTTTCCGGTAACGTTCATCTGAATTTTTTGGTCAAAGTTGGGGATGTTGGAGCGTCTTGCACGCTCTGTGAGGGCAGGATTATTGATAAAATTGGACTTAAAGCCAAAAAGCAATTCGGCTTGACCGCTCGTTTTGAGTTGGACTCCACCGGGACCGAAAATTTTGTCTGCCGGTCCTAAGCTGAATTTCATATCTGTTAAAGAAAACTTGTCTTCATTGTTTTTTTGTTCGTTGTTGTTCAATTCCTTCCAATAATTACTCATCTCTTGCTGTTCCGACCACTTACGATATTCTTCAGGAGTAAACGTGTAGGGAGTAGAAATTTCAACGTCGCCTACTTTGGTTCGTACGATATAATTTCCAGTATTCACATCATATTCTACAATCTTTTTGATGTTTTCCGGATCTTTCAAGTCCATCGGATATTGCTTGTTCAGTTCATTAAATGTGTTTTGAGACTGACTGTTTACGGGAAATCGCGTGGTGGTGTCATTTTCGGTAGTTACAACTTTTTGAGGTTCGATATTATTTTCGACAAGATAATTCTCTTCTGCAAAAAATATAGAATGAGCAATACTGTACGCCGTGCTTACCACAGCAATGCTCAACACAATTAAGATAGGTATGATTTTATTTTTGAAATTCATATTTAGAGGTCGTCTTTACCGCTTACATAGTTTTTAAGCTGGTAGTGGTAAATTATAAAATTATTATCAAATTATTGATAAGTAGTAGTAATAAGAATTTACTCATCAGTCATCAGGTTTATTTATCTGACAAAATTATCTCTGAAAAATATAAAATTATTTTTTATGCTACCCGATGTCGTATTTTCTGTTTGCCACGATGAATTGATTTGGTAATGTGTCTCCATATAAAAAAGAAGACAAATGAAAATATTTTGTTTAAGATGCTTTCTCTACAACATTTTCAATGCCGATTTGATAACCTGTTCTACTTTGAAAGTGGGTTCACTCTTTAATATTTTGTCAATCACTTTTTGCGAAGCGGCTTGCGAATACCCCAACATAAGCAAAGCCGACAAGGTTTCTTCTCGTACGCTTGCATTTTCAAAGGCTGACATCGGCAGGTTGCTTGCATCAACCGTCCCTATCTTCAATATTTTATCTTTCAAATCTACGATAATTCTTTGAGCTGTTTTTGCTCCAATCCCTTTTACACTACTCAAACCTGCCGCATTGCCTGTTGCTATCACATCGTGTAGTTCCTTTACCGAATAAGAAGACATAATTACGCGAGCGGTGTTTGCTCCGACTCCCGATACCGAAATTAGCAGTAAAAACAAGTGACGCTCTTCTTGGGTCAAAAATCCAAATAACACATGGGCATCTTCACGAATTACTTCGTAAACGAAAATTTTTACCGATTTTTTATCAGACAATGCTGTATATACAGTTAAAGGGATATTGATAAAATATCCTATGCCACTGCTTTCAACCACGACATTGGTAGGGGTGAGTTCTGTGATTTCTCCTATTATATAATCAATCATATCGTTATGCAACAACGGAATATACAAAATAAATACAAACTGCAAATATACTTTAAGTTTGTGAGTTCTCAAAAAAAAACAAAATTGCAAACGTGAGTATTGTATAAAATAACGAACCAAAAAAATAAATAGTACAATCAAATTGTTAAAATGGAGAAAATATTTAATCGGGTAACAATATTCAAAAATAAAATTCTTTGGTATGTCACAAAAACAAAATAAACTTTTTGTTTGTTTTCATAAAATAAGCAGGTTTTAACGCACGTACGGAGATATAATAAAATTTTAATACAAAAAAATCTATGACAACAGATTTGATAAAGATTTTGAACAACGCCACAAGTAAGCAAGCTGTTGATACCATCGGTAAACTGACCCATATCGAAACCAGCGCTGTAAAGGCTGGGATAGATGTAATAACACCGATGATTTTGGCAAGAATATCAGCAAATGACAATATTTTATCAAATAAAACATTGATACAACTTCTCACAAATTTTGCAGGCAACAAAAGAGACGAAATAGATACAGATAATCTACATGTTGAAGATACGGCAGAAAAAGGAAAACACCTGATAAATAGTATTTTTGAAAACAAAAAAGAGACTGTTATAGCTGCCGTGGTTGTAGTTTCTGGAATGCCGGCAGATAAGGCGCAAACATTGTTGTCTGTATCAACTCCTTTGATATTAGGCTATTTGGTTCGATGGAGCAAAAGCAAAAATTGGACATTTGCCAACCTGAGGTCGAACTTGCTTGAAAACAAATCCGGTATAATTGCTGCATTTCCCGCCGGTGTCAATGCCGACATGTTTTTTGCAGATACCCTACAGGAAAAACCTCTTACCCACCCAAAAACTACACAAGCATTTGTAAAAGAGCCGAGATCGAGTAATAAAAACTGGTTGAAATGGTTTTTGTGGTTTCTGCTGCTGGGTGTTTTGTTGTGGCTCATATTTGTAAGAGGATGCAATAATCTGCAAAAAAACCAGATAACTCCCATTGCTACAGACTCTGTCGAAACAACCGACTCCTTTTCGTCAAGTAAACCGGCGTACACGACAGAAAAAGACTCCATTTTGTAGTAGCGTAGCAGAAAGAATATATTTGAAAAAAGCAAAATAAATTTTAGATAAAAACACGAGTACAATAAATAATAAAAAAATCTATAAAATGGCATTGCAACTTGGGGACAAAGCTCCCGACGTATTAGGAAAAGACCAGCACGGGAAAGAGATAAAAATTTCAGATTACAAGGGTAAAAAAATCATACTATATTTTTATCCGAAAGACAACACATCGGGATGTACTGCGGAAGCATGCAGCCTGCGGGACGAATACAACGATTTGCAGCAAAAAGGATACGAAGTGGTCGGAGTAAGCGCCGATTCGGAAACATCGCATCAAAAATTCATCCAGAAATATGAATTACCGTTCGATTTAATAGCTGATACCGACAAAAATCTCTCGGAACAGTTCGGTACTTGGGGTGAAAAATCAATGTACGGACGCAAATATATGGGAATGTTTAGAACAACCTATATTATTAATGAACATGGTGTTATAGAAAAAATATTTTCTCCCAAGCAGATAAAGACAAAGACCCATGCCCTACAAATATTAGGAAAAGAGGAATAGAGTTTCCTGTATTTGGAGACACTATTTGTTTTTTTTTGAAAAATAGTCGTATAAAGCTGTAAAAAAAGTTTAACCCTCCCACCGGAGCAAGTTCGTACCCCATACCTTGTGCTATCAAAAGCAAAGTAAATCACCGATTAACACTATAAATTATTCGTTTGGTTTACCTATAAGTCGGTAAAAACAGGTAACTTTACCAAACCCTAACACTATTATTTTTCATTAAAGAAAAACAACTAAGCCTAACAATCAATCAGTTACAGGTATTATTGCCTCTTTTTATGCCATTTAAGGGTTGCTAATTTGGCTATAAAAGGCTATAAAAAGCAATATGACAACCATTCGTAATTGATAAAAAGACCCTTCTAATTCTGAGTACAAAACTACGCAATATTTTTTAGAAAAGCATTAAATTCAATTGTTCTATCTAAAGAAAGTTGATTTGCATACAACTTCTCTTTATTCAAAAAAGTCTTAAAGATAGTAGCCTTTTCCTCTCTCACTCCAAACAAAATCCCCTGATTGATGGTAGATGCAATAGCATTTTCCCCATACCTTTCAGATGGATTGGGATAACAAAGACTTTGAGGATTATTTTTCACATAACAGGAAATTAGCTCCCAATTTGAGATTGAATAATCTCCCAAAAATCTTTCTCTATATCTTTTGAACAGATGAGAAGTATAGATGATGATTGAATGTTTTTCAAATAAATGACTTCTCATTGGAATCATTATTATTGCTGTGGCATTTCTTTGATTGAAAGTTGCAATTATTGTAAACAACAATTCTCTATTTTTAGCCATCTTTTTGTTGCGACACTCCACAAAGGCATAGAATTGATTATTATGTTTGCTTTTGTATTTGATAGGAATGTCAAATTTTTTGGGATATATATTTGATTTCCTTGCAGCCCTGATATACTTTGCTGTATTGGCTTCAATATATCTGCATACATCATCATAATCCCTCATTATTTCTTTGTACATTTCAGTGCTTGTCATTGTTTCCACTATCATATTTGTTGTTTTTCAGATGATTATGAAATTTTGTATATAGGTGTCCCAAATTAGGACACCATTCTCTCTTGTTTAGCAAAGTATTCTGAAAAACTAAAATTATTCCAAATGAAATCTCTTATAGTAGGAAAATACTTTTTATCTGCCTTTTTCAGTTTGTCCCACCCATCTTTCCCATTTTCATCTTTATCACAAAGGTATTCAACTGTTTTCATTGATTCATCTTGATTTAATATATCCATCATTATCACTTCTGCCTCTTTTTTTAGTGTCCCTGATGGAAATTTCTTAATGAAATCTGCATAGATGGGAGTTTTAACTTTAACAGGATTAAGTTCTAATATTTCCTGTTTCACACTATCCTTTTTAGGCGTATCATTAACCTTTTCTTGCTTTACAGGTTCTTCCTTAACCTGAAAAATTCCCTTAATACTATATAAGGATTTAGGTGTCATCACACAAAGCATTGTATTAATATGCTCAACCCTCTCTATTTGGCTTAATAGGGTTAAGTCTTGTATTAAAGCATTAATAGCAACCAAATTAACTTTATAATCAGTTTTCAAATAATGGGATTGCTTTCTACCCTCAGGAACAGCTATATTTTTAATAACTTCCAAATAAGCAAGCTGTTCCAATTTTTCAAATTTGCGAACTAAGGTAGCTTTACCAATCTGTAAATCAAGCCTAAACTCATTCAATGAATAGGCAAATGTATCAGAGCCATTTTTAACAGCTCTTTCTTGTTTTGCAACTAATTTTACCAATACTTTGAACAACAATGAATCTTTAATCACTGTCAAATCAGATATCTGACCTCCTAAGTTATATTTACTCATATTTATTTTATTTTAATTGTTAATGCCTTATTGGAACGATACAGGTAAGTTCTGCACACAAAGTTCTCTATACAAAACCAATAAGGCATATTGATTTTTAATTTAATTATGGAATTGTAAACTATCTCTTACTTTTGCCTATTTTTTCATATAGACTCTTTAGCTCCTCAATTCTATTCTTTAGAAAAATACTTCTTGGGTTGGGTATGGGATGATAATCCTCTATTTCTTCTTCTAAGTGATTAATACCTTGCCAAATACCATCTCCCAAAATTGATAATTCTTCAATTGTAAAATTTATCACTACTTCTCTATTTAAATCTATTGTTCTTATTTTTTTGACATTTTTCAACATGCTCTTTTGATTTAAATCTTATTAGAATTGCACAACAAACCTGCACACAGAACCTACTGTGCAAAACCAATAAGATATGTTTGTATGAATTTATTTATCTCAAACCATCAATACATGACACACCTTTCCCTATACTAATCAATTGCTCAATTAGCACACAATACATTATATATTGGATGATTTATCAATATAACAGATGTTGAGAATCAAAAAAGGTATCTTCTCAATAATACCACTTTTGCCACCTGCCCGAACAACTATATTCTTATAAAAGGGAATTTTATCTAAATACAATTGTTCTAATTAACAATACAAAGATAAGAATAAAATTTGACTTTTCCAAATGTATCAATCTGACTATCAGATAGATACATTGATTATAATATATTTTAACAAGCTCATCCAAGCATCTGAATATAAAGTAGTTAAAAGCTGAAAAATAGGCATTTTGTGAAGAATACAAATATAATATATTTTAACGAGGCTGTATGTTGCTGTAAATCAACGTGATATAAAATCATTAAAAATTTCATTTTTCTTTCGGGAAAACAAATAAGTGGCTGATATACAGTGAAATAATTTTTATTTTTCAGCAAAGTCGGCACTGGGGAGGTGTATGACCCTGATTTTCAATGAGATAAAAATGCTAAAAATGAGGTTTTGTTTCTATTTGTAGATGAAATATTAGAATAATAAGGTCAGTAATTCTTTCCCGAAGTCAATAATCCCAATAACTTTAATAAATTAATTACCTTTGCACAAAAAATATATTTATGGGTACACCTCCAAGAAAACAAAGGCTATTGACTTTCATAAAGACTTTGAAAGAACAAAAGGATATTGAATATGGATTCAATCTCATGGATTTTGATGGAGATTGTTTAGATAGCTACTCTGAATGCAGCATAGAGGATTTATCTCAATTTTCTTGTAATTGGGTGGAAGTTGGAAAAGTAGAATTATTCTCCTACAATGTAAATGATGATGACCCTGATGCTTATACTGTGATTTTTGAGTTTTAGTATCTGACTATCAGCCTTGAAGATTACTCTCCCATAAGATTCATAAGTCTTTCATTCTTAGCTATCCCATTTTCTTGAATATAAGCATCTATCTCCTCTTTATGCTTTAAGCAGTATTCTTTTAGCCAATTGACATATCTCACATTGTATGCGTTCGCTTCTGTATTCCACCAACGCATTATGTCGACTTCTTCTTGACCTGATAAGGAGTAGTCCATCTTGAAGTTGGTTATTATTTTTAGTGCTGATGATGTTACTTTGCCTGTTTTCAAGTGAACATCATAGGTAAATCTATTTTCATTTGCGATATTTTCAGGAGAAAGTTTTATTGAAAATGGTTTATATAAAATACTCTTCACACTATCTTGCACCTCTGATATTAATGTAGGCATATCAGCATTTGCAATTTTAGGTTTACGATATAGATAATGTGCTCTTTCTGTATTTAATGCTGTTTCTTTTTCTGCAAATTCATTCTTAGCTTCAGAATATATATCTTTCTCAATTTTTAGTTGAGTTCCTTTCTGCTCATTTTCTCTGATTGGAGCTACTGATGGTTTTTCTCTAATCTCAGATATTGTAGGCTTCTGACTAACACTATCTTCTATTTCTTTGCTACTATCATTGTTTATATCAGGAACTACCATAGCCTCATCCTGAACCTCTCCTTCTCTCTCAAAATAAGGTTTAATTAAGAAAAACAATCCAACACATAGAACCACCAAAAGCAACCACAAATATTTAACAGATTTATTTTTAGATAATTGAGCAATATCTTTCTTTAAGGTAGCAATATCAAAATATCTATCCTCAATACTATCACTCAGGCATTTTCTTATAATGGGTCGATAGTCAGAGGGAATTTTGGATAATGATTTTTTGTTTGATGTTTGGGTAAAGACATACAGCAAAATCATACCAACACCATAAATATCAGTTCGTTGATCTATCTTTTTATTATTGATTTGCTCAGGTGCTGCATATAAATCAGTCTTCCCAATCGTTAGGGTTTGGTGGCAGTCTGAATAAGAGAAACCCAAATCTATGAGTTTCACATGATGGTCAATGTGGGTTATTAGAATGTTCTGAGGTTTGAGGTCTAAGTGTAGTATCTGTTTGCTATGTAGATACGATACAGCAGAAAGTAATTGATTGATAAATTTTTCTACATGCTGTTTTTGCTTGAAATAATCAGGATTTTGTTTTATAAACTCATCCAATGTAAGCCCATCAATAAACTCAGTAATGAAATAGGTTCCTGCCTCATCTTTCCCCTTGTTTATATAGCGAACTATGTTAGGGTGTTCCAAATTGAAACCCAAGTCAAATTCTTTCTCAAACGCAGATAGATAAAAAGGATTGCGGTTCAATTCCTTTTTGGGTCGCTTCAAAAAATGCCACTTCCCATTGATGCGTACCTTATAACAATCGCTTGTACTTCCTTGCGAGTGAAACTCAGTACAATCATCAAAGGGGAATGAAAAATCTATTTTCCCAAAATCAGAATTGTCCATACCTAAGCTAATTTGAATGCAAAATTAGCTTATATTTTTGATAGGGAGGTAATTCCTGATATTTTTCCTGCTGTAAAGCTGCCTAAGTCTACATTGTTTCTGTAAACATGCTCTACAATTAAAGGATAGTTTAGGATGAAATAGTAAATTTCTATTTCATCATCTATTTGAAGTTTACTGTTCTCGCTTGCAATAACCCTGAATTTTCTATCTCCCAAGTGTTGAAGGGAGACATTTCTGTTGGGACTATAAGTAAAGTTAATCTTATTTCCAATTTCCAATGAATCAACTTTAATCTCTTCAATGCTTGTATAATCTGAGTTTCCTTTTTTATTCAAACTCATCATCAACTCATCCCAATTCCTAAAATCAATGTATCGAGCAACAGCATCCAATGTGAATAGTCGAGGTTCCTGAATAGCTTTAACAAAACCAAGAAGCCTTTTCAATGTGGTTGTACTTACTCTTTGCCCTGTGTTTTTCTCAATGTCATAAGACAGGTACTCAACATCAGAAGGATAGCGAATTTCCTTCTCTAACTTAGTTTCTAACAACTCTTTGATGACAGGAGATAGCATATCTTTTTGTTTGCAAAGGTAATGAAAATATAGAAGCAAAAAGTGAATGAACAAAATGAACGAAACGATTAAAATGAATGCAAATTTATTCAAAATAAGCACATTACTTTTGTTCCAAAATTAATTTGGAGAATGCTGAAAATCCTAAAAAGAGTAGGCGAACAATTAATAACAATGTATTTTATATGAAAAAGCATCTAAACTTTGGAGTGTTGGTTATGGTAATGTTAGCCTTGTGTATCAATCTATCATCTTGTTCTGATGACGATGATGAAGACAGTTTTAATACTGACTTTTATGAGTTCAGTGTTGATGGGAAAACTTACAAAGAAAGTTATATTGGTTTGGGAGCATCCATTCAAATTGGGAATGTTACAATGCAGTATGTGTGCCAAACACAGACAAGTACTCATAATTTAGATGTACGATTATCTGTGCCAAAATATGAAAAAGACATTTCTGATTATATGCAGCCATCTAAATATAATATTATAGCCTTACATGACTATTCAAAGGCAAAAACCTTTGATTTGTTAGTAGATTATTCAAACAACAGTGAGACTGATGATTCTTACTACTTTCTTCAATCAGCTACTAAATACAACATTACAGAAGTTAAGTTTTTAGAAAAAGAAGATGGAATGTACTATTATACTGTTAGTGGAAACTTTGCATGTACATTTGAAAATACATCAACACACAAAGAAGTAACAGTAGAAGGTAAATTTAGAGTAACTGTTATCGTTTCTGAATAAAAATAGGAATAAATCCATTAAGCAACAGCCATTTGAGAGGCTCTTTATTTGTGTATTAACAAAATGTTGTATCTTTGCATCGTGTCTTTGGACACAACATATTTTAATGGTACACAGGAAAGTGTAGCTTAATTCTCGAAATGCGAATCTGACAGTTCAATACAGACAGAGAATATAGCAGACTTCTCCACATCATATCTCGTATATGGTGGGGGCTGTTGCTTATATTGATACATAGAGGTTTTGTCAGAACCTGTACTCTTCAATTAGGCTTTCAGCACCCACTTTTCTTTTTTTATAAATCAACTTTTCTTTTGGTGCAGGGAAAAAGGAGTTTCTGAAAATCCTTTAAGAGAGTAAGGCAATCGACAAATGAGAACTAAAATGAGAGCATTAAGAATCTCTGCTGATTTGCTTTTATGCAAATATTGTAACACTCCTATTCCCAAAGGAGCAACTAAATGTATTAATCCTAATTGCCCTTCAAATAAGCCACTTAGGGGTAAAAGAGAGAAAGTGTTGAAAACAATTGAGGTATAACAATAAAGATTTCATAAGGCATGAAAACTCCTACATTAATAATATTGCTTGTTGTCATTCCCCTCTTATCATTCTCCCAATCCAAGAATCCAACCCTAATGATTCTCCCAAGTGATAATTGGTGCAATCAACGCTATTTTATGACCGAATACAATAATCAGGGAACAATAATGAAAGTTCCTGATTATAAAATGGCTTTTCAAGAAGATACTGAATTAGGACAGGTTATCAGTAAAATTGGTGCATTGATGTTGAAGAAAAACTATTCATTGAAAGATGCTGAACAGGAATTAAAAAACATTCAACAACGAACAGCAGAAGACAATGTAACTCAAAGTTCAACAACAGGCTCTTTCCTTTCAGAATCGCCTTTGGATATGTTGAAGAAAAGGGCAAAAGCTGATATTATCATTCAGATTTGGTGGAAAGTAAATAAAACTTCAACAGGAAAATCAATTTCTTTCACTTTGGAGGCTTTTGATGCTTATACAAGTAAGAGAATTGCCTCATCGACAGGAACAGATATACCAACAAATGAAAGTATTGTCCCTATTATGTTGGAAAAGGCTGTTTCTGATAGGATGAAAGAGTTTACAGGGCAAATGGATAAGTTTTATAAAGACATTTCTAAAAATGGAAGGGAAATTATTCTTTCTGTAAAACGATGGGAAAATGCAGATTTTACTTTGGAAAAAGAAGTCAATGGAGAAGAAATAATAACTCATATCAATGATTGGATGAAAAAGAATACAGTTAACAGCCAATTCAATATGAGTGATGCTACTGAAAATTTTATCTTATTTGAACAAGTGCGCATTCCTATGAAAGACAACATGGATGCAAGGGAATTTGGCAGACAATTACAGAAATATCTGAAAAGTTCGCCTTTCAATATAGATGCAAAGTTGATGACAAGGGGATTAGGAGAAGCAATTTTAGTTTTAGGAGAGAAGTAAACTATGAAACTGATTACCATAAAACAAATTTTCATCATTGTAGCGATGATTTTCAGTGTAGTATCTGTAAAATCACAAACGATAGATGACTTTGGAAGAATTACACTTCAAAATCAAATTTTAAGTAGTTCAAATCTATCCAAAGAAGCAATTTCACTTCTTGAAACCAAGATGAAAGAAATTGCAACCAATAATGGAATTGCTTCAACTGACATAAATCCTCGTTTTGTCATTACTGCAACCGTTAACGTATTGAGTAAAGATATTGTAGCAGGACCGCCACAAATGATTTCTCAAAATTTAGATATTACTTTCTCCATTGATGATATGATTGAACAAAAGATTTTTTCAACAACAACTATATCACTTATTGGAGTTGGAACCAATGAAACAAAGGCTTTGATTGGAGCAATAAAGAAGATAAATCCCAATAATCCTGATTTTACAACTTTCATAGAAAATGGGAAAACGAAAATCATTGCTTTTTATCAAACAAACTGCGAATCCATAATAAAAACAGCAACAGCACTTTCTCAACAAGGAAATTACAATCAAGCCATTTACAATTTGGCATTGATACCTGATGTCTGTTCCGACTGTTATCAATCAGGATTGAAATTGCAAGGAGAAATTTATACTAAAAAGATTGAAGCAGAAGGGAAAAGAGCATTCCAAAAAGCTCAATCCCTTTGGTCTCAATCTCCCAATAAAGAAACTGCTCCGCAAGTAATGAACTTAATATCACAGATAAATCCCTATGTTTCATTCTTTCAAAATGTTAGCTCTTTTGTAAAAGAAGTTTCTACCACAGTACAAAATCAGGAACTCAGAGCATGGGAACAATCAGTAAAAGAATACAATGATAGATTGGAGTATGCTAAAAAACAATCTGACAGGGATTTTCAATTACAACAAATTAGAATTAAGGCGTATAGGGAGATTGCTGTGGAATATGCAAAGAATCAACCTAAAAGAGAGGTTTATAACACTTTAATAATCAGATAAGATGAAACAAATTAAATTAGTTTTAGCGAGCATTCTTTTATTATGCTCAACAACTATGTTTGCAGAAGATAAGATAGACATTGTAACACTAACTACAACAGCAGAGGGAAATACAAAAGATGAGGCTGTTACTAATGCGCTTAGAAATGCCATTGAACAAGCTTTTGGGACATTCATTTCTTCAAAAACAGAAGTGGTAAATGATGAGTTGATAAAAGATGATATTGTTTCTGTGTCAAATGGAAATATTCAAAAATATGATATTCTTTCATCTACAATACTTGCAAATGGAAATACTGCTGTTTCTGTTAAATCTACTGTTTCTGTATTGAAATTGACAAAGTATAGTGAAAGTAAAGGCATTGATATAGAATATAAAGGTGGTCTTTTTGCTGCAAATATGAAATTGCAGCAACTTTATGAAAAGAATGAATTAGAAGCCATTAAAAATTTGAAATTGATAATTGCTGAAATGATTCCAAGTAGTTTTGACTATGTAATTGAAGTGAAGGATCCTCAAAAATCGTCTACAACAACTTCACAAAATAGAGATTTATGGCAATTAAATCATACTATAACAATATCTCCCAATAGAAACATTGAAAATATACAAAGTCTTTTAGTCTCTACACTATCAGGATTGGCTATGAATGATTCTGAGATTGCAAATTATCGCAATGCAGGGAAATCAACATTTGCTATTGGGCTAAATGGTATACCTTCAAAAATTGAACAAAATAAAGATAAAAAGGAGAAAGACAAAAAGACAAAAGAGAAGACAAATAATCAAGGAAAAGCTTCTCTTGGTGGAGGAATGAGTGGAACAATTAATTCTAAAAATCAATCAGAAGAGCAAATGCTTTTCACGTTGCTAAATAATGATTCATTTGCAGCAGCAAGAGAATTATTAACACTAATTCGTTTAGGTAGAATTAATTGTGAAGTAGAAAATGGACTTTCAAAAACTATTTTTTTGCTACACTCAATTTCAAGTTCAGGATACGCCTGTATCAGACAATATTATAATATAGCATATCAATACAGTGGTTTCTTTATTAAGGACGGAGTATCTCTTTCACATATTGCACCTCAAGGACAACCTCAAAAACTAAATGAAAATATAAAATTTTACTCCTCAGAGATTCAACCAAATAATCTTTATCAGAGCTTTGGAAGCCAAACAAATTTAGGAGGTGTAAGTGCGCCACAAAGAGGTTTGTTATTCTCATTCCAACCAAAAGATTTAACAGCTGTGATTGAATATAAAACTTATTTACCTCTATCAGATATAGAGAAAATACAGAAATTCACAGTTAAACCCTATGTTTCTAAATTTTCTAAATGATGAATAATAATAATTTTGAAGTAATCTCTTTAAGTGAATTAGAGATTGGGAATTGGGTTTCTCTTAAACTTAAAAACACACAATCATTAAATTTGGCGTATGTAAAAAATGTAGATACTTTTGGGATGTCTGATTTTCAAATGATTGATATGAATAGTGAATACATTGAGAAAATAGTTGGTGTACCTTTGACATGTGAGTGGCTACAATATTTTGGATTTAGACCTTTTCCCACATATAATAATTTTCTTTGTTTGAGGATAGGCGATGGCAATGGGATTGTAGTAGAAATTGACAAAAATGAAAATATTGTTAAAACTCATATTATTGAAAATGGCAATGAACGCATTCACAACTGTAAATATGTACATAAATTACAACAGAATATTTCATTCTTGACAATAATAAAAGAAACCTCTATCTAAAATGTAAAACTATAAAATAGGAACTTATGAAATATTTTTTAGCCTTATTCTTGTTGTTTTTTTTTCTTTCTCCTTTTGCCCAAGATTATTCCTCTGAAACAACCTCTTTGGCAAATTTTCTCAAAAGGATGTATAATCAAACAGCATTTGAAGGAATAAAGATTGTAGAGGATTACGACAATTCTTATTTTATTTCTGTATTGAGTTTAGAAAGAAGTAAATACAAAAAAGAAAGCGATATGTTCAGGGTGGCACAAGTAAAAGCACTAAGACAAGCAAGTGAGTTTGTAAATGGAGCAAATACCACTTCTGACTTAATCATTCGCACCACAGAAACAAAAGATGGAGAAAATACAGAGGTAACAGTTGAAACAATAGACAAAATACATTCTTTTGGCTTTGTTCAAGGGATGGAGTTATTAAACAACTTTATCCCCTCTGACACTACCAAAATGGTGTTTATATATTCAAGGAAGATAGAGTAATCCAAGTGAGAAATCAAACGCAATACTTCTCATAAATCCTCTGTACCTGCACAATCTGAAATTGGCAACCTCGACTTGTCTTAAATCCCTGTAAATTCAGGGATCTTGTTATTTCAGCAAAAGATTTATTGTCATTAACCATCGCTTTGATAAGAGCAGCAGCCCTTTTGTTATTGTCATTATTGACAGCCTTTTGAATGTTGGTTTTGTTGCTGTTTTGGATAGCTTGAAGATGTTTATTCATCAGATTTTCAGACTTCCCCAATTTGCAACCACGAGCTTTTTTAGCCTGTAAAGATTGGCGGGTGCGCATAGAGATAAGATTTGCTTCATATTCAGCAATGGAGCTAATAATATGCAGAATAAGCCTGTTTGCCTCAGGGAAATCACAGAATAAAATTTCAACATCATTTTCCAACAGTTTTGAAGTGAAAGCCACATTTCTTGAAAGCCTATCCAATTTTGCGACTACTAAGATAGAATTGGTTTTGCGACATTGAGCCAAAGCCTCCATCAATTTTGGTCTATCATTTCTTTTCCCTGTTTCAGTTTCAACAAATTCATTGATGATTGGAACTTGTTTAAGATGGTTATTTATAATTTCTCTTTGAGCTTCAACACCAAGACCTGAATTTTCTTGTTTAATTGTACTCTGTCTTAAATAGGCAATATATGTTTTCATTTTGTTGGATTTTGAAGCAACTTACAAATGCTGAACGAACATTCAATAAATGTAAGTTGCTGTTTTTGCTAAGAAAAATATTCTGATTTTACCCTATTTTCATAATCTCTCACTTTCTCCACATTGGAATCAATGACATCAACCAATTCATTAAAGAAAATTCCTTCAATCTCTTTTTTAATTTCCATTTTGGAAGTCAGAAGGTAAATATCGAACAAATCACTTCCTTCATTATATATAATCTTAACCCATCCTTTGAAAATGAATCCCTGAATTTTAAACATTAACCCATTGGATAATGCTGTTGGACTATTGAAGCCCCAAGAAAAAACTACCATTGATTGGTATTTTAGTATTGACAAGATATAATTAGCCATTTCCATAATATTGTATTTTAACGTAAACCACCAACAGGAATACTCCAACCAGTCAACTTGAACATTGCTTCCAACGCTCTGATTCTGTCCCAAGACCGACCACCAAAGCTCTCTACTTTATAGTAGTTATTACTTGCTTCATCTTTTTTCCATAAGCCCCAACCACTGCCTGATGCCATCACTTTATAAGGATTATTGTATTTGTTTATTGTTGCCATTGCTTATTTGTTTAATTATTAATCATACTGCAAATATATGACATATAATTAATATATGCAATTCACTTAAACTAAATAAAGTTAAAAATATGGCATTTGATTAATCATTGTAATATGAAATAAAAAAGGTGGAGATATACTCCACCTGAAACTATATGCAATAGGGTGTCCCATTGTGGAACACCCCAAAGAATTTATGAATTAATCTACTATACCAATCAACCTTTCTTCCTTAAACCCTCTCCATTCCATTTTTTGAAGGTCAAGGTAAGCAAACATCCCATAAAATCTTTTAGGAATCCCTGTTCCTATTGTGTTTGCTTCTACTGTGTCAGATTGAAGAGTTCCAACTGCATAACGAATTTCGCCATTTCGCTTCTGATAGCAAAATCTTACTACTTCTCCTCTCATCATTCTTTTCTTTAAGGTTTCTAACATGATGCCTTTTCCAAAAGAAGTTGGAACATCCATTGAATGATTTAGACATTTAACTGTATTTCTTGCTACATTGCTTGAACTAATTCGTATTGCTTTCATATTGAGATTGTTTTATTATTAATTACATATCAAAGATATGACAATCATTCAATATATGCAAATTTTCTTAGTTAAAAATATGACAATGATTGAATTTATGCAATATTATTCTTAGCTTTGCTAAAAATATTCATCATGGAAGAGAAAAAAACTGAAAAACAAGAAAGAACAGTCATTCATCTGTATATAAAAGAAAATGATAAACATTTTTATTTTGGAAGTATGGCTAATATCTATGAACATTTCAAAAAGGAAGATATTGGAATATCCTTTGGCTCTTTAAGAAACTATGGTCTATCTTCTACAAAACCCTATGAAAACAACAAAATAATCATTAGAAAAGGAATATTACTTGCAAAGCCTAAACAAAGTATTGAGAGTAAAAAATGAAATTCTATTTTTTTCAGAAATATAAACATCAATGCGATGCATAAGGCTTACACATAGGGTAAAACACTATTTTTTAGCCCTGAAAAATCCATTTAAATAGCTGACAATAAAATTGTTGAAGCAAATATAAAATGAAAATGTACTTTGCATAATGAACGTGTCTCAAGCAAGCCTTTATCTCCCTATAATTTAACCATTATTTTCATCCTTTGAAGGTAAAGAAGCCCAATAATCCCTGAGCTTTGCTGATATCTTGTCCTTTGTCTCCTTACTTCTTTCTTTATTGTAGTTGGGATTATTTACCCCTTGCTTCCTAATGCTTTGTAGCTGCTTAGTTTCTTCACTTGTAGCATTCCTGAATTGTCTCTTAGCCATATTCATTCATTTTTTTTTCTTATTAATTGAAATATATCAATCTATGTTGATATTTATTAATAAATAGTTCTCTGTTGGGAAAAATGATAATAATTAATTGGAATAATTAAACAGATAAAATCTATGAATGAAAGAAGATATAGTTTCAAGATGGCACTATGGTAATTGACACTAAGGGTTAGTATCTTTTCTGATACAAGGGGATAGTTCCTCTGTGCTACAACAATAAATAACTATAGATTAAATAAAATAATATAAATAATTTAAATATATAATTTAAAATAGAAGGAAATTTGATTCTTAAATCTTGAAAATGATAATCCAAAAATATATATTTAATTAAATTGAAAAGCTAAAAAGGGAAGTGAAGCATTTTCATCATTTCTAATTCACTTCCCTCTTTCAATTGAAAAATAGAAGTGATGAAAATAATAAAATGATAAAATAGAAACTGATGAATGTAAAAAATGGTACTCCAACCACACAAACCCTGAGAACTTACTTTGATAATAACTTAACTGTTATCAAAGATGCAACAATGTTCAAATTATTGTTCAAATTGAGAAGCATAGACCAATTGGAATACAATAAAGCAAAAAAAGATGGCAGTCCAACCAATAATATAAAATTCCAAATCTCCATCAATGAGTTGATTTATGATACACAGATAAGCAAAAGTTCATTATTGAGAAGATTGGAGCAATTGGAAAAAATGAAACTGATTATCAAGACTAAAACCAAAACTGAGCAAAATGGGAATGGGAAAAATGAATATCAATTCAACATGTCTTTTTGGGAAGAAATAGTGTTAAAATTAAATTCTCTTGGCAGGAGAGATAGAAAAAAATATATCAACCAAATATTTCTAATTCCAACAAAAAATAAAAATGAACAGGTTGAGCCTGATAACGAAATACAAGAAGAAACACCAATTGCATTAACTCCTGCAGAAATTGAAAGAGAAAATAACATAAAAGCCAATGAGGCATTGGATAAATTACAGAGAGAGGAGTCCATTAGATTGATGGCAGAGTTTCAACAGAGGGAGGTGGAGAAACTGAAATCAAAAATGAATCAAAATAAAGCCATTGGTGCCACTCTAACTCAAGAACCTATCACAATTACCAAAGGAGAGTTGAAAATGGGACCAAGTGGAAATATAGCATCAAAAGAGCAGTGTATTCCTGAGATATTAACCAACAGAGAATTTATTAAAAAGGTAGAAGACGTTATATCATCTCACGAGATTTGGACAAGTGAAAAAATGGAGAAGATGGAAAAGAAATATTCTAATTATATTAGAAACAATGAAGTCATTTGGAAAATAATGAAATTCAATATGGAGAAATATAAAAAAGAAAAAGAGTTGACATAATTAACTAATAATCAAATGAAATAAAATGAAAATATTGTATACATGTATAATAAAGATAGGAAAAAAGAAATTCAGGATAATGCGATAAGCATGTTTAAACATAACCTTCACTTGCCATTCTCCAAACAATATAGAGATGATAAAATATTTTCAATAATCATAGAATATCTGAAAGATGAAGATTATTGCAAATTCCTGAATGATGCTTTCTCTGATGAAGGTTTTTATAATAAATCCCATGAATACATGGAAAAATTTGGTAAGAATGACAGAGAACTATTGAGAGATTTCATAGAAGTATGTCAAGATGTTATAGAAGTTGAAAACATACAATAAAAACATATAATTCATTGTAATTCAATATAGTTCAATATTGTGGACTTAATTTTTCAACTCCTGTTTTTTGGGGAGATATGAATGTATACAAGCCTTTGGTATATATATCAAGGTGGTTCAATGAAATGGTTCAATTTTGGATACACAGGTTCAGGGGGGATGGGGTAAAATATTTGTCTTCTAAAATTTGGGATTTGAAAACCAAGAATATATATTTGACTTAGAAGCTATCCAAACTATCTTTTAAGTTTAAAAGTAGGGCTTTGACAATAAGTGCAAAAGCACATTTCAAATTCTAAAATCCAATGAGTTATGAATTGGTTGAAACAGAAAAAATTAATTTATTATTATCTCAAATCTCTGAAATGCAAAATCAGATAAAGGTTCTGACAAACAAGCAAAATACTGATAATAAAAAACTTATCTACACCAATAAAGAATTAATGTCTTTGTTGGGCATTGGAGATAAGTTGATTAAGAAATATAGAGATTTTGGGAAATTAGGTTATCATCAGGAAGGAGACAAATATTGGTACTCTTCAAAAGATATTGATGAGTTCCTAAAAAGCAACCATTATGCAGCCTTCAGCAATTAGCTATTTCAATGTTTTAGGCATGAAGTCAAATGATAGCTTTCGTTTGACTTCATCATCAATGGTTTCAGGCAAAAATTTGGCATATACTTTTTCTGTAACCATAATTGAGCTATGTGCCAATATTTTACTGATTATATGCAATGATACATCATTTTTATTCAACGCCATTACTGCAAAGGTATGGCGGGCGATATGAATTGTTAAATTGAAGGGCAAATCCATTTTATAACCAATACTCATTAAAGAGGTTTTTAAGGGTGTATTTTTATTGATGCGCATTCGTTCTAACTCTTCTTTGTCTTTTAAATCGAAATCTACAGGGAGCAAATCAAAAACAAAGCGAGCATTGTAATTCTTATTTTTCCAAACATCTAAAATTTTTAGTGCAGCATCAGTGAGAGGGATACAATGTGAAACATTTCCCTTGTATAATATTTTATTGATTTCTTTTTTCTCCCAATCAATGTGATCCCAACGCAAAGTAAGCAAATCTGAAAAACGAAGTCCACAAGAATGAAAGGAAAATAAAAACATATCCATGTATTCACGAGTTCTATCATATTTTACGGTATCATACAAATCTAAGAAAAGTTGCAATTGTTCTTCTGTTAAATATCTTGCATCATCTTCCTCATTTACATTTTCCTCTTGTGAGATATCAGGTTTAATAATCAAATATTTTTCTTCCAATAATGCGGATAGACTTTGTTTTATATATCCATTGGCAGATGCTCTTTTTGCTGCTTTGATTATAGGGGTTAGTGTTTTATTGATACTCTCATTACTGTTTCCTCTTTCTTCCTGTCTGTATGTAATATAATCATCTACAATCGTATCAGTTAATTCATTCATAGGCAAAACATCCTGACTTGTTTTCCTCTTGACGAACTTTTTGAAAGTATTCATATAGTTCTTAGCATTCTTCAATGTGCTAAATGCTAATTTGCCTGATTTATATTGATGCTCTAAATGGTCAAGGGTATATTGAATAAAGTCTATTTCGTCATTTTTCTTTTCTTGGTTATAAGTTCCTATTACCATTGAACGAAGAATATCAATAGTTAAGTTCCCTGAAAACTCTAATAATAGGGTGTCTATTTCATTTCTTCTTTTATCCAACATGTTGTTTAGGCGTACATGTTGAGATTCTGACTTTCTTATTCTTTGATTAACTTCATCCCAATCTTTTTCATACACCCATACAGTTGTAGGAGACTTAGCAGGCATTCTTTTGAGATAATATCTAATATAAATCTCATTCTTACCTTCTTTATTTGGTTTCAAATCTTTTCTCAAAAAGAAACTACCAACAGGACGATTAGTTCTTATTCTACCCATAATTTACTATTTATATCTCAGGAATATTTTTGCAAAGATACGCAACTTAAGGGTTGCAAACAAGACTATAAAAGGCGATAAAACACAAAAAGCCTACTTTTTCAAGTAAGCTAATTGCGTTATATCCAACCTCTTTTTGAGGCTTTTAGTGGTTATTTGACGTTAATATTCCTCTTCGTTGAATAAGCAGATTACTCCACCCACAGAATTTGAATTATTGACAAAAATAATTTACCTTTGTATCTGCAACAGATGTTGAAACAACGAAAAGTTGTTGTTTTCTTTCTTTATCAATAAATTTTAATTCTCTCCATTCAAATTATGATAATCTCTCTTCTTGCCCAATTGCTCAATTTTCCCGAAAAGTATGTTTCCAATACCATTAAACTTATAGAAGGTGGCGCCACCATTCCTTTTATCAGTAGATACAGAAAAGAAAACACCAATGGTATGGACGAAGTGCAACTCGGAGTCCTCAAAGAGGAGTACGACAAACTTTTGGCTTTGACAAAACGAAAAGAGACCATTCTGAAATCCATTGAAGAACAGGAAAAGCTTACAACCGAACTGAAGGAACGAATTGAGAATTGCTGGAATAGTACCGAATTGGAAGACATCTACCTCCCTTATAAACCTAAAAAACGTACTCGTGCTGAAATAGCGCGTCAAAAAGGGCTGGAGCCGCTGGCAAAAATAATAATGACACAAAAAGCTACCAACTTACTTCAAACAGCCCAACAATTTATAAATAACAGTGTAAACAATGAAGAAGATGCGCTAAAAGGGGCAAGAGATATTATTGCCGAGTGGATAAACGAAAACGAAACCTCCCGAAACAATGTCCGCAATGTATTCAAGTACGGAGCAATCATCACATCAAAAGTAATCAAAGGGAAAGAAGAAGAGGCATTGAAGTTTAGAGATTATTTTGACTGCGTCGAAAAACTTTCGCGTATCAGTTCGCACCGATTATTGGCAATGCGCCGAGGAGAAAGCGAAGAATTACTGCGTGTAAATATTACCGCCGAAGACGACAAGTCTTTAGAAAAACTCTTCAGGATGTTTGTCAAAGGAAACAACGAATGCAGCAAGCAAGTAAAAATGGCTGTGGAAGATGGTTACAAACGCCTATTAGAACCCTCTATAGAAACCGAATTTGCTGCTGCAAGTAAACAAAAAGCCGATGTAGAAGCCATACGGGTTTTTGCCGAAAATCTTCGTCAATTATTACTTGCCCCCCCTTTGGGACAAAAGCGGATAATGGGGATAGATCCCGGATTTCGCACGGGTTGCAAAGTAGTTTGCTTAGACGCGCAAGGTAATTTGCTGCACAACGAGAACATATATCCCCACGCCCCTGCAAACGAATATCCACAAGCACAACGAAAAGTACAAAAAATGGTAGAAGCCTACAATATTGAGGCTATTGCCATCGGAAATGGAACGGCAAGCCGCGAAACCGAACGTTTTATCCAAAACACACGCTACGACAAGCCGGTACAGGTTTTTGTAGTGAGCG
This sequence comes from Paludibacteraceae bacterium, assembly GCA_047974405.1. GTDB lineage: Bacteria > Bacteroidota > Bacteroidia > Bacteroidales > Paludibacteraceae > UPXZ01. The sequence continues at coordinate 38,469 of JBKECI010000018.1, read as the reverse complement.
AAAACGGAGCCTCTATATATTCGGCGTCAAAAGTTGCCCGGGAAGAATTTCCACAGTTTGACGTAACGGTACGAGGCGCCGTTTCTATCGGTAGAAGATTGATGGATCCGCTGGCGGAATTAGTAAAAATAGACCCAAAATCAATCGGAGTAGGACAATATCAACACGATGTAGATCAAATACAACTTAAAATAGCCCTCGACCGAACGGTAGAAAATGCAGTAAACAAAGTAGGGGTAAATCTGAATACCGCCAGCAAACACCTCCTCAGTTACATCTCTGGGCTGGGACCCGTTTTGGCACAAAATATAGTCGATTTTAGAGCCGAAAATGGTCCATTTACTTCGCGCAAAGAGCTGATGAAAGTTGCCAAAATGGGTGTCAAAACATTTGAGCAATGTGCCGGATTTTTACGAATCCCAAACAGCGAAAATCCCTTGGACAATTCTGCCGTACACCCCGAAAGCTACCACATAATCTCCCAAATGGCAAAAGAGCTAAAAAAAGAGGTTAGAGAGTTGATAGGAAACAAGGAGTTGAAATCGGTAATAGACCTAAACAAATATGTAACAGACAAAGTAGGGCTACCTACATTGAACGATATTTTGGAGGAACTCGAAAAACCAGGACGAGACCCGCGTTCCACTATCAAAATACTGGAATTTGATGATAAGATAAGAGACATCAAAGATATTTGCGAGGGGATGGAACTTAACGGAATAGTAACAAATATAACCAACTTTGGCGCATTTTGCGACATCGGGATAAAAGAAAACGGATTGATTCATATTTCAAACATGGCAGATAAATTTATAAGTAACCCTGCCGAAATCATTTCACTCCACCAGCATGTAAAAGTTAAAGTACTTGACATTGACTTGGAAAGAAAAAGAATACAACTAAAGCTGCTGACAGCAAACTAAAAATTTAGATAAAAACAGACAAACACCATTGATAGCAGCCGATGTAGCTCCGACTAAAAATAATACAAGATCAAATCTTTAACAGAAACAATATAAAATCAGCAATCACCAACAATATCGTGAAACCTACAATTAATCAGCCATCCTTCAACTACAAAACAACCATTTGATGATCAATAAAATATATTCACAACCGGTTGCACCTATCTGCAATATTTCGTATCTTTGAGTAATAAATTTTGTAAAAAAATATGCTATCAAAGACAGAAAGAACAAATCAGCAGTCACTTTTCTTTTTGTTGGAAAGCACCTTAAACAGTAAACACCCACTGTTTATTTTATATCATAAAATTGATTAGACAACGACTGTCCCGCCAAACCAATCCAGTTAATGTAGGTGGTTTATTGATTTTGAAACACTTTTGTAGTTTGTCTGACGAAAGTATTGCGAAACAATTTTGTTTAACAAATCAATGGTTTTACCAAATGAATAATCAATTCACAATAAAAATGAGTTTTTAAGACTCGATTAATTAAAATCTTAAACACATGAAATACAAGATTATTCCATTCAAAAAAATCAGTATGTTTTCTGCGGCTACACTTACAGCTACTGCACTCCAAGCTCAAGTTCCAAAAAATCCGAATATTGTTGTATTTTTGGTTGACGATATGGGCTGGCAAGACACTTCATTACCATTTTGGTCAGAAAAAACATCACTAAATGAAAATTATGAAACACCTAATATGGAAAGACTTGCCAAGCACGGTGTTAAATTCACTCAAGCTTACGCTTGTGCTGTAAGCACTCCGACTCGAGTTAGCCTAATGACGGGGATGAACCAAGCGCGTCACAGGGTTACAAGCTGGACGGCGTATGCAAACGCATCTACCGATGGCTCAGACACACATCTTTCGTGGCCTGCGTGGAATGTAAATGGGCTACAACCCGACTCTATTTCACAAGGTGTATATGCCACAACATTACCTCAAATATTAAAAAATAACGGCTATGCTACCATTCACGTAGGTAAAGCACACTTTGGGGCAAACGGTACATTAGGGGCAAACCCTTTAAATATAGGATTCACTGAAAATGTAGGAGGTACTGCTGCCGGTCATCCCGGAAGTTATTACGGAACAAGCAATTATAGCAACGGTTCATCATTGCATGCCGTTCCCGATTTAACTCACTATTGGGGAACCAACACCTACCTAACAGAAGCACTCACCCTTGAAGCTATAAAGCGAATGGATACTGCAAGAGTTAATGCTAAACCTTTTTACCTTTATATGGCACATTATGCCATACACGCTCCAATACAGCGGGATGAACGTTTCTATCAAAAATACATTGACAAAGAGCTGCCTGCAGGACAGGCAGCATATGCCTCAATGATAGAGGGAATGGATAAAAGCTTGGGCGATATTATGGATTACCTTGAAACAAATAATTTAACCGACAGTACCATTATTCTATTTATGAGTGATAATGGTGGATATTCAGGAGCTTTTTCGTTGTCTTGTTCAGATGCATCACATTGCCATAATTTACCTCTAAAATCGGGTAAAGGTTCAATTTATGAAGGCGGAATTCGTGAACCTATGATTGTAAGATGGCCCGGTGTAACCCAAGACAACACCACTTGTAACAACTATGTACACATCGTGGACTATTTTCCAACCATTCTTGAAATGGCAGGAATAAGTAACTATAACCTTGTGCAAACAATTGACGGAGTAAGTTTTGCTCCACTATTAAAAGGCGAAGCTAATGCTAACCCAACACGTGACCTAATATGGCACTTTCCGAATAAATGGGGCGGTTGGGATTACGGTAGTGAGACCTATAGCGCCATTCGTAGTGGAGACTATAAATTGATATATCGCTGGCACACCAGTACATTTGAATTATACAATATTACCGAAGATATTGGAGAAAGTAACAATATATTACTAGAAAATGTAGATGTTGCGAAACCGCTAATCACTAGATTATCTGATTATTTACGAAGTGTTGATGCTCAACGTCCAGCGTATAAAGATTCCGGGAGTGCAGTTCTGTGGCCAGATGAAGTGGATATTGAAATTTGAGTACAGCAATTAGATTTCCTCACATAAGCATCCTCCACACAACATATTGGTACTTCTAAAAAACAATGGTGAAGAAGATTGCACCAACAAATCGCTTACGTTTGTTTCTGAATGGTATATAGTGCAGTGCCGATAGTTGGAGAGGAAGTCGTCTTTTGGGGGCTCTATATTAAAACACAAATTATCCGCTTGATAAACCCAACGGCTTTACCAAACGGAATAATCAATTTACAATAAAAATGAGTTTTTAAGGCTCAATTAATTATATACCGAAATTTTTACGTAGCACCAATAAAATTACCTTTTTAGTTTTATATTTTTCAGTCCCGAAAACCATTTTTTGTGCTGCTTTTTGTCCGAGTCTGTTACATACGGTTTTGCAACTGACCCAAATATATAGTCATGCCTATACATATTGATGAACAAAATAAACAGAGACAGAATGAGAGGACCAAAAATTATTCCCCAAAAGCCAAACATAGGAATACCGATAAGCACCCCAAAAAGAGTAATGAGAGGATGAATGTCTGCCAATTGTTTTTGCAACAACAGACGAATTATATTATCGATATTGCTGATAACTATCAAACCATACAGCAAAACCCCCACAGCTAAATGATAATCTTTTTGAACCAGAAAGAGTAGCGCTAGGGGAAAATAGACAATGCCCGTCCCCACCACAGGTATGATGGTGGCAAAGGCGGTAAGCACACCGTAGAGCAAAGCATTGGGGACACCAAGCAATTGATAACCGACCAGCGCCACCACACCTTGGACAATTGCAAGTAGTGGAATCCCAATGGCATTGGCTTTGATAATGGAAGTAGTTTCCTTGATAAATATCTTTTTGTTTCGACCGCTAAACGGAAGCAGTTCCCAAATAACCGTTTCAAACTCCTTGTAATTGTAAAACATAAAATAGAGTACTATCAAAACAATAAAAATATTCATTATCAACGAATAAAAGTTTACAGCAAGTATCTGAACCAAATTGCTGCCCAACTTAGGGATAAAAGACAAACTCTCGAAACTGAATATTTTGAAATTGAATCGTCCCTCCAGGTTTGTGAGCAAATTTGTAATAGCCTCTTTAGCAGCATCCAAGTCTATTTGCACACCCGACACAACGTTTACAGCCAAAGCTGTAATCCCCACTATGGGTATTAAAAATATAAAAAGAGCCTCCAAAACAATGATTATTGCAGCCAATGCCGGTTTCATCCGTTTTTCACCGGTCAAATATTTCATCTGCCCCCTAAGCACCACATACAAAGTGAAAGCCCCCAAAAATCCGCCAAAATAGGGGGTAAACTGTTTCAAAAGAATCAAACCAATAACAATCGTTAGTAATAGTAGAATATACTTATATTGCTTGTGTGGAGAAAAACTGTTGTACATTTTTCCTGAGTTTAAAACGTTATTTCTTTGATAAAATACAAATTCCGAAAGTACAAACATTTTTTTGAATAATAAAGCGTTTAGAAAAAAGGTTAATTCTTTTTTTTGAGCAAACACAAAAAACCACCTCATTGCACTTGAAAGAGAGTCTTATCCCCCACCCCAATCAACTTTTTACTCTTGATACAAACCAATCGAATAAAGCGGCAGAATTTGTCTGTCGTAAATAGAAAATAACAATAAGATAATTAAAAAAAATATTTTTAATCAAAAACATATTGAAACAACGTATTTTAAATTTATTTTCACAAAATACAAAAATTATAAATACAAACAACACCGACAACATTAGTAGCTACAAATATTTTTTTTTACAAACACAACCAAAGAAAATACATTTTTGAAAACTTTTTACAATAAAATTATTTTTATATATTTGATTATCTGAATAATACTAAATAAAATTGGAAACTTTTTGAAATTTAAAATATATTTCTTGAATATTTAGGAGTATTTTTAAAATATTTTTCTTAAAATTGTAGTCGCAAAAAAAAACAAACACCCACAATATAAATTGCTAATTTATAATATATAACAAAAAATTAAACGTGAAAAGAAAAACATTTCAACAAGAAGAAGCCGAAAAAGCGACACTTGATTATTTCAAAGGAGATGATTTGGCTTCCAAAGTTTGGGTTACCAAATACGCTTTGAAAGATTCGTTTGGAAACTTGTATGAACTAACCCCTGACGACATGCATTGGCGACTTGCCAATGAAATTGCACGCATCGAAAAAAAGTATCCCAATCCGTTGGCTTCGGAACAACTGTTCGATTTATTCAAAAATTTCAGATACATCGTCCCGCAAGGAAGTCCGATGACAGGAATAGGGAATGAATTTCAAATAGCTTCACTGTCAAACTGCTTTGTAATAGGCTTTGACGGAGACTCTGACTCATACGGCGCCATTATTAAAATTGACGAAGAACAAGTGCAGTTGATGAAACGTAGAGGAGGCGTAGGACACGATTTGTCCCATATCCGTCCCAAAGGCTCACCCGTCAAAAACTCTGCTCTCACCTCCACCGGCATTGTACCCTTTATGGAACGATACTCAAATTCTACACGAGAAGTGGCTCAAGATGGACGTAGAGGAGCATTGATGCTAAGTGTATCCATCAAGCATCCCGATTCCGAATCGTTCATCGATGCCAAATTAGAGACCGGCAAAGTAACGGGAGCCAACATCTCCGTAAAGATTGACAACGACTTCATGGACGCCGCCATCAACAATCGGCCCTATGTACAACAATACCCTATTTACAGCCAAGACCCATGGTTCAAAAAAGAGACTGACGCCGCAGCATTATGGAAAAAAATTGTACACAATGCATGGCAATCAGCCGAACCGGGAATTTTATTTTGGGATACCATATTAAACGAGTCGGTACCAGACTGCTATGCCGATTTAGGATATAGAACCGTCTCCACCAACCCCTGTGGCGAAATACCCCTTTGCCCTTACGATAGTTGCCGACTGCTGGCAATCAACCTTTACTCCTACGTAAAAAACCCATTTACATCTCAGGCAGAGTTCGATTTTGAGCTTTTCGAACAACACGTTCAACTCTCCCAACGCATTATGGACGATATTATCGACTTGGAAATGGAAAAAATAGAGGCTATTTTGGAAAAAATAAATTCCGACCCCGAAGATGATGCCATAAAAAATACGGAATATCAATTGTGGAACAAAATAAAAAATAAAACTGTACAAGGACGCCGCACGGGAGTAGGAACAACAGCCGAAGGAGATATGCTGGCTGCATTAGGCTATATTTATGGCACTGAAGAAGCCATTGATTTTTCGGAGAAAATACACAAACTCATTGCTTTAGCTGCGTACCGCTCATCGGTAAATATGGCAAAAGAGCGGGGAGCATTTACTGTTTACGATGCCAAAAGAGAAGAAAACAATCCTTACATACAGCGCCTTCGTGCAGAAGACCCCAAACTCTATGAAGATATGGTAAAGTACGGTAGAAGAAATATCGCCTGTCTTACCATAGCTCCAACAGGCACAACCAGCATTATGACCCAAACCACTTCAGGGATCGAACCCGTATTTATGCCGGTATATACCAGACGACGTAAAGTAAACCCCAACGATAAAAACATAACTGTTGATTTTGTGGACGAAAACGGAGACTCTTGGGAAGAATACACAATATTTCATCACAAGTTTGTAACATGGATGGAAGCAAACAATATTTCTACCTCAAAAAAATACAATAAAGAAGAGATTGATGATCTGATAAAAAAATCACCTTATTACAAAGCTACTGCCAACGATGTGGATTGGCTGAGAAAAGTTCAAATGCAAGGGCGTGTTCAAAAGTGGGTAGATCATTCCATCAGCGTAACCATCAACCTTCCCAACAATGTTTCGGAAGAATTGGTCGGAAAACTATACGAAGAAGCTTGGAAAAGCGGATGCAAAGGGGTTACGGTTTATAGAGACGGCTCACGCTCTGGCGTATTGGTTTCGATGAAAGAAGAAAAAGAAAAAGAGCCGGAAGAAAAAGAAAATTGTTTTTGCTACCCCGACGATTATTTCAAACGCCCCAAAGAGTTGAAATGCGAAATTGTACGTTTCCAAAATGCGAAAGACAAGTGGATTGCTTTTGTAGGGCTAAACAATGGCAGACCTTACGAAATTTTTACAGGTATCCAAGACGACGACGACGGAATAATGCTCCCCAAAACGATTACCGAAGGAAAAATTGTTAAAGTGGTAGATGACGAAGGACACAAGCGGTACGATTTTCAGTTTAGAAACAAACGCGGATTTAAAACTACCGTAGAGGGACTTTCGTACAAGTTTGACCCCGAATATTGGAACTATGCCAAATTGATATCGGGAGTACTTCGATACGGTATGCCCATAGATCAAGTAGTAAAATTGGTTGCTGGGCTACAGCTGAACAGCGAATCCATCAACACGTGGAAAAACGGTGTAGAACGTGCTTTGAAAAAATACATACCGGACGGTACCCAAATAAGCGAACAACCATGCCCCAACTGCGGACAAAAAGCCCTTGTATATCAAGAAGGATGCCTGACCTGTAAACATTGCGGCAGCTCAAAATGTGGATAATCAAATGCTGTAGAAAAACAAAAAATGATTTGCCTCTATAAATTCGAACTTCATTTCGTTATTTATTGAAAAACAGTATTTTATTTTTACATTTGCAATACAAAAGTCAATCGGCAGTATTTTTTCTTGCTTTCCGATTTTTCTGACAGATATCTTCCACAGCATCTCAAAATTACAAAACGAAACGTATGCGCAATTTTGAGTAAAAAGTTAAACTATCTGGATATGGATTGTCTGAACCCCAAGAAAAAATACTGCCGGAGACACATCAATATATACACAAATCAAAAAAAAAGAAAGAAACTACTCAAGAAGAAGTTCCATTTCATCTATTTCCAAAACACCATAAAAGCCTAAAATAATTTTTATTTGCCTTGTTATTAGACAAATACACATTCCACAAATTACATTTTAATGACAGAAAAGAATATAAACAAAACTAAAAATTTTATCTATTGCACTTATTAGGATTGCCCTTTCGGATTGTGAAAAAGAGAATGAAACTTCAATTGAAAATAGTATTATCTTAGCAAATATGCTGAATAACTATTTTCGCTAATGCACATAAGGAATTTTCAGCCAACTTGTAATACTAACATACATTAATTTGACAAAAATCATAACAAACCATTAAAATAAAGTGCGTTTTTTTCAGTTATTGTTATATTAATATAATCACAGCACAAATTTTTTAAAATCATATTTTTATGGCATCTGTAAGTAAAAGGAATAAAATTTTTATATTCATCGTTTCCACATTTTTATTTGTTGTCGTACTACTGGCAATCACTCCTTTCTTATTTCAAGGAAAAATAATAGAAGCAGCAAAAAAAGAACTCAATAAGCAATTGAACGCGCAAGTAGATTTCAAAAAACTAAGCATCAGCTTATTGCGAAACTTCCCAAACGCTTCGCTCAATATTAAGGATTTGCACATAATCGGCGTAGATAGTTTCAGTACCGACACCCTGCTCTACAGCAAAGACATCAACTTGGTTGTAAACCTGAAAAGCCTATTTTCGGACACAGGTTACGAAGTAAAAAAAGTAACAATAACCGACAGCAAGATTTTTGCCCACATATTGCAAAGTGGCGCCGCCAATTGGGACATAATGAAAGTGGATTCGACCGAAACAACCGACACTGCATCATCCAATTTTTTACTAAAATTAAAGGATTTTGTCATAAGCAGGGCTGACATAAAGTATATTGACGAAACAAGCGCAATGGCAGTGAGCATAAAGAATCTCAACCATCACCTCACAGGCGACTTGACTGCCGACAGTACCCTGTTGATAACACAAACCACCATCGACTCGCTCGACTATTGGAGCGAAAACTTAAAATACGCCAGCGGTTTGAAAGTAAAAGTGGACGCAGACATCAAAGCCGATTTTAATAAAAGCATATACACACTCGCCAACAACTCGATGAAAATAAACAACATACCACTGTCGGTAAACGGATGGGTACAAATGCTCGAAAATGGTATGGATATGGACTTGAAATTGAACACCGAACAGGTAAACTTCAAACATCTACTATCGTTAATACCAGCCATTTACACCAACTCTTTTGAAAACATCAAAGCTGAAGGCAACGTAAAATTAGACGGATTTGTAAAAGGAAAAATGATTGACGAAATGTATCCGGCGTTTGATTTGAATCTGAACGTCAAAGATGCCTGGTTCCAATATCCCGATTTACCTAAATCTGTCCAAAAAATTAATATTTCATCACGCATTAGCGCTCCCGGTGGCGACTTGGACGCTACAATTGTGGACATATCTACTTTCTCGTTTGATTTGGGAGGCAACCCGTTTGCTGGAAACCTACGCGTGACCACTCCAATGTCTGACCCCAATTTTAACTTAAAAGCCGTAGGAAAACTGAATCTCGGAATGATAAAAGAAATATATCCACTCGAAAAAGGCACAGACCTGAACGGACTGCTGGATATGAACGTAAACGCTGCGGGAAAAATGTCGTATATTGATAATAATCAGTATGATAAATTTACCTTTGGAGGGGTGGCAAACGCAAAAAGCATGGTAGTAAAAATGGAAGATATGAAACAAGACATTTCCATCGACAACGCCAACCTTCTCTTCAATAACAGATATTTAAATTTGACCAACCTGTTGCTCAAAATAGGCAAGAATGACATTGCCGCAAATGGAAAAGTGGAAAACTACCTCGCCTACGCACTGAAAGACAAAACTTTGAGCGGATCATTCTCAGTCAATTCAAATTACTTAAATCTGAACGATTTTATGACAACAGAAGAGACCTCCGCCGACACCTCATCAATGGAACTAATTCTACTTCCCAAAAATCTTAATTTAGGAATTACCGGCAACATCAAAAAATTGGTTTACGACAAAATGACTTTTGCCAATGCTACTGCAAATATGGCTTTGACCGATGGAAATCTGAAAATCAACAATCTGTCTACTGACGGATTTGGAGGAAAAATGGCTCTATCCGGCACCTACAGTACCTCCGACACTTCCAAACCGGGGATAGATATGGATTTGAATTTGACCAATATCTCGTTCGCTCAAATATTTGGCCAAGTAGAAACATTGGCAAAATTTGCACCCATTTTTGAAAAAGCCGTAGGTACGTTCAACTCCAAACTTCAATTAAGCACGATCCTTCAAAATGATATGATGCCCGTACTCTCTTCGGTATTGGGAAATGGCTCATTGAACACTCAATCGGTATCGGTAAGCGGCGTGAAAGCGCTTACCGAACTCGCATCTACACTCAAACTCGACAAAGTGTCCAACCTCGCATTGAAAGACATAGCGTTGATGTTTGACATAAAAGACGGCAAACTAAACACCAAACCATTCAACATAAAAGCTGGAGACATTCAAATGAATCTTGGAGGCAGCACAGGGCTCGATCAAACTATTAACTATACAGGAACAGTAAAACTCCCCGAAAAACTGAAAGCGGGCGCTTTTCAAAACATAGGCTTTGCCATAGGTGGCACCTTTACCAAACCAACTGTAAAACTCGATCTACAAAATACTATTAAAAATTTAGTGGATGAAAACAAAACCAACCTGCTAAACAAAGCCGACGAAGCAAAAGAAAAAGCAGTAGAAACAGTAAATGCCAAAAAAGAGCAGGCTATAAAAGAGGCACAGGAAAAGTCGGACAAATTACTCTCCGAGGCAAAATCTGCCGGAGATAAGCTCGTTCAGGAGGCTCAAAAACAAGCCGACGCTATGGTAGAAAAAGCAACCAATCCCGTAGCCAAAGCATTGGCAAAAAAAGGGGCGGACGAGCTAATCAAACAGGCTCAAAAAAAAGCAGACAAACTGTACAGCGATGCCCAATCCGAATCAAACAAACTGGTACAGCAGGCGTCCGAAAAAACAGAATTGAAATAACAATCTGGCATTTTATAAAAGGCAAAGAATTTAATCATTTTTTCTTTTGGCAGATATTATTTGGAATAATTCCAAATAATATCTGTTTTTACAAAAAATAAGAATTGAAACTCTGCCGAAGCAAGAAAGTAAATACAAAAAACTATGCTACTCCCCAAAATCTGAACCGTTAGTTAAGATATAAATTAGTACCTTTAACATCAAAAAATTTATGTCAACAATAAGGAGAAAATTCAGTAAAGAATTTAAGAGTAAAGTAGTTTTGGAATCGCTCAAAGAGCGTGAAAGTTTGGAGAGTTTAGCCAAAAAGTACGAGTTACAACCCACTCAGATTTCTCTATGGCGTAGTTAGGCACTAAAAGGTTTCAGCAGTTTGTTTGCCACATCAAGCGACAAGAAAGATGAAAAATCGTCGGATTGGGAATCTCTATTCAGTCAGATTGGGAAGTTGAAAGTAGAGAACGGCTTTCTAAAAAAAAAGTTGTAATGAGAAGTCCTTCAGAAAGGAAACAGCTCGTTGACAGAGATTGTAAGGAGTTAAGCTTCAACGAACAGTTGGAAGTTTTGGGGATTTCCAAGAGCAGTTTTTATTATGTTCCAGCAGCAGAGAGCGAAGATAACTTGACAATAATGCGTCTTTTGGACGAACAGTACTTCCACACTCCTTTTTACAGCGTATTACGTTTGACAGCTCTACTACGTGAAAAAGGCTATCAAGTAAGTTCCAAGCGTGTCAAGACGGTTGATGAAGACTATCTTTGTGGAAAGGATTAAGTGAATATCTTCAATTCTATAATGGAGAACGATTGCACCAATCGTTGGATTACAAAACACCGGAAACCGTGTATAGAACAGCCGCTTAACGGCAGAGAAAAATATACAAAAAGGTTTGTAGAATTGTTGGGCATTATTTTTTCTTTCCAAACACCCTCTTGTTTTTTGGGGGGGGATTTGAAAAGAAAAAATAATTGAAGGAGATAGTAAAGACTTTCAATTTAAAGAGCCAACAAAATAAGTAATAACGAATATCAAAATGAATGAAAAAAATATCTTAACTTTAAGAAAAATCAGTCCAAAGTTTGGGGAGTAGCTTAGTTTAATTTCAAATCTCAAAATAAAATTTCAACTAATTTACTTTATTTTTGGAGTTAATATATTTAATTCTAATATTTCCATCATTGTACAAAGGCACAAAAATTTTCCCAATTTGAATTTATGCACTTTTTAAGAGAGGACTGTTGGTTTATTCTCACTAAAATTTTGTATTTTTGCAAATATTTTTTAGAACAATACCCCGAATGAGATTTGACGAACTACCGCTTTGCAATGCTGTACTTGAAGGCTTAGATGCTATGAGTTTTACGGCAATGACCCCCGTACAAGAACAAGCTATTCCGCTTATTTTACAAAAAAAAGACATTATTGCCTGTGCGCAAACCGGCACCGGAAAAACAGCTGCCTTTCTTTTACCTTTAATCAATAATCTATACGTTGAGCCACATACCGACAATGCTGTAAATGCAATAGTTATGGCTCCCACACGAGAATTAGCGCAACAGATAGACCAACAGATGGAAGGATTTTCATACTTTGTGTCTGTCTCATCGGTAGCCGTATATGGCGGCAACGATGCCGGAGCATGGGACACACAGCGCAAAGGACTGCAAAAAGGTGCCGATGTGGTAATTGCCACACCGGGTAGATTGATATCTCACCTCAATTTATCTGAAATAGATCTTTCTCAAGTTCGCTATTTTATTTTGGATGAGGCAGACAGAATGCTCGATATGGGCTTTTACGACGATATTATGTCTATTGTACGACGACTGCCGAGCGAAAGACAAACCATTATGTTTTCGGCAACAATGCCGCCCAAAATACGCCAATTGGCAAAAACCATACTTAAAAATCCCGAAGAAATTAAAATAGCCATTTCAAAACCACCCGAAAGCATTATGCAAACGGCTTATATCTGTGAAGAACACCAAAAAACAGCTATCATCAGACATCTTTTTATCGAAAATACCCCCAATAAAGTCATTCTTTTCTGTGGTTCCAAAATAAAAGTAAAAGAACTGACAAAAACACTCCGGACTATGGGACTGAAAGTGGGCGAAATGCACTCAGACTTAGAACAACCGGAAAGAGACAGGATAATGCACGAGTTCAAAAACAATCGCGTCAATATGCTCATTGCTACCGATATCGTTTCGAGAGGTATTGACATTGATGACATTACACTGGTTATCAATTACGATGTTCCTTATGAAGTAGAAGATTATGTACACCGCATAGGGCGTACTGCACGGGCCGGAGACGAAGGTATGTCTATTACCTTGGTAGGAAGTGAGGAGCAGTTCCGATTCAAAAAAATTGAAGATTTTCTTGGCAAAGAGATATATAAAATCCCTCTGCCTGCCGAAATAGGCGAGGCTCCCAAGTATGACCCAATGGTAAATAGACAAAAAAAATCAAGATTTGGAAGGCAAAAAGGAAGATTGAAAAAAATTCGCAGCAAATAATAAATAGTGGATAAGAGTAGAAACCTAAATCTTTAAAAAACAAAAAGACATATGGCTAAAATTCCTGATTTTTTAAAGCAAGGAGACGAGATAAGGATTATCTCTCCCTCTGGTGTTATAAACCCATCTTATATCGATGGAGCAGCAAAACTTATCACAGAGTGGGGTTACAAATCTACCGAGGGTATGTTTACCCGTGCTGTTTACGGACGTTTTGCAGGTAAAGAACAGGAGAGATACACCGACCTTCAACAAGCACTTGACGACCCCAACATTAAAGCTATCCTTTGTAGCAGGGGAGGCTACGGACTAGCGCAATTTATTGACAAGATAGACTTTAGCAAGTTTATGCAAAGTCCAAAATGGATCATCGGCTTTAGCGACATTACCATTCTGCATCAAGCCCTACTCAGCACCGGATATGTTTCGATCCAAAGCCCTATGGCAAAGCAATTTGCCGAAATATCCGACAGCGAATCCCTATCTCTTCTTCACAAAATATTGAAAGGAAATTTTCCTTCGTACAAGGTCATAAAAAACAGTCTGAATCGCGAAGGAAAAGGAAAAGGACGTCTTATCGGAGGAAACTTATCGGTATTTATGGGAATGCGTGCCACCCAATTTGACTTAAATTTCAAAGACAATATTCTATTTATAGAAGATGTAGGTGAAAAACCATATCAAATAGACCGGATGATGCAAAATCTGAGAATAAGTGGAGCATTATCAAAACTTTCGGGGATGATTGTAGGACAATTTTCTGATACCGAAGAAGACCCTGACATGAACAAAACCATTTACGAAATTATTGGCGAAACGGTAAAAGATTACAATTTTCCCGTATGTTATGATTTTTCGGCAGGACATGTGGATGATAATTATCCGCTGATTATGGGTGCAGACGTTACTTTGGAGGTGGACGATAAAGGAGCATCCGTAACATTCCAAAGTACATTTTGGAAAAAAACCAAAGATTTACTCCGAAAATAGACAGAAAGGGATAACGATAAATTTACACCACAAATCGTAAGCAAATATATTTGCTCCTCCCCCACTAAAAAACAATTTGTTACATCTAATTCAAGTTTAAAAATAAAAAATATAATGTTTTCAGGAATCGTAGAAGAAGCAGCCACCGTAGTTGCGTTGAAAAAAGAACGCGAGAATTTGCATTTAACCCTTTCATGTTCGTTTACAAACGATTTAAAAATAGACCAAAGCGTAGCACACAACGGCGTATGCCTTACTGTAGTAAAAAAAAGTACTGACACCTATACTGTTACAGCTATAAAAGAGACGCTTGAGCGATCCAATTTGGGATTACTAAAGGTGGGAGATCGGGTAAATATTGAGCGTAGCATGGTAATGAACGGACGCCTTGATGGACATATTGTACAAGGACACGTAGATCAAACAGCTATATGCACCGGCGTGGAAGATGCGGATGGAAGTCGATACTTTACATTTGAATACAAATTTGACAAAGAAATGGCAAAAAAAGGATATATGACTGTGGATAAAGGCTCGGTAACGGTGAACGGAGTAAGCCTGACCGTTTGCAACCCAACAAACAACACATTTCAGGTAGCCATTATCCCTTATACATTAGAATACACCAATTTCGGACAAATTGAGTCAGAAACAGTCGTTAATATTGAATTTGACATTATAGGCAAATACATCAGTCGAATGTTGGAGTTCAACCAATAGGCATATCTGCAAAAAAATATGAAACGTGCAATATTCCCAGGAACTTTCGACCCCTTTACCATCGGACATTACAGTATTGTAATGCGAGGTTTAGCACTCTTTGACGAAATAATAGTGGCAGTAGGCGTTAATCAACTAAAAAAAACACTTTTTGATGTCGAAAAACGGTTAGAAATCATCCGTCAGGCATTCAAAAACGAGCCGCAAGTAAAAGTAATGTCGTATGACAAACTGACGGTAGATTTGGCATCGGAATTGGGAGCACACTATATATTGCGCGGTATCCGTTCTGTTTCAGACTTTGAATACGAACATACCATAGCCAACACAAATCGAAAACTTTCGGGAGTCGAAACCGTCATTTTATTTACCGAATCAGAATACTCTTTCATATCTTCCACCATTATCAGAGAGTTAATATCCTTTGGCAAAGATGTAAGCGAATATCTGCCTCCCAATGTGAATATATTGCCCCATAATTGAATAGGCCAGTATTTCACTTATCTGTTTTTTATAAATCGCAACTTGAACTTATTATTTCTTACCCTGCAATAATCGTATGGAAATGCAGAAACAACCAATTTAAAAATGAAAAAAGTATTTTTCTCTCTATTTTTTCTCCTTTTTGTTACCGGAGTATTTGCACAAAATAAAGAAAATGAGGACAGAACATTCAGTATAGCCAAAAATTTAAGTATATTCAATTCCGTCTTGCGCGAGTTAGATATGTTTTACGTGGACAAACTGTCGTACGACGATTTAATACAAACAGGTATAGCCGCTATGCTCGAAAAACTCGACCCATACACCGAATACATCTCCGAAGAAGACGATGACGAGATAAAAATGATGACCACCGGAGAATATGCCGGCATTGGAGCATTGATTATGCAAATAGATAATGAAATTGTCATTGCAGAACCATACGAGAACTTTCCGGCACAAAGAAACGATCTGCGTGCAGGAGACATCATTGTAGAAGTGGACGGAATCAGTACAAAGGGAAAAAAAACAGCAGAGGTAAGCGAAATGCTGAAAGGAAAAAACGGCACACCTATCTCTGTAAAAATTCGTCGCCCTAACGAAACCAAAATTATCGAAAAGAAATTTCTTCGCGAAAATCTGCAATTCAATTCTGTAGTGTACTCGGCAATAATGACAAACAATACGGGCTATATCCTAATCAAAGATTTTACAGACAAAACAGCCTCCGAAGTAAAAGAAACCGTAAACAATATGGTAAACGAGAACCACATCCAATCATTAATCATTGATATACGAGACAACGGAGGCGGGATAATATACGAAGCGGTAAAAATTGTAGGGTACTTCACTCCCAAAGGTACAGAAGTGGTAACCACCAAAGGAAAAAACAAAATGGTGGACAGAGTGTATAAAACTCCCACCGAGCCATTATTCCCCGATACAAAACTGGCGATAATGGTAAACAGAGGCTCTGCGTCTGCCAGCGAAATATTGTGCGGTTCTTTGCAAGATTTAGACAGAGCAATAGTCATCGGTGAACGAACATTTGGAAAAGGATTGGTACAAAACATCCGCCCCGTAGGCTATGGAGGAAATCTAAAAATTACTATTGCCAAATATTACATACCCAGCGGAAGATGTATCCAAGCATTGGACTACAGCCATAGAAATACCGATGGTAGCGTAGGGCGTGTTTCCGACAGCTTGATTTCGACGTTTTATACCAAAAACGGACGAATAGTAAAAGATGGAGGAGGAATACTACCGGATAGCATCACAACCGATACCCACAAACTAAATGTGGCATATTATATTTTTGCCCAAAACCTCTATTTCGATTATGCGACCAAATACTTCTATTCGCATCCAAAAATAGCGCCTCCCACAGAGTTCAAACTCTCGGACGACGATTTCAATCATTTTGTAAGCTATTTGTTGACTGAAAAAAAATTCAAATATACCACCCAGTCCGAAAAATATTTCAATCAACTATACGAAATGGCAAAGATAGAAGGACTTGACGAAACAGCGCCAGCAGAATTTGAAACTCTGAGAAAAAAGATAACGCCCAATGCGGAAGAAGAAATCCGCAAAAACAGAAAAGATATTGAAGAGATGCTCTCCTTTGAAATAATCAAAAGGTATTACTATCAAAAAGGACAAATTCAGTATTCGCTAAAAGACGACAACGAGCTTAAAACAGCAATAAACTTGCTTAGCGATACTGCCGCATACAATACGATATTAAAAAAGTAATCAATCCATTTTTCGAACAATCAATCGCTTTGGACTATTCAAAAATACCTTCACCCTGTTACGTAATTGACGAACAGGCATTTCGGAGAAACTTAGAACTTATAAAATCGGTAGAAAAACGTGCCGGAGTAGAAATAATTTTGGCATTCAAAGCATTTGCCATGTGGTCTGTTTTTCCTATTGTCAGAGAATACATTACTTGTAGCACGGCAAGTTCACTATCCGAAGCGCACCTGGCAGTTGAAGAGATGAAAAGCCTCGCCCATACATATGCACCCGCCTATGCCGACGAAGAATTTTCTGAAATAATGAATTTGAGTAGCCACATTACTTTCAACTCACTCACCCAGTTCTACAGATTTTTTCCTCAAACATTAGGGAAAAAAATTTCATGCGGACTAAGAATTAATCCAGAATTTTCAGACGTACCAACCGAGCTGTATAACCCCTGTGCCCCCGGCTCCCGATTGGGGATGGCTGCCGACACATTGGACGATAGGCTTCCCGAGGGGATTGAAGGACTCCACTTTCACACACTTTGTGAATCAAACTCATTTGATTTGGAAAAAACATTAATTGCCGTAGAGCAAAAATTTGGTCAATATTTCTCTCAAATAAAATGGATAAATATGGGAGGCGGACATTTAATGACGCGCGAAGGATATAACATAGAACACCTGATACAAGTTTTAAAATCGTTCAAAGCAAAATATCCACATCTGCACATAATTTTAGAGCCAGGAAGCGCTTTTGCATGGCATACAGGAGTTTTAGTTGCCAATGTGCTTGATATTGTCGAAAATAAGGACATCAAAACAGCGATGCTGAATGTTTCGTTTTCGTGCCATATGCCCGACTGCCTCGAAATGCCATATAAACCGACAATAACAGGCGCCACCGATGCAGTAAAAGGAAAACCTGCCTATCGAATGGGAGGTAACAGTTGCCTTTCGGGCGATTTTTATGGCTCTTGGTCGTTTGAGAAAGAGCTTCAAATCGGCGATAAAATCGTATTTGAAGATATGATTCATTACACAATGGTCAAAACCACCATGTTTAACGGTGTAACCCATCCCTCCATCGGAATTTGGACAAAAGAAAATGAATTTAAACTAATACGAAAATTTGATTACGAAGATTACAAAAACAGAATATCGTAAAAAATTCCAAAGAAAAATTGCAGTTAAAAGCTTGAAAAAAAAGAGTTTCCAAATTCATTTTTTTACAAAAAAGATTTAACATAAAAAACCTGTTATCTCCTTGCAAAATATCTATTAATAACTTACATTTGTATTACGGTATAAAACACGGGAAATGGTTTATACGGTATTTTATTTCTACTTTTGTTAATAATTTAATTATAATTTATGGGAAAAGTTTTAATTATTGGCGCCGGTGGTGTCGGTACTGTGGTTGCACATAAAATTGCTCAAAATCCAGACGTATTTACTGAGATAATGATGGCAAGTCGTACCAAATCAAAATGTGATGCTATAGCTGCCAATATAAAAGAAAAATACAACATCGACATACAGACAGCGAAAGTAGATGCAGACAGTGTGGCAGACTTGGCTACGCTAATGAAAACTTTCAAACCCGATATTGCAATCAACGTAGCCCTACCCTATCAAGACCTAACCATCATGGACGCTTGCCTGGAATGTGGTGTAAATTATTTGGATACAGCCAACTACGAACCTATAGACGAAGCAAAATTTGAATACAAATGGCAGTGGGCTTACAAAGAGCGTTTCAAAAAAGCAGGCTTGACCGCCATACTTGGTTGTGGTTTCGATCCCGGTGTTACAAGTATCTTTACCTCGTATGCCGCTAAACATCATTTTGACGAAATTCACTTTTTAGATATTGTAGATTGCAACGCAGGAGACCATGGCAAAGCATTTGCCACCAATTTTAATCCCGAAATAAACATCCGCGAAGTAACTCAAAACGGGAAATATTGGGAAAACGGGAAATGGGTGGAAACCAAACCTCACGAGATACATAAACCATTGAACTATCCCGAAATCGGAGCAAAAGAGTCGTATTTGATTTATCATGAAGAGTTGGAGTCATTGGTCAAAAACATTCCCACCATCAAGCGCGCCCGCTTTTGGATGACTTTTGGAGAAGAATACCTTACCCACCTTCGAGTAATTCAAAATATAGGTATGGCGCGCATAGATGAAGTAGAGTATAACGGTCAGAAAATTATTCCAATTCAGTTTTTGAAAGCTGTACTCCCCAATCCCGGAGATTTGGGCGAAAATTACAAAGGAAAAACATCCATTGGCTGCCGCATCAAAGGATTCAAAGAGGGAAAAGTTACCACTTACTACATATACAATAACTGTAGCCATGAAGTAGCCTACCAAGAGACTGGAATGCAAGCTGTAAGCTATACTACGGGAGTTCCCGCAATGATTGGAGCAATGATGTTTCTCAAAGGCGAATGGAGTCTGCCGGGAGTATTTAATGTCGAAGAGTTTAATCCCGACCCTTTTATGGAACAACTCAATAAACAAGGCTTACCTTGGAAAGAACTCCACAATGTGGACTTGGAATTGTAAAAAACTTTTTCTTCGGATAATGTTTATAAACAATTTATTACCCAACATATCTTTAGTAGAATACTCAACCCTTAGTTTAGCAATCGAAAAAAAGCGGTCGCTCAAATGAAGTAATATACCTTTCGAGAGACAACGGATATCTATTCTAAGTGATGTTTTGCCATACTTTCGAATTCTTCCTGTCTTAATTGACATACACAACAGAAAGTATCAGAGGTAAATACCAAATTTCAAGCTTAGAACCAAAGATTACAAAACTTGAGTTCAAATAAATAGAACGCTTATCTTTGCCGCCCAAAATCAGACTTATGCAGACCACACTCCAACTCATTCTCACACCCGAACAAGCGTATAAAAAAGAATTACTCTACCAAGGAATAGCAAAAAAACTTCATTTGGACGTGAAAGAAATAAGCGAAGTAAGGATTTTGAGAAAATCCATAGATGCCCGTTCCATTCCCAAAATAAATCTTTCCGTAGTGGTATTTGTAAATGAAATTCCGGAAAAAACCAAAATAGATATTGACTACAAACTGGTGAAAGACAGCACTCCCGTATTGGTCGTAGGAGCTGGACCAGCAGGGCTGTTTGCCGCTTTAAAATTAATACGTCTCGGTTTCAAACCCATCGTTTTGGAACGAGGCAAGGAGGCTCGAAAACGAAAAATAGACATAGCCCAACTCAATCGTAACAAAAATTTTGATACCGAAAGTAATTATTGTTTCGGAGAGGGAGGAGCAGGAACATTCTCAGACGGGAAACTCTATACTCGCTCAAAAAAGAAAGGAAATGTACAGGGAATTTTAAAAACTTTTTACCACCATGGGGCCACTGAGCAGATTTTGTACGAAACACACCCGCACATAGGGTCTGACAATCTTCCTGCGATAGTAGAAAATATAAGAAAAACCATTACAAATTGTGGAGGAGAATTTTATTTTGAAAAAAAAGTTGCAAAACTCCTAATAGAAGATAAGCAAATAAAGGGATGTAAAACTACCGATGGAGCAATATTCTATGCTAATGCCTTGATTCTTGCCACAGGACACTCCGCACATGACATTTACACTATGCTGTATGAACAAAGGGTAGAGTTGGAAGCAAAGGGTTTTGCGATGGGGGTAAGAGTAGAGCATCCTCAAAAGCTGATAGATTCCATTCAGTACCATACCAAAACGCGGGGAGAATATCTTCCGGCAGCTTCATACAGTTTGGTAGAGCAGGTAGAAAATCGTGGCGTTTACTCATTTTGTATGTGTCCCGGTGGACACATAGTTCCAGCAGGGACAGAAACAGAAAGCATTGTGGTAAACGGCATGTCTGCTTCCCAACGCAACTCTCCTTATGCCAACTCGGGAATTGTTGTCGAAATCAGTCCCGAAGATATCCCACATGAATTTGACAAATACAAAGCCTTAAAAGGACTGAAGTTTCAAGAATACATAGAGAACCTCGCATACAAAAACAATGGAGGTCAAAATCTGAAAGCTCCGGCTCAACGTTTGTCCGATTTTGTACACGGAAAACTCTCATCCGATTTACCCGAATGTTCTTATCTGCCGGGATTAATATCTTCTCCTGTTCACTTTTGGTTGCCCGATTTTATAACAAAACGCCTCCAAGAAGCCTTTAAAAAGTTTGATAGAAAAATGCGAGGTTTTTTGACCAACGATGCGATTGTTGTTGGAGTAGAAAGCCGTTCATCTTCTCCGGTACGCATCCTCCGCCATACAGAGACCTTACAGCATATTACAATTGCAGGGCTGTTTCCTGCAGGCGAAGGCTCGGGATATTCCGGCGGAATTACTTCATCGGCTATTGATGGAGAAAATTGTGCCGAAAAAGTAGCCGAATTTCTTTTAAAACTAAATTAGTGATTTTATTTTCGTACGACAAAACTTTTGATGGGCTACTCTCATGTGTTTTTTTTGCTTTTGAAACCAAAGAGATACCCGACATACTTCTACATACAAAAGAGGTAAAACCATTGTTTGTCAACAAATCATTTCATATAACTACCGAAGAAACAAAAGCACAAAGAGTGTGGGAAGGATTGGAAAAGAAAATTTCTAAATCTGCCCGTAAAATGATTCTTACCGTTTGGCTATCAGAGCTAGATAGTGTTGATTTACTGATATTCAATTATATAAGCAAAGCTTTTCTTCACGCCAATTCTATAGAATTAAACTTTGGAGATAAGGATGTGATTCAATGTGCAGATATTTTCAAAAAAATGAATACTGCCCGCCAAAAAGCAATACAATTTGTACGGTTTCAAAAAACTGCTGATGGAATCTTCTTTGCCCCCATTACCCCCGACTACAACATCATAAGCTTGGTCGCACAGCATTTTAAGATTCGCTACGCCGATCAGCAATGGATTATTTACGACACCAAACGAAAAACAGGCTTATACTACGACATGAGCAATATTTCCGAAATCACTTTTACCGAAGAACCTGTTGATGTCTCCGGAAAACTTAAAACGTCGCAAATGGATAAAGAGGAGTTACTATACCAACGCTTGTGGAAAGATTATTTCAAAACAATGGCTATAAAGGAACGTATCAACCCGAAACTCCAACGTCAAAATATGCCTGTACGGTATTGGAAATATTTGACAGAAATGCAATGAACACAAAAAAACCGCTCCCTGTTAAAGACAAGCGGTTTGAATTATCTATTGAAACGGTGTAAATACAGATATTCTAATCCTTTTCAACTGTTTCTATTTTCTCTTCTTTTTCAATTACAGTCGTTTTGGGAGTTTTTTCTTCTTTTACAATTTTTGCTGCTTTTTTAGCTGAAGATTTTTGTCCATTTTTGGCACTATTTACAATAGCCGAAAACGCTTCGGGATGATTCATAGCTAAGTCTGCAAGTACCTTCCGGTTCATCTCAATGCCTGATTTGTGCAATGCTCCCATCAATTGAGAGTAAGACATACCCTCTAAGCGGGCAGCCGCATTGATACGTTGAATCCATAATGCGCGAAAATTGCGTTTTTTAGCTTTTCTGTCGCGGTAGGCATATTGCAATCCTTTTTCCCAAGTGTTTTTTGCTACCGTCCACACATTGCGGCGACCTCCAAAATAACCGCGGGTAAGGCTTAAAATTCTTTTTCTTCTTTTACGTGAAGCTACGTGATTGACTGATCTTGGCATAAAAATTAATGAATTATGAAAGTTAGCGCCACCATATTGTGGTCTTTTGGGCTAAACATTCGGTTGTACAATAAAAAGAAATTTTTTTTAAAAAAAATAACAAAATCAACGGATGCAAAGCATCGACTTTACACCTTTTTCGTCCACCTTACTCACCGTGCCGGTATGGGTAAGGTTACGTTTTTGTTTGGTAGTTTTTTTAGTCAAAATATGACTTTTAAAAGCATGTTTTCTTTTGATTTTTCCTGTTCCGGTAAGAGCGAATCTTTTTTTGGCACCGGAGTTAGTTTTCATTTTAGGCATTTCTACTTGTATTTACTTTGTTTAATGGTAATCAATTATTTTTGTTTTTTGGGAGAGAGCATCAAAATCATCCTTTTCCCTTCGAGTTCGGGCAATTTATCCACTTTGGCATATTCTTCCAAATCGTTGGCAAAACGGAGCAACAACACCTCTCCCTGCTCTTTGAAAAGGATAGAACGCCCTTTGAAAAACACGAAAGCTTTCACTTTGCTCCCCTCTTTCAGAAAGCCGATAGCATGTTTCAACTTAAAATTATAATCATGCTCGTCGGTTTGCGGTCCAAAGCGAATTTCCTTTACTATTACTTTGACAACTTTAGCCTTGATTTCTTTCTCTTTTTTCTTCTGTTGATAAAGAAATTTTTGATAATCAACAATTTTGCAAACAGGAGGATTGGCTGTTGGCGATATTTCCACCAAATCCAATTCCAAATCGTCTGCCACGCGCATAGCTTCTTCGATCGAAACAACGCCTTGTTGAACGTTTTCGCCAACCAATCGAACTTCTTTCACACCGCGTATTTTTTCGTTTATACGATGCGGTTGCTCTTTGACCCGACCTCTTTGAGGTCTGATAATAAGTTGTTTTGCTATATTCTGTTTCCTCCTTATTAGATTTATAAAATATTTTACTCTTTTCTTTTTTTTGAGTGTGCAAAAATAATGCTTTTATTTAAAATTACAAAATAATTTGACTCAATATTTTCTTTAATTTATCACAAGAAAAACAAAGTAACTTTCAAATTTTCTTGACATTACAAACTAATTCTATACCTTTGACCCTTACAATCTTAATTATTTGCTCGTTTTACTGTTTTTTTTTACTTCGTGTAACGAGTGAAATTAAAAAAAATTATGAGGAATTTAAAATCAATATTTTTGATTGTCTCTCTTACTTTGTCGAGTTTTTTTGTTTACGGTCAAGCTACAAGCGGTAAAGCCTCCTATTACAGCAACAGACTGCACGGCTCGCGTACCA
Organism: Paludibacteraceae bacterium; assembly: GCA_047974405.1. Taxonomy (GTDB): domain Bacteria; phylum Bacteroidota; class Bacteroidia; order Bacteroidales; family Paludibacteraceae; genus UPXZ01. The sequence goes on along the minus strand of JBKECI010000018.1, from coordinate 14,004 downwards.
GTAGCGGAGAGCGATACAACAAAGACAGTATGACATGCGCTCATAAAAAATTTCCGTTTGGTACTTGGCTGAAGGTAAAAAATTTTCGAAACAACAAAGAGGTATTTGTTAGAGTAAACGACAGAGGTCCTTTTATCAAAGGGAGAATTATAGACTTGTCATACGCTGCCGCCAAAAAATTGAATATAATAGGGCATGGGGTAGCAAAAGTGGAGGTTACTAATATGGGAGAAGCTCCCGACTTTTCTAAAGAAAATATTATCAATAGAGAATGTGATACCCTTTTGGACAGCACAAAAAAAGGTGTTTTATTATTATGCCGGCCTATATCAGCGCATCCGATTTATATCAAAGTTGATAATGTAAAAGTAAAAACTTTGCCACCGTTGCCACCGTTACCTTCCGGCGACAACCGCCGTCGTAAAAGTAAAAATGTGTCGTAGCCCCCTATTTACTTAAACTTATAGAAAAAAGAAACCACCGTTACAGTTCATAACAGTGGTATTTTTCGTTGTTCTGCTAAAAAATAAATTTATTTACTCTTCCGTATTGTCACCGTCGGCATAGATGTCGTCGTCTTCTTCCTTTGTATCGAAAACAGACAACTGGCGGTGAAAAATTTCATCCAACGATAATTGGAATGTCTCGGTATGCTCTACCCCATCAATAAGGGTAAGGCGTTCTAATATTATTTGTAGCAGATGGCGATTATCTTTAGAGTATATTTTTACAAATAACGCGTACCGACCGGTTGCATAGTGACACTCTACTATTTCGGGGATTTTTCTTAATTCTTCAACCACATGATTGAATTTTTTAATATCCGAAAGGATAATACCTATATAAGCACAAGTCTGATACCCTATCTTGTATGTATCAATGACAAACTCCGAACCTTTGACTATCCCCAAATTGCGTAGTTTCTGAATGCGCTGATGAATAGCCGCTCCGGAAACATTACACTCGCGGGCAACTTCGAGAAACGGAATACGTGCATCTTGTGAGATGAGCTGAAGGATTTTTTTGTCTAAACGATCAATTTGATGATGTCCCATACAATTGTATTTTTAAATAGGTACTTACCGCTACAAAAATATCTATTATTTTTGGTTTTTCCTAATAAACATTACAAATTATTACATTTTTACATCCAGATTATTATCTCAACGATACTTACCATCTTTGATGTCTTCCAACACACTTAAATAGCTGTAATAGCGAGATTTACTTATATTATTATCTTCTACGGCTTGTATCACGGCACAATCCGGCTCATGTACATGCGTACAATCACCAAATCGGCATTTTTTTGAGAACTGGAATATCTCTTTAAAAAAATGGTCCACTTCTTTTTCGTCAAAATCGACCGTACCAAAACCTTTGATACCGGGAGTGTCGATAACGTATCCACCGGTTGGGAGTTCAAACATCTCCGAAAAGGTGGTGGTGTGCATCCCTTTGTTATGATATTCCGAAATTACTTGGGTACGTACTTCCAAATTTGGCAACAAGGCATTGATAAGTGTCGATTTTCCCACACCCGAATTTCCCGATATCAGGGTTACTTTATCTTTCAGCCTTACCGTCAATTCTCCGAACGGGTCCTTATTTGTTGCCGAAATCAACAGCGTTGGGTACCCCAATGTTTCATAAAGTGCTTTCAAGGCATTTGCATACGCCAATTCGTCTGCAGAATATCGGTCTATCTTATTAACGGCTATCAGCACCGGTACGCGATATGCCTCGGCAACTGCCAAAAAACGATCGATAAATACCGTAGAGGTTTTGGGATAGTTTACCGTAACTACCAGCAACACCATATCAAGGTTTGCTGCTAAAACATGAGATTGTTTCGACAGATTGGAGGAGCGACGTATGATGTAGTTTTTTCTATCCAGTATGGCATTTATCATCGGAGCTGCCTCTTTTTTTACCGGTTCAAACTCTACGTAATCGCCTACAGCAATTGGATTGGTACTCCGAATATCTTTGATGCGAAAGCTGCCTTTGATTTTACACTCAACCAAGTTGCCTTTTTCGTCTTTTACTGTGTACCAGCTCCCTGTATTTTTGATTACCAATCCTTTCATTCTTTGTCAAAGAAAAAATATGGTGTGTGTAATGGATTGTATTTTAATCAAAGTACTTATTTTATAATGAAAATAATTGCCCTTGTATTTTTTTTGACTTATACTGTCATTATCTCTTTTTCTTTCTCGGCAAGTTGTTCGTCAATTCTTTTTATAAATTTGTCATGTAATTTTTGAGTTTCTGCTTCTGCGTCTTTACCCACATCTTCGGGCAAACCATCCTTCACCATTTTTTTCAATATGTCTATGGTTTCTCTGCGTGCATTGCGCACACTTATTTTTGCCTCTTCTCCTTCGTGTTTGGATTGTTTTACCAATTGCGTACGGCGTTCCTCAGTAAGTGGGGGAATTCCCAAGCGTATATGTTCGCCGTTATTGACAGGGGTAATACCCACATCCGAATTTAATATTGCTTTTTCTATTACAGGTATTAATGCTTTTTCCCAAGGTTGGATGAGTATTGTTTTTGCATCGGGTGTGTTGATGGATGCCACATTGCTGAGAGGAACGTGTGAACCGTAGTAATCTACCTTTACGCCGTCCAAAATACGGGGATTTGCTTTCCCTGCCCGAATATGCGCCAGCGCTTCATCCAAGTATTCAACGGACGATTTCATCATTTCTTCGGCATCCGACAAGTGTTTTTTGTAGTCTTGCATAGTATAAATATTTTTGAGATTATTAAACTTACTTTTTTACCAATGTTCCAATATTTTTTCCTTCTACCACTTTTTTTAGATTGCCTACGGTGTCCATATCAAAAACATAAATGGGCATATTATTTTCTTTACACATCGTTGTTGCCGTCAGATCCATCACCCTTAAATTTCGGTTGTAGATTTCATCGTAAGTAATTTCATCAAATTTAACGGCTGATTTATCTTTTTCGGGGTCGGCTGTGTAAATCCCGTCCACTCTTGTCCCTTTCAACATTACCTCTGCTTCTATTTCTATCGCTCTTAATGACGATGCCGTATCGGTAGTAAAATAAGGGTTGCCGGTTCCGCCCGCTATAATTACCGTCTCGCCTTTTTCCAAACATTCCAAAGCGTATCTTTTGCTGTAATATTCGCCAATGGGTTCCATCTTTACCGAGGTGAGTACTCTGGATTTAACTCCTGTAACTTGTAAAGCCGAATTTAGTGCCAAACTGTTGATTACCGTAGCCAGCATGCCCATTTGGTCTCCCTGCACGCGATCAAATCCTTTGCTCGTTCCGCTCAGACCGCGAAATATATTACCGCCACCGATAACAATCCCTACCTGCACTCCGAGTTTTACGATTTCTCCTATTTGGCTTGCATACTGTTCGAGGCGCACCGCATCTATACCTTGCTTTTTTTCGGCAGCTAACGACTCTCCGCTAAGCTTGAGTAATATCCGGTTGAATTTCATATATTTATATCTTTTTTTAATTATCCTTCTATGTGTATCAACATTTGTGGATATTTTGCCTTATCTTATTTTTTGTAACAAAAGTAAGGATTTTGATTAAAATTTGCAAATGATTTGCTCAAACGGTAGATATTATCTTCATTTTTATTGAAAGTAATACAAGAGCAATGGAAGAAATATCGCACGCTTTACATAGTGCTAATTATAAGAACATTATACATATTATTTTATTTAAAATATTTTCCTGTATGTATGACAATAAGGTGTTCCGTTTTTCTTTTCATAGTATTCTTGATGATAATCCTCTCCGTCCCAAAATTCGTTTTTTTCGGCAGGGAGTAGTTTGGTGGCTACTTTGTATCCCTTGTTTTCCAATATTCTCATATATTTTTCGGCAATGTTTTTTTGCTCTTCGTTTACATAGAAAATTGCCGAATGATATTGCTCTCCGATATCAGGACCTTGTCCGTTGGTCTGTGTAAAATCGTGTGTTTCAAAAAACAGTTTTACCAACTCTTCGTATAAGGTTTGAGTTGTTTCAAAGAGTACTTCAACTGTTTCTAAATGTCCTGTAGTACCTGTGCAAACCTCTTTGTAAGTGGGATTTGTAGTGTGTCCTCCCATGTAACCTACCGTAGTGGCTCGTACCCCTTTGGCTTTCATAAAATGATATTCGGTTCCCCAAAAACATCCGGAAGCAAAGTAAGCAGCCTCGATTGTATCTTTTTTATCCGGCACAAATTTCATCGAAATAGAATTAACGCAATGGCGTATATTTTTATCGGTAAACCTCTCTCCTTCGAATACGTGTCCGAGATGCGCACCACAACCGGCACAGACTATTTCTGTACGAACTCCATCTGCATCGGGCAAGTGGTGTATTGCATTTTTAATTTCATCGTCAAAAGAGGGCCAACCGCAATGACTTTCAAATTTATCTTGAGAACGATAAAGCGGGGCATCACACCTTTTACAGGTATATGTACCTTGCTCTTTGTTATTTAAATACTTGCCCGTAAATGGACGTTCGGTACCTTTATTAAGAATCACGTGTTCTTCTTCGGGAGTTAAATTATTGTATTGCATAGCGGATTGCTTTTCTGTTTGTGCATGGCATGAGATAAAAAAAATAAAGAATAACAACCCGCTGAGTTGCCGTTCTTTATTTTGAAGTGATCGACTTATATTTTTCATTGGGAAATCAACTTAGATGTTGTTTGTATAACAAAATAAAGTGATTGTTTGTTAGAATAAAACTCATATTTAAAAATATTTTATCTCAAGCGATCAAGTGATTTTACCAATTTCTCATCTTTACGTATTCCACTCATTGCCAGAATATTGAACACTAATGCTACAATAGGAAATACAATGGGTATTTTATATGATAATCTGATGTTATTTTCGCCGGACACAATATAAAAGAAGTATGCTATTACCCCAATATAAAAAATGATTAATATAGTATTGATAAGGCAAATTCGATATTGTACTGTTCTTTTTTTGTAAACAAAGATGGATATAACTGCCAAAAGAAGAGTAACGGTTCCGAACATAAACATCGGAAGTGAATTAAACTTCTGATAAACAACAACTTGTGGTTTTAAAAATTCCAGTATAGAATAGTCAAATTGCACTCCCTGCACAAGATTTGAGTAAAAAGCTACCGGTAGCACCATACTCAACACAAGAAGAGCTGCCGCCAATAAAAGATATAAAGTTTGAATACGCTGTATCATAATAATAGTTTTGAGACGAAATTGGACTGACAAGGGAAGATTATTTCTCTTTTTTCCATTGTTCGTTGCGTACCTGATAGATTCTTTCAATTATGTCCACCACTTTTAACCCTTCCAAAACGTTGGTGGTAATTCTACCTTTATCCGAGAGTTTTTCTATCACATTTTCTATCACATAGTGATGGTTTTGGGCAGAGCCTTTGTACAACCCGTAATCGTTGGGAGGGTTGGATGGTGCTAGTTTGGGCATTTCATAATCTTTTACGTGACAATAAACCACATCGTTCATATACTGTCCTGCCACTTTTATGGTACCTTTTTCACCTATGATGGTAATGCTACTTTCCAAATTGGTATCCCAAACCGAGGTGGAATAATTTAAGCATCCCATTCCTCCGTTGATAAAATCGAATGTTACCACTCCGCTGTCTTCAAAGTCGGTTAAGTCTTTGTGGTTGAAGTCGGCAAAATTACCTTTGATATTGGTTATGTCTCCAAACAACCAATACATAATATCAATAAAATGCGAAAATTGTGTAAACAGCGTGCCTCCATCCAATTGGGCATCACCATGCCAGTTTCCTTTTTTATAGTAGCGATCGTCTCTATTCCAATAGCAATCAAGTTTAACCATAAAAATTTTGCCTAATGTATGGTTGTTCATTATCTCCCGCAGCCAGATTGAAGGTGGAGAGTAACGATTTTGCATTACACAAAATACGTTTCGAGACATTTCGAGTGATTTGAACAGAATTTTTTCAGCATCTTTTTTGGTCAATGCTATGGGTTTCTCGATAACAACATGTTTTCCTGCTTTGAGAGCTTTTATCGAATACTCTGCATGATAGCCGTTGGGGGTACATATATTTACGACTTCAATATCCAAATTTGAATTTAAAAGATCATCGTAGCTATTAAAGTATTTTTCTTTTATATTTTCCAGTCCCAATTTTTCTTTGGGAAGAATATCGCAAACAGCGATCAATTCCGAGTCTGGGTTTTGTCTTATCATCTCGGCATGGCGTTTTCCAATATGCCCCTGCCCTATTACTGCAAATTTTTTCATAAATTATTGTTCATTTCTTAATATCAAACTGTTATCATTCCTAACTTAATGCTTTTTTTTCGACAGATTAAGTGATATTTATCAAGCAATCACCACTTCGCCGTCAATAAGTCTGTATTCTTCGCCTGTTTCGGGACAGGTAGCCATTCCTCGCCCATCAAACTGCAAGCGGTGTCCGTTTTTGCTTACCCACCCAATGATGCGCGCAGGATTGCCCACTACCAGCGAAAACGCTTTTACTGGTTTAGTAATTACCGCTCCTGCTCCTATCAATGCGTATTCTCCTATTTCGTTTCCGCAAATTACTGTGGCGTTGGCTCCGATACTTGCCCCTTTTCTCACAATGGTTTGCAAATATTCGTTTTGGCGGTTTACATGGCTGCGTGGATTTATTACGTTGGTAAATACCATCGAAGGACCTAGAAACACATCGTCCTCGCAAATTACTCCGGTATAAACCGATACGTTATTTTGAATTTTAACATTCCTACCCAGCACCACATAAGGAGATATTACTACATTTTGTCCGATATTGCATTGTTCACCAATGGTACAATTGCTCATTATGTGAGAAAAGTGCCATATTTTTGTATTGTTGCCTATGGCGTTATTATCATCAATCACGGCTGTTTCGTGTGCAAAGTAGCTCATACGTGTTTCTATAATTTCTTTCTTATCAAAATATCGTTTTTTTTATACAAAACATTATCGTACTATTTCCAATATGCTTTGAGTTATATATTCCAATTGTTCTTCGTCTAGCTCTGTATGCATAGGCAATGAAAGCACACAACCGCAGAGCATTTCGGCATGCAGAAAATCTCCCTCTTTGTATCGATCGTTTTTATAAGCCTTTTGCAAGTGTAAAGGGATGGGATAATAAATCATTGCTGGGATATTTTTTTCCGATAATTTCTTTTGCACCGTTTCTCTGTTCACATTTTTCAATCTTATGGTGTATTGATGAAAAACATGGGTCGATTTTTCGGTTCTTTTAGGAATAATTATCTTATTGTTCAGGCCAAGCACTTTGTCGTAATACACTGCGGCTTTTTGACGGGCTTCGGAGTACTTATCCAGATATTTTAATTTCACATCCAAAACTGCCGCCTGCATACTGTCTAATCGGGAATTGACCCCTACCATATCGTGATAGTAGCGTACCACCATCCCATGGTTGGCAATGGCTCTCATTTTTGCGGCCAACTCATCGTCATTGGTAAAAATCGCTCCTCCATCTCCGTAGCAGCCTAAATTTTTTGAAGGAAAAAAGGAGGTGCATCCAATGTGTCCCATACATCCCGAGTAGGATTTGCTGCCGTTGGAAAAGGTATAAACAGACCCAATAGATTGGCAAGCGTCTTCTACTACAAACAGATTATACTCTTTTGCAATGTTAAGAATGGTTTCCATTTCGGCATTTTGACCGAAAAGATGTACCGGAACTATTGCTTTGGTATGAGGGGTAATAGCTTTTTGTAAACTTTCCAAGGAGATATTAAATGTATCGGGATCTACATCTACCACTACCGGAGTAAGTCCGAGTAAAGCGATGACTTCGGCAGTAGCTATAAATGTAAATGTGGGTGTAATGATTTCGTCGCCAGGTTTCAATCCCAATGCCATAAATGCTATCTGCAAAGCATCGGTTCCGTTTCCGACCGGAATCACATGTTTTACTCCGAGGTATTCTTCTAAGTGCTTTTGAAAGTTACTTACCTGTTCGCCTTTGATAAAAGCGGTACTGTCGATAACCTCTTGAATTTTGCCGTTTACTTCATTTCGTATTTTTTCATACTGACTTTTTAGGTCAACCATTTGAATTGGTTTCATCGGATAAATCGTATTGTTTTCTATTTGTTTTCTAATAAAAATTCCACTTCATCAGGATCGATACGAAGGTTTGAAATATAAAGCGAATTGTTGAGAATTTGTAGTCTGCTTTTACGGCTTAGTCTGTTTTCGATCTCTTTATAATCAAATACTACTTTGATATTATTCACGTTTACTTTGGTGTAATTGCTCAAACCTACGTTGTAGGTGGCAGATACCGATACGGGAAATACCCGTACATTCAGATTGTTGGGGGCATTGATAATGGTAATGGGAATCTCAATTCTATTCTCGGTAAACATTTCGACAAATATTCCTATATTCACATCATAAAATGAAAATTTCACATCTTTTGGCACCCTCAGTTTACTTTTGAGAATCGTTGTGTCAGCTACATTTTTCAAATCCACCTCTTCCGTATATACGGCTTTCATTGTATCGAGAATATACTCCGGTCCAAATACTTTCACTTTTGAAGGGTCTATCCTTAGGCTATCGCTATAAATATATTGTTTGGCAAGCGACACTTTTCCACCTATTTTTACTGGAAGCTCTTTGGTGGCAAGTTTTTGGTAATTTACCGAGATGGAATCGGGAGTTATTTTCAATACTGCCGTAGTAGGTAGTACATAATCAGAAATTTTAGCCTTCAGTTGGTCGGGAGTGATAATGATTTTTCCTTTTGAAAAATAAACCCGTGCCATATCTATCGTTATCGGATCCAGTTTTTCACGAGAATAATGCAGCAGTTTCATCCCTTCGTCTCTGATTGTTACATCAATTTGGCGAGGTAATTGGTTTTTTATCTCAATATCTTCGGGAATACCCGTATAATTAATTTCTAATTTGATTATAGACTGCCTTTCTCGGTCTAATGTGTGTACAAACCAAAAAATGGTGGATAGCAATAAGAATACCAAAAAGGTTAAAACATTTTTTGATATAAAAAATGTTTTAACTTTTGATAAAACTATTGCAAACCATCGTTTCCCGATTGATGACATTTACAAAAAAAAATTGGAAGTGATTTTACTTTGTTTCCGTACCGGCATTGGCATCCGCTGCCGTTGCAAATACAGAATTTTTATCTACTGTAACTCGTACGTTGTCAGCTATTTCTATCGTTACGGTTTTCTCTTTAACGTCTTTCACTTTTCCGTATAATCCGCCAGAAGTTACCACTTTATCGCCTGCTTTCAGTGCTTCGCGCTGTTTCTGTATCTCTTTTTGACGTTTTGTTTGTGGACGAATCATAAAGAAGTAGAACACCACAAATATCAACAACATCATCAACAACATGCTTGAACCTCCTCCAAACAGCCCGCCCGAACCTCCGGCTGCGGGTGTGCCGGCTTGTAATAAGACACTTAATAAATTCATAATTTTAAATATTGATTATTTTTATTTGATTTTAAGCAAATGTTGTTTTACTGTTTTCTTTCAAAACAACATCTAAATTTTTACAACTTTGATTAATTCTTTTCGGGATTTGAGCTCTTTTACTATCCCATCGAGTATCCCGTTGATAAATATAGCGCTTTTTTCGGTGCTGTATGATTTAGATATTTCTATATACTCGTTCAACGTTACGTTTACAGGGATAGTAGGAAACGACATTATTTCCGAAATGGCTGCTTCCATAATCACAATATCCATAAATGCGATTCTGTCCAACTCCCAGTTTTTAGTATGAGCATCTATCATTTCGCGGTACACCGTACCGTTTTCAAGTGTATTTCTTATCAATTTTTCGGCAAATTCAGAGTCTTCTTCACTATTGAACTCGGGCAACAAACTTTGACTTTCTCCATTTTCAAGAGTGAATCTTTTGATGGTTTTTACAATAAAACTGATGATTACTTCAAGGTCGTCAGTCCAGTAAATACTTTGGTCTTCAATGGCATTGTCCAGATTTTCGCTCGCCAAAAACACTTTTTTGTAAATTTTCTTCCAAATATCTTTATCTGCCACATAATCTGTCGAAAGGGCAGTCATATATTCTTCATAAAAATCTTGTTTCAAAATATCTTCATAAAGACTTTTTACTGTATTTTCGTCATTCTCCCAAGCTACATGAAATTCTTTCAGAAGATCGTTCAATGGTTTATTCTGGCTCAGCTGACGAATAAAAGCGTTATCAACAAAACGTGTGTTGGGATGCAAATCCTCATCGGTCGGACGAAGTTTGTTTTTTTTCGCATCAATTCTCTGTTCACAATACCGGGTTATTTCTACGCTCATCCACAACAAATGATAATACAATTGATACGTCTTATCGAAACTGTGAAATAATTCTTTTACGGCGGCGGGGATTGAATTACCCTCGCTTTTGTAGTAAGAATATATTATTTGAATTACTTTTATTCTGATTAATGCCCTATTTATCATAAAAATACTACACCTGACGGAAACTTAAATTTTGCACAAAGATATAAATTTTTTCATTTTTAATACCAACATCTATCAAAAACAAAATAGATTTTATTTGAAACAGAAAAAAAAAATAGAGCGTTTTTGAATAAATTTGAACATTTTTCATCTATTTGTTTGATAATTTGAAAAAATATTCGGAAATTTACAGCATATTTATTATTTCAAATTAATTTAACCAACTTATTATTAATCAACAGCAAAACACAATTGTTTGTAAACAAACAGAATAATGTATGCTGTCTCATTTAGGAATTGACTATGGAAGGTGAAAAAAGAAAAATTGAGTTAGAAAAAAAAGATAGTGAAATCATTTATTCCAAAGCCATTAAAGCAGGAAAAAGGATTTATTATTTAGATGTAAAAAAAAGCCGTAACAACGATTTGTACTTGGCTATTACCGAAAGCAAAAAAAGAATAACCGGATACGATGAAAACGCGCAGGTAAGCTATGAAAAACACAAAATTTTTCTCTATAAAGAAGATTTTGATAAGTTCGCCGAAGGTTTGGAAGATGTTATCAGTTTTATCAAAAAAGAACAAGGTGAAGCCCCTCCAAGATCAGAATATCGATCTAAAAGCGACGAAATCACTGCCGATACTGAAAACGATTCATCCGTACAAGAAGAGGAAGATGAGGAGGCAAAAGAAGAAACAACTGAGGATTCCGACGGTAAAAAAAGTTTTTTTAACAAATTTAGATTTTGAAATACATTAGGTACAATTTATTTTTAATTTTTGTACATTTTAAATTTGCAATTATAAATTACTCAAATTTTAATCTATTTTCCTTGTACAAAGTATTGTTATTTAAAAATATTATTATACCTTTGCTGTCAATAAATACTGTACTTCGGTACTCCATGAAACAAATGAATACAAAAAGTATTATTACTCTTCTCGTCATTGTCGTGTTACTCTTGGTCAATAATCAAAGGTGAGGAGGTATTGTACGCGTATTTTGATATAAAAATATTAAAGCCTTTCTCACCTAAAATAGAGAAAGGTTTTTTTATGTACAAAATTTAATATAAATCCTGAAACAAAAGTAACTGATCACTATGGATAAAAATATAACCGAGCCCCCCCCTGTCGGACATCCTTTAAGAAGCGCCACCAGCACACAGGGAAGACGAATGGCAGGCGCTAGAGCCTTATGGCAGGCAAACGGAATGAAAAAGGAACAAATGGGCAAACCCTTAATTGCCATTGCCAATTCGTTCACACAATTTGTTCCCGGACACGTACACCTGCATGACATCGGCCAAAAAGTAAAAACCGAAATTGAAAAACTCGGCTGTTTTGCTGCCGAATTTAACACCATTGCCATTGACGACGGCATTGCTATGGGTCATGACGGGATGCTCTACTCGCTCCCATCACGCGATTTGATTGCCGACAGCGTCGAATACATGGTCAATGCGCACAAAGCCGACGCTCTGATTTGTATCAGTAATTGCGACAAAATTACTCCGGGAATGTTGATGGCTGCTATGCGGTTAAATATCCCCACAGTATTTGTATCAGGAGGACCGATGGAAGCCGGAAATCTGGACGGGGCACAACTCGATTTGATAGACGCAATGGTACAAGCCGCAGATGACAACATCTCCGATGCACAGGTCGTACGGGTAGAAAGTGCTGCCTGCCCCACTTGCGGTTCATGTTCAGGAATGTTTACCGCCAACTCTATGAACTGCCTAAATGAGGCCATAGGATTGGCTCTGCCGGGGAATGGAACCGTTGTGGCAACACATACCAACCGCGAGCGCCTCTTTATAGACGCTGCAAAGCTCATTGTAGAAAACGCGTATAAATATTATAAAGACGGAGACGAAACAGTCTTGCCCCGTTCGATAGCTACCAAAAAAGCATTTGAAAATGCTATGACGCTCGACATAGCTATGGGGGGATCCACAAATACCGTTCTTCATATTTTGGCAATAGCCAACGAAGCCGGAGTCGATTTTAGTATGGACGATATAGACACTCTTTCCCGAAAAACACCCTGCCTCTGTAAAGTAGCTCCCAACTCTCTAGAATATCATGTGCAGGACGTAAACAGAGCTGGAGGAATTTTAGGAATTTTGGCAGAGTTAAACAAAGGATGCTTACTCGACACATCGGTACACCGTGTTGATGGACTCACACTGGACGAAGCCGTAAAAAAATACGATATAACCGGAGTAAAAATTTGTGCTGATGCAGAGCGAATTTATAAAAGCGCCCCTGCAAACAGATTTAATTTGACAATGGGATCGCAAAATTCTCAATACAAATCTCTTGATAACGACCGCCAAAACGGTTGTATTCGCGATATGGAACATGCCTATACAAAAGACGGTGGTTTAGCCATATTAAAAGGCAATATCGCACAAGACGGATGTGTGATAAAAACTGCGGGAGTGGACGAAAGCATATGGAAATTTACAGGAAAAGCCGTTGTTTTCACATCGCAAGATACCGCTTGCGAAGGTATATTAAGAGGAAAGGTAGTTGCCGGAGATGTAGTAGTCATCACTCACGAAGGACCCAAAGGAGGACCCGGAATGCAGGAAATGCTCTACCCCACTTCATACATCAAATCACGCCATCTCGGAAAAGAATGTGCCCTGATTACAGACGGTCGATTTTCGGGGGGTACTTCGGGACTTTCTATCGGACACATCTCACCAGAAGCAGCAGCCGGAGGAAATATTGGATTAATCCAAAACGGAGATATCATAGAAATAGATATTCCCAATCGCTCCATCAATGTAAAGTTGGACAACGAAGAACTCAATCGCCGTAGAAACGAAGAAACAGCAAGAGGCAACAAAGCCTTTACCCCCAAAGACCGCAACCGTCAAATATCAAAAGCGTTGCGCGCCTATGCAAGTATGGTAAGTTCGGCAGACAAAGGAGCTGTTCGCGAAATTTAAATCGAACAAATAAAAAATATATAATAATAATTCACAGTTTCTTGATTACTTGTTAAACAAACAGATATGACAAAGAAAACAAACGGCGCCCATGCCTTTATGCAGGCGCTCATCCACGAAGGAGTTGATACAATTTTCGGATATCCGGGCGGAGCCATTATGCCCGTATTCGATGCACTGTACGACTATCATGACAAAATAAACCATATTCTCACACGCCATGAGCAAGGAGCCACACATGCCGCGCAAGGATATGCAAGAGTTTCCGGAAAAATAGGAGTTTGCCTGGTAACCTCAGGTCCTGCCGCTACCAATGCCATTACCGGAATTGCTGACGCACTATTGGACAGCACCCCTATGGTTGTAGTTACCGGACAAGTTAGCGCATCTTTACTTGGAACCGATGCTTTCCAAGAAATTGATGTGGTAGGCATTACACAACCCATCACAAAATGGTCTTACCAAATACGTAAGGCAGAGGATATTGCTTGGGCTGTCGCCCGTGCTTTTTACATCGCTCGTAGTGGACG
>JBKECI010000017.1:0-13569 GCA_047974405.1 Paludibacteraceae bacterium | reverse complement strand
TGATTGACAACAATGTCGGCAATGGAGCGTGTACCCTGTGCTTTTAGGTTAGAAATTAAAGTTTTGAGCTCGGTGGCAGTACCAAAACTGCTATTTTGGCGAAACCAGTAAACATCAGCATAGCCCATTACGTTTGTATAAGGAGAGTTTGCATCACCGCTCGGTGGCAACCATACGAGGCTAAAACTCTGAGCCAATTCGCTTGCTTGCGAATTCAAATTGGTCCATTTCGAGTCGGCATAAGAATCCCAATAAAAAGCCTGAAGCATCACGTCCGTAGATTGCGCAGGAGCTTGCGCCCAAATAAGTTCAGGTTTGATAACAGAAAAAAATACCAGAAAGAGAATAACCGTTTTTTTCATGATAGATTTATTTTAAAATTAATGATTGCATCATTTCGTTTGTTTGCGGTTCAAAAGTAAATATAAATTATTTTTGACTTTAAAAATAATTTCCAAAATCTGTTTTATGTTTCAGAAAACGTTTGAAATATATGGATGATAAATAAAAAACACATAAATTTTGTATTTTTATCATTCTAAACTTACTTTTCCTATTTTTGATAAGACAAATACTTTTTGACACTCCATTAGCTATAAACCTTAGAGGTAAAACTTTTTTGGTATCTAAATTTTGTGTATTTTTGCAGTTTGTAAATGGATGAACTATGCAATCGAATATGACGGCTTCGGCCATGAAATATGGCTTTATACTGGGTGTGTTTTTTTCTTTGAATTTTTTATTTAGCATCACTAACAATGCTGTGATGGCTTTTCTGAGTAATTTACTTTTTGCTTTTTCTATCATCCTAGCCTATCGTTTTGCCATAAGATTTAGAGAACTTGAAAATAACGGAATTATTTCATACGGAAGGGCATTGTCGTATGTGCTGCTGCTTTTTCTTTTTGCGTCAATAATTTCGGGGTCGGTAGTATTGGTGTATAGTAGGTTTATAAACCCCACTTTTCTGGTTGGACTTAACGAGACGATGAGGCATACTCTTGAAGGGCTGACTATTGTACAGGGTGTTACAAAAGAACAGATAGACGAAAGTTTGAACTTGCTCCTTTCTCCTACAATGTACGCTTTTCAATATATTTGGGGAAATACATTTTTAGGGCTGATAGCAGGATTGATTATGGCTTTTTTTGTTAAAAAACAGTCCACCGATACATAAATATACAATTTTAGACAGTAGCATGCGCGTATGGATATATCAGTTGTAGTTCCTTTATACAATGAAGAGGAGTCACTCCCTGTTCTTTACGATTGGATTAAGAGGGTGATGGACAATAATAATTATTCGTTTGAGGTAATATTTATTAACGATGGCAGCACCGATAAATCCTGGACAATTATAGAGAAACTTCAGAGTCAATTTCCCAAAAATGTAAGAGGAATTAAATTTAGGCACAATTACGGAAAATCTCCCGCTTTATACTGCGGATTTAAAGCCGCCGAAGGAGATGTAGTCATCACTATGGATGCCGATTTGCAGGATAGCCCCGACGAAATCCCCGAATTGTACACTATGATAATGGACGGCGATTACGATTTGGTGTCGGGGTGGAAAAAGAAACGGTACGACTCCAAATTGACCAAAAATTTGCCCTCAAAACTATACAATGCTACCGCACGTAAAGTAACCGGACTATCACTGCACGATATGAATTGCGGATTGAAAGCCTACCGAAAAGATGTGATAAAAAACATAGAGGTATATGGAGAAATGCACCGCTATATACCATACTTGGCAAAAAACGCAGGTTTTACCTCCATAGGCGAAAAGGTGGTAGAGCATCGCAAACGGGAATTTGGCAATTCTAAGTTTGGACTGAATCGTTTTGTAAACGGATACTTAGACCTTATCACACTGTGGTTTATGTCTAAATTCGGTAAAAAACCAATGCACTTTTTCGGATTAATCGGTAGTTTAATGTTCTTGTTTGGATTGATTTCAGTCATTGTCGTAGGAACAAATAAACTTGTAGCACTATACACGCATACAAGAGCGGCATTGGTAACAGACAATCCCTACTTTTACCTCTCCCTTACCGCTATGGTATTGGGGACGTTGTTGTTTTTGGCAGGATTTGTTGCCGAAATTATCACGCGAAATTCGGTGGAACGAAACAATTACAACATAGAAAAAGAAATTTAATATAGTTTTACAACCATAAAACGGCAAGTGATTAGTAACAAAAATTTGGTCATAAATCATCGGGCTCATTATTTAATAACTATTTCAGAAAAATATAAAATATTTTTTGTGTTATTTATATTTTTTGTTTTTACATTTTTTTCTGTCGATAATAAACTACTGAGTTTATGTTAAAACAATTGTTGCTGGTAGGAGCAGGAGGCTTTGTCGGGAGCATAATCCGATATTTGGTCTCAAAACTAAACACATCATGGTCGTTCTACAATATCCCCGTAGGTACACTCATCGTCAATGTGTTGGGTAGTATCATCATGGGTGTGTTGATGGGATGGTTTTTGAAAATGGAGTTTGTCTCAGCCAATTGGCGCTTGTTGTTGGTGGTAGGTTTTTGCGGAGGATTCACTACCTTTTCTGCTTTTACAGCCGAAAGCTTAACATTACTGCAAAATGGACACTTTTCCTCTGCTTTTTTGTATGTGGCTGGCAGTGTCGTTCTTGGTATTTGCTTTGTGTATTTAGGATATTTAATAACAAACCTATTCTAAAAGAAAAAACTGGCGAAAGAAGAAAATCTCTTACGTTAGATAAAAAAAATAACAGAACATTATGTGGGATACACTTCAGTTTTTACTACCGGCAATCTTGGTCTTAATTACAGCCTATTTGCTGATAGATAAAATGATAAAAAACGAAAAAGAGAAGTATGACTTTGAATTACGAAAGCAAAACTCTCCCAATATTACTACACTAAAACTAAGAGCTTACGAGCGACTAATGCTGTTGTTGGAAAGAATTACGCCTCACAGCATGCTGCTTAGTAGAATAGGGGCGAATATGTCGGTATTAGAGCTACAGGCAACCCTGCTTGATGATATCCGTAAAGAATTTGAGCACAATTGTTCCCAGCAAATTTACGTTAGCACCGAATTGTGGCAAACAATAGTGGCAGCCAAAGACAATACCGTTCAGTTGATAAATTTAAGTAGCGCGCAATATGAATCTGGCGAACCTGCCTCGAAATTGGCAACCACAATAATTCAAATCTACGATACTCAAGACGAAACCGCAATTGATGCCGCCAAATCTATGTTGAAAAACGAAGTAAGCAATATATTGAAATGAAGGAATGAATGAAGGAATGAAGAAAAAAAAATACATATCGTTTTTTATCTTTTTATTTACCTGCTTTGTATCATGCAACAACGATGAAACCTGCCGGAAGGACCGTTTTGTAACGATGAATGTCAAATTTTATCAAGATACGATTAGTGTTAATACTGGCGATACCGTAACACAGTCTCTCAGTGTGGACAGCCTTACGATTTACGGTTTGGGAGTAGATTCTATTCTGTATAAAAACAAAAAGAAAGTATCCTCCGTTCAATTGCCGTTAAATCTATTTGCCGGCGAGAGTAGTTTTGTGTTAATATGCAATGATACATACGATACACTTACCGTAAGGCATACCAACAAGAATAAATTTTTATCCCTCGAATGTGGCAACATCAGGGTGCATCATATCGACTCGGCAATAGCTACCGGGCACTTTTTTCCAAGAGCAACCATAATAAATCCGGATGTAAATACCGATGATGAAACAAATATTCAACTACATAATATTAAATAACATTCTGGCTTTTTTTATCGTGTTACCCTTGTCGGCACAGGTCAATAAAGATACGGCAAAAGTATCAGTACCACTATACAGAGGATTTACCGTTGAATTGGATATGGTACCTTCAGCAGAATATCTTTTGACCAAAGGGGTAAATAGAGGGCTGCAAGGTAATCTACAGTTCAATTTAAAAGAAAAATTTTTCCCTGTGATAGAAATTGGCTATGGCGGAGCAGACAAAACTCTGCGAAGTGGCACACGCTATGCCGGAGGAGGGGTGTATGAGAGAATTGGTATTGATTTTAATTTGGTCAAACCAAATATATATAAAAACTCTTTTTTTGTAGGTATGCGATTGGGGATGTCTAATTTTAGTTACGATATAAAAAATATTACCTTAGCGGACAACTATTGGGGAGGTAGCGAATCGATAGATATCAACTCCAACTCGGCAACCAAGTTTTGGTTTGAAATTGTCGGAGGGATGAGAGTAAACGTTTACAAAGGATTTACGATGGGATGGAGCGTAAGAAACAAGCGCTTGTTGGGCAATAGCGAAAACGAAGACGGTCTCACTCCTTGGTTTATTCCGGGATACGGCAAAAACAATTTCTCCAATTGGGGATTCAGTTATGTCATAGGATATCGGTTTTAACCCGTTTTCAGGAGCAAATAATTAAAAATCAACCTCTACCGTATAAAAAGAAAACAGCCTTTCGCATGAGCGATGAGGTAAAGTTTTTAACAATACGTTTACAAAATATCCCCATGCTTAATAAAGAGAGACAGCCTGTGTCTACGTACGCAAAATAATACTAACAACAATCAAATATATCTAATTATGCACAACACAATTCAAAACTTAAACAAAGCTGCCGACAATATCCGTATTTTGGCAGCAGCTATGGTAGAAAAAGCCAAATCAGGACACCCCGGCGGAGCTATGGGTGGAGCCGATTTTATCAACGTGCTGTTTACCGAATTCTTGGAATACGACCCCAAAAATCCCACTTGGGAAAGACGTGACCGGTTCTTTTTAGACCCTGGGCACATGTCGCCTATGCTATACGCTACGCTTGCTTTGGCCGGAAAATTTTCGATGGACGATTTGAAACAGTTTCGTCAATGGGGCAGCGTTACTCCGGGACACCCTGAACTGGATTTGAATCGCGGCATCGAAAATACCTCAGGTCCTCTCGGGCAAGGGCACACTTATGCGGTTGGAGCAGCTATTGCCGCCAAATTTCTCCAAGCCCGTTTTGGCAGTGTAATGGATCAAACTATTTACGCCTATATTTCAGATGGCGGAGTACAGGAAGAAATCTCGCAGGGAGCAGGTCGTATAGCCGGACATTTGGGATTGGACAATCTTATCATGTTTTACGACTCCAATGATGTACAACTCTCTACTTTTACAAGCTCGGTAACAAGCGAAAATGTAGCCGAAAAGTACAAAGCTTGGGGATGGAAGGTGCTGGAAATTAACGGCAACGATGCCGATGCCATACGCACTGCCCTCAAAGCAGCAAAAGCAGAAACCGAAAAACCAACCCTTATCATAGGAAAAACGGTAATGGGTAAAGGAGCCGTTGCCGAAGACAATAGTAGCTACGAAAACAAAGTAGATACACACGGCATGCCTTTGGGAGAAACCGGAGCAGACTTTGCAAAAACCATCGCGTGCTTAGGGGGAAATCCTGCGGAACCGTTTATTGTCTTTGATGAAACAAAAGAAATTTATGCCGCCCGCAAAGTAGAATTAGGAGAAATAACGAAACGTAAGAACCAAGAATATAGCGATTGGGCATCTCAAAACCCAGAACTTGCCAATAAACTGGCTCAATTCTTTACAGGAAAAGTAACCATCGATTGGGACAAAATCGAACAAAAATCCAATCAGGCAACAAGAGCCGCCTCTTCTGTAGTATTAGCATACTTAGCTGAAAATGTAGAAAATATGGTGGTTTCGAGCGCCGACTTGAGTAATTCCGACAAAACAGACGGATTTCTTAAAAAAACCAAAGTCTTTCAACGTGGAGATTTTTCAGGAAAATTTCTACAATCAGGAGTTTCAGAACTTACAATGGCAGCCCTTTGTGTGGGAATGACCCTGCACGGAGGCGTTATTGCTGCCTGTGGAACTTTCTTTGTGTTCTCCGATTATATGAAACCTGTAGTACGTATGGCGGCATTAATGCAACTCCCCGTTAAGTTTATATGGACTCATGATGCTTTCAGGGTGGGAGAGGACGGACCCACCCACGAGCCGGTGGAACAGGAAGCCCAAATCCGTTTGATGGAAAAACTGAAAAACCACCATGGCAAAAACTCCACATTGGTACTGCGCCCCGCAGATGTGGAGGAAACTACCGTCGCTTGGAAAATGGCTATGGAAAACACCGATACGCCTACCGCACTGATACTTTCTCGTCAAAACATAGAAAATCTCCCTGCTGCCAACCGTAAGGAAGAGGCAAAGCAGGCAGAAAAAGGAGCGTATGTAGTAACTTGCGACGGCAATCCAGACGTCGTGTTGCTGGCATCTGGTTCGGAAGTAGCTACGTTGGAGTCGGGAGCCAAACTTTTGCGTGCCGGAGGTATTAAGGTAAGATTGGTGTCTGTACCTTCCGAAGGACTTTTCCGTTCGCAACCTGTTGATTATCAAAATACCGTTTTACCGGCAGGGATAAAGCGTTTTGGACTTACCGCCGGGCTCCCCGTAAACTTAGAAGGCTTGGTTGGCGAAAACGGAACTGTTTGGGGATTGCAATCTTTTGGATTTTCTGCTCCGTATAAAGTATTGGACGAAAAACTCGGATTTACTGCTCAAAATGTGTACGAACAGGTAATAAAAACAATAAAAAAATAATGAGATTATCGTAACTCACGTTTTATATTTTGTTAATTAACGTCCGAAACTTTTGTTTCGGGCGTTTTTGCACTTGTTTTTACCATATTTTATATGCTGCCAAGTGTTTATCTGCTCGTAACCGAGAGAAAACAAGTGATATTTCACACATTAAGTAGTGGAATATCTCCCGAGAGTAACCAGTCGAAAATGCCCCTATAGTTTGTGTTTCGGCATATTTAGAGTTTACTGAAAAAGTTTTTAGGTGCGTGTCAGGAGATACAAGCTGCCGAAGCGTAGATGTATAATAGACATTATGCAGATTAGTTTATTATGATTCTTATTGCCAGTAAAATGTTCCAATTTTTCTTATCCCTTTTCCGGAGGATAGATTGCTCCAATTCCCCTAAATCCCATTTAGACAAAGAGAAATTATGATAATTGAAATTTGTAATCTTAATCCGTTAGATCCCCATAGATAAAAGAAGTGTGCATTTAAGTTTCTGATATACAAATACATACAATTTAAACTTATATATTCTCTAATAATATTTTAAGTTGAAGGCAGCGAAGTAGATGGCGTGTATAAACTAACGATTTATATCACTTTTAACCTTAATTTTTGTTTTGTAAGATACAAAGGTTTTATCTGAATTATTAAAAAACTTGCATTTATGTTTCTAAAATACTTTGTAAAATACATTTAATTAAACGTTTAAGTGTCTTTCAGTAGAACCCTACTTAAGATGCACAAAATAATTAATTCAATATTTTTAGGATTTGATTATCTAATAATAAGATGTCTGATTTACGACCAAATCCTTATAAGTACTCATATCATCTCTCCATGAAAAAATATATGACTAATTTCCACAATGTCCTTTCTGTGTATTTTAAATTTTTGGAAAGTGGGTGAGAGACACCAAAATATATCTTTATCGTATTCATCGATGTGCAAGTGTTTTATCAACCTGTCGTTACGCGTGAGGATGTAATAAATTTTTTCGGTATCGAAAGTGTCCCAAGAGTTGAGTCTTATCACTCCTATGTATTCTCCGGCATGAATCTTCGGTTCAAAACTACACCCGATAGCAGGAAAAAAAATGGCTCCAAGTAAAGTGGTGTAGATATATCCGCTGGGTTTCTCATCAATTTTTTCAGATAATCCTGTTAATGAGGCGCTTGTCGGGAAACTATTGTAGATAGGAGAAATGTGGAGTTTCCCTATTTGACGGGGCATATTATCAGGAATAAAAAAATTTATTTGATATTTTTTTGTCTCTTTTTCTGCAAACATAGAAACATCGGCGCCTGCCAAATATTGCGGATGGATATTAAATTTTTCCTCAATAATGCGGCGGTTACGAGAAGTTAAGTCTGCCTTTCCGGTTTCTATCATGGTATAGGCCGCCCGGGTAATGCTCAATGCCGAGGCAAAATCTTCTTGTTTTAATCCAAGTTTTTTTCTGATAGCCAATAACCTGTCTCTCATAATATCTTGTTGAATATATTCGTCCTAAAGCTCGCTTTATTAGAGGCTTTTATCCGTCAAATTATCTAGAATGAATATAAATAGTGTGTTTTGGTAAATTATTTGCTTTAAAATAGAATTGTATGTAAATTATTTGCATTATATTTGCAGGGTAAAATAAACCTGTAACTTTTATTAAAAACTGTTTGATGATGGCAAAAAAAATATAATGGGCAGCAATGTCTCTGCCTGTCTGGTGTTTATAATCAATGGTGTATCTCAAACTTTACTTTATTCTTTTTGGCTTGATATAAAAAATCAAGACTATTTCTGTTTTTATTCGGAGAATTAATATTTATTCGAGACCTATTATTCGTCTGGGTTTGTATAACTTTACCCGACGCTTAGAGTCGGATTTGGTATTACTGTATTTCTATCGAGTAAGGTGTTTTTGGATAGGACTTTATCAATTAAAGTGTAAATCCATGATTGAGTATAGTCTTATTTTGTTGAGAAATGCAGCGCGATTCGTTTTGCGTGGGCATTATTCTTAATTGTTATTAAAATTTATAGATTTATCATAAGCGCTCTTTGGCTTTATTTTGTGTTTAGGATAAAAATAGCTTTTACAATCGCCTCGTTTATGACAATTGGAATAAACGTTATTACCAATGTGTTGTGACGAGGCTATACAATATCTCGCCCTTTTGCACATAGCAATAGCACCACAGAGGAAGAAACCAGTTGTCTTCGTTCCAAATTACACCCAAACCAGAAAGATGTTTTCCGGCAAAGGATTAGTTCTATTTTTGCTGCCTTTCGTGTTTCAGCTTTTACCTGAAGCACGGTAGCATCGCATGTCTATTTTCTAAGTTATCATATTTTCTGCATTTAGCAATAGTTCATATTTTGGCAAAGATAAGCAATTCTTGTTAGATAGCTATATGCGAATTGTTGATTTTTAAACGAGAAAGAGCTTTCAGAAATATCTTGTTGGGTATATTATAGGTATTTGTTGCTAAGAAAATGTGTTTGGCAAAGTTAATTCAATTGAGTTTGTCGTTACTTGCCGTTTCAAAAATAGTAAACAAGATGATAGAGATAATGATGGATACAAGTATCTTATTATCAAAGAGTAATAAGATGTAAAGATAGACCTTTGTCTTTGGAGAAATTAATTTGTTCTAAGATATTAAATCAAAGAATTATGTATAAAAATATGTGAAATAAATAAAGCATATCATTGCTAAATCACTTTTTTATATACCCTTTCTTTTCGTTTATATAGCGATGGGATGGTGTTTGTTTGTACTATACAAATAAAAGATATTGTATCGCGAGTAGCATAGGGATGACACGATATCTTCATGTGTAGAGAAAAAGATGGTGGCAGTTAGTTTTCTTTTTTCAGAAAAGCAGAATAATTTTCATCGGGCATTGAACCAAATCTTATGTTAATGAATATAAATTAATGTAGATATGATTAACTAAACTTTGGTCAATTTGTCATCCCTATGTTGTATTATGTGTGTTTTTGTTAAAATTACTTTCTTTTTTTGTTGTAAAGGGTTAAATTGTACTATTTTTGTTGCTGATTAATCTGTTTTTAATTCTAAATCACTATATTTCTTGAAATTCTAAATCACTATATTTGCTTTTTAATAAAATGCCGTATTTAAGTTTGCTTTGTGTGCTTTTAATGCACATGTCGTGTACAAGTCAAACTTAATACTGCTGATGCTGAGGTTTTGCGCTCTGTCGCTCTTTGTTGGAATTTGTAGCTACGCTTGTAATTTTTTTTTGTGTATATACGTTCCAAATTAGGTTAGTTACTTGCAATGGATATTTTCAATGAACCATTGCGACTCTATTTTTTTGAATTTTATTTAAACTTAATCATATGAAAAAAAAGGACTTCTTACTGTTAATCCCGCTATTTTCCTGTTTGTTGGGGCATGCTCAGGTTGACAAGGTAACATTTCTCAACACCGGTCAGATGAATGTGTCGGCAGGAGGCGAGAATGGCGTAGCACTGTATGTTCCAGATGCCATACGCATGTTGGGTAGTGCTGTAGTAGTTACGCACAACGGCACCACCGAATTGGGAGGCAATTTTTATCAAGACGCTACCACCAACGTGTTTGATGTGGGAGCCTCTTCCTTTGCGGTACCTTCTCCTACAACTCCCTCTACAGGAACTGTTCGTTTCTCGAAGAACAGAGGGGTGAATAGATACATTACCACCCAATCTGTGGATATCACTACATTTAATCGTGCAAGTCATTATATAGCTTTCCCCAAAGTGGAGTTGGCCACGAGCGATTCGATAGTACTCCCTCCCAGAATGGGTATAGACGCTCAGTCTTTGCATCGTACTACTGCGGATCAAGGTTTCTTGATATTACGTTCGGGAGCTATTGGTGGCAAAGATTACGACGCTTCGTTTAGAATTACGAGTACTGGTTCTTCTTCTTCGCTAGTCGATTTGGGCAGCGTGGTGGTAGAGCGGGATATGTCTCTGTATCGGACTTCGGCTCCGGCACTGTTTGCCTTTGCCACGCCTTATAACAATACGCAGTATTCTGGTTACTACGCCGGCAACTGGGTGCGTAAGCCCGAAGTGGATCCCGCTACCGGACATACACGGTTTGTACTGGGCAATAAACCGGATGCCAATAAACCCACTTATATTGCACGAGACCAGTATGTGATCTATCCAACGACTACATTGGACGCATCAAGGGCTTATCTGATTCAGCCCAGACCAGCTGATTATGACTATTCTGAACTACAGGCGGAAAATGGATTGGGAATTACGGGAGATGTAGCTAGCGCATACAACAAACAAAAATTTTATTTCAACGGTAAGGTCTATACGCTACCGGCATACAAAGAGCAACTATTTGCAGAGAATAATCTCTATAGTCGCACCCTTTCGGCACCAAATACCGGCACACTTAATTGGTTGATAGGCAATTCATACACCAGTCCGCTCTCTACCAAATTGATTGCCAAGAAAATGGAAGATTCCGGTTTGCTCTATACCAATGTTATGTATGTATTTCCCGCCGGTTCTACCAGTTACCAACCACTCAACATTACAGGTACGGGCAATGCTATTGTAGTAGCAACATACAACGAGATACCGGCAATGAGCGTATTTATGGTACGCGTATCTACCAACAACACGGCTAGTGGCACATTAAGCATAGGTAAAAACGAACAGATACACGGCAATATTGCCCACAACGTGGCATATGCGCCAAAATATCAAGGAGCGCCAAGAGAGGGAGGTAAGGATGAGTCTGTTACCAATCAGGTAATATTTAAAGTAACGCCGGTGGAAAATGAATATGTTTATGATTTGGCAGCCATTGGATTACGCGGTGGAGCCACATTGGAGTCCGATGAATTTGACATTGCTAAAGTACCCAGTGCCGACTTTGCATTCCAACTTTATACCCTTTCTGCAAAAGACTCCAAACTGGCTGCCAACGGAGTGCCTTTGAATACCGACAGCGTGATTATGGCGTTGAAACCGGCTTCGATAACAGATACCTACAAACTTACTTTGCAATATGCCGAAACCCTCACTTCGGAAGGATTGTGGCTCAAAGACAATGTAACAAATACGATAACCGATTTGAGACTCAATGGAGAATATCTCTTCCAAAGTGACCCTACCGATGCTTTGCAACGCTTTGTGGTCTATTTCAAAAAACCGGCCGGATATATCGACTCAGAAACAAGCACCGGCATTGCAGTAGTCGCAGACAATAATAATATTACTCTATTAAATCTGGTGGAAAAAGACATTAACGCCCGCGTAATGCTTTATGATATGACAGGAAAGATGTTGATAAGTAAACACATTACCGACTATCCTATATTTGACCTAAATGACGAAGGACTTGCCACCGGAGCTTACATCATCAGAGTGGAGGGACGGAGAAATGCCTCCTTGAAATTTATAAAAAACAGAATATATTAAGAAAAAATCATAATGAAAAAATATTTATCGTCAATATTTATTACCGCAATAGCCGGACTAATGATTTTGGCAGCATTCTCCATTAAAAACTGGTACAACTCTGCCGATAGAATTTACAAGACGATGTATCTTGAAAATGCAACCTCAGCAGCCGATTACAGTAATAAGTTTGTAGAAAGTATGCAGAATAGCCCTAAAGGAACACGAAACAATTATACCTCTCCGGCAACATCCTCTCTCGATTTGACGGGGAAAGTATCCAGCCAAAGCAATCGTATAGGGGGTGGTATAACAGTATCAACCCACTCGTCCGTTTCATCATCAGCATCAAATGTTGGTACTTATCATTCGGGAGTAACGAGAAAATCTGCCGAAATTGGCAGTAACGTAGGTAGCAATATGATGCTGGCTTACGCCGCATCGGGAAAGAGAAGTGGAGGCAACGGAGTCTCAGCCGGTGGCGGAGTAGGGTTAACAGCCTCGGCAGGTACGAGCCGTATTGGTTCGGGTGCAGCCACTCCTATGTATAAGTTACCCTCGGGAACACTTGCCGATGAAGACGATTTTGAAACGGGAGGTGGAACCAATCCCGGTGGCTCTTACAACGATGCGCCCGCAGGAGAAGGAACTGTTCTCTTGATACTTTTGGCAATAGCATACGGCTTATTTTTACTAAAAAAGCGTACACTCGTTTCTTCTCGTTTCCAAACTGGGAGGTAATGGATCTCTCATTTTTGGAATGAAGAAAGCAGCATACGATGTTACAAATATAAAAACCACCCTCCCCCCTCGTTTCCTAACGAGGGGGGGAGAGGGAGGAAAAGTAAAAAGTAATTATCTCCAATAACCGATAAATATATATAAATGAATTGAATTAAACAAATAGGGAAAAATACCCTCAGCCGTTTGTCAAGCCAATACCCAATACCCAATACCCACAAAAGGCAGTCGGCTTAAATTAAAAAAAACAATTATGAAAAGACCAATTCTCCTTATTGCTTTTGCCATGGGCATAGCCCTCTTTGGCACGCTCCATGCGCAGGTAACCATCGGTAGCAATGCTGCGCCCGACGACAATTCCATCTTAGACCTCAAAAATGAGACAAACCCCAGTGCCTCTACCAAAGGGCTACTCTTGCCTCGTGTGGCATTAACCTCCCCTGTCAACGCTTCTCCTCTTACCGCTCACGTAGCTGGGATGGTGGTGTACAACACAACAGCCAATACTACAATTACCCCCGGATACTATTACAACGATGGGAGCAAGTGGGTACGAATAGCCGATTCTGCCACAGAACCGTGGTACAATGTAGCCACCAATACCGGAGCCACTACCAACACACAGAATATTTACCAAACGGGAAAAACCGGGATAGGTCTAAACACCACACCGGCAAGGTTAACCGTTTATGAAAATTTGGTAAATCCGACAAACGGAGTAAGCCTTGTTTCGTTTAATTCTACAGATAGTACCGCTGTAGCT
>JBKECI010000016.1:0-27079 GCA_047974405.1 Paludibacteraceae bacterium | reverse complement strand
CTAATTATATTTGAGGGGTCAATTTTTTAGATTATTTTTGTCCCAAAGATATTTAAGCTATTGTTTTTTATTATGGGAAGAAAAATACAGACATGTAATTTCAATTTGAAAAGTGTTTCTATAAGCTACTCCCCTAAGAACACATCAAGAGGATAAGTCTTTGTTTAGAAATATCCTCCTGACAATAATAATATAAGTGATCTAAAAACAATGATGTTTTTCCCGCATAGTAGCGATATGAGCTATTTTTTAATAATAGCCTGACGTATTGTTCCTTGTCTGGTTTTGGCTTGCAACAAATAATTACCGCTATTCAACTCGTTCATCTCTATTCGTCTTACATTTCCGCTGAGTTGTTTTATCAGAGTTCCTGAAAGGGTATAAATCGATATGTTTTCCAACTCAACACCTTGAGGCGTGTATAAATATCTTGACACGGGATTGGGATAGAAAACAGTTTTTCCCGCATCCACATTTCCATTTGCAGATGTATCGTCATATACCAAACTCATATAAAACAGGTAATTGGATCCACTCCCTTTGATTATTGTGTGTGTACCGGCGGTTAATTGCACCGTTATCATTCCCGAAGAAGGGGTATATGTTGTTCCGTCAATTTTCAGACTGCCGGTATAATCACTATTGAACACCAATGTAAGTGTACCAGACTGTGTAGAGACAAATGATACGTTGGTAGAAGATTCCATTTTCAGACATTGTGTAAGTGTTAGTCCGTTGTATATTACAGTACCGTAGCTCGATGACAAATTGCCGGTAATGGTATAGAATGAACTGGTTTTTCCCGATTCGGTAAAGTTGTGAACCATATTGCCCGTTGCTCCTCCCTCTTCCGAAACCGTAATCGACCCACTAGTGCTTACTGGTGTTCCATTGACTCCCGAGGTGGTAACAGTATAAGTTATATCGGCGGTTGGAGTTCCGCTGATGGTTATGGTTTTGGCAGCAGCATTTTTGGTGTAGTTGAGACCGGCATCAGGTACTCCCACTATGGTAACGTCGGTTGCGTCTCCGCCCCAAGTGTAAACAATATCACTGATAGCAACACCGAGCAGCACTGTCTGTTCGTTGTTGGCAGACGAAGTTAAGGTAAGCGTTTGGCTACTTGCGGGAGGAGGATTTTCACCTTGGACAAAGACCATCTTGGTATTGTAATTTGTAAGCGCCGACTTCAACCCCGTATTTACTGCATAAGAGGCATCGTCCACAGCGTTATTAAAAGTCCATCTCAAGTCTCCCCCATTCACACGTCCCGAATAAAGTATTACATTTTCTTTCGCAGTTTCGGGGGGTTCGGGAACCATATTTTTCACATAAAGAGATGCATCTGTATCAAAATTATTGTACGTATTCCCTCCTTGTTTCGATTTGATGGAACTGCTTATGATTTCTTCTCGTGACATAGCTTCTACTGCATCAAATTCTACCGGATAATTTGTTGAGTGATACGAAACATACCTTGCTTGTCCGCTCATAGTGTTGTTATACGATTTGATTGTTCCGCCATCTTCACTTGAAAAAGTACCTCCTGAGCCTCCATACACATCGGTTCCTTGCATAGAAGTGAGCATCGGGTATTTGCAATTACGAAAATAATTATTTTCGGCAAAAACAGACGAACCTTCTGTAGAGCCTATCCCGTATTTTGCGTTTCCATCGTAGTAATTATTATATACATGTGCAGAATAATAACGTACACGAGGGTGCCGAGAGTCTGAATGGTCGTACCAATTGTGGTGAAAAGTGATGTACAGTCCACTGGTCGTCCCCTCGCTCAACCCCAACAGGTTGGATTTGCCACTATCCCAAAAGTGGTTGTAAGAGAATGTTACATAGGTAGATCTTTTGCAATCCAAAGCTCCGTCGCCTTTTATTTGGTCGGCATCGCTCCCCGCATTCCCATAAAACATATCGCAATTATGCACCCAAATGTAGTCGTTGTCTTGCTGGAGTCCAAGGTTGTCGCCTTCGCCACTGTCACAGTTCATAAATCCGATATTTCTGACCTCTACGTTACTTGCATTCTTTATTCGGAGCCCCCAGCCGTCCGCTACGGCATCGCTCCCCACTCCCTCAAAGGTAATGTAACTCGAAGGGGTATTTTTGTTTTCTATAACCACATCGCCATTGAGCAAATAGCTCATATCGGTAACTTGTCCTACCAACCGTATAATCAGGGTGCGGAGGTCTTTCCCTTTTTTGAATCCATCTAAAATATTTTGCAATCCTATGCAAGGATTTGAATTAGCGCCGGTTACGGTCATTGAGACGGTATTTTTTGTATTTTCGGTAATGTATAGGATGACTGCATCTGTTTTGGGCGTGCCGTTTATATTGTACCCCCCCGGAATTCTTCCATTGGCAAAAGCAAATCCGGTTCTATCGTGTGGAAGAACCGTCAGAGAAGAGGTAACGGAGCTTGCTCCTTCCACCCCTGAAATTACCGGAACCACTTTCAGCGTGTAGTTACCCGCTGCCAGTCCGAGCACGTCTGCGCGAAAATATGTTCCGTAACTACGAATGAGTTGAGTATCTATTTTTTTATCTGTAAATCCACCTCCAGTGTAATATACATTGTAGCTTTGGGCTTCGACAACGGGTTCCCATTTTATATAAGCGGTTTCGAGCCACCCGCCCGACTCGGTAATAACGGCTGTTTGAGACTGAGATTGAAAAATGGAGACAAAAATGAGAAACAGTATCAATAGTTGTTTCATTTGAGAGATGTTTTTAGGTTGCTATTTTTAAAAATTAAAACTTTATACTGCAAAAATAGATTTATTCGAGTGGCTTTACGTATATATATTGGTTATTCGTGTAGGTCAATTGTCTTTTTTGACCGTTTTTTTATTGATTATCTCTATCTGTTTCTGTTTTTTTCTTATAACTTTATATTTCAATTAGTAGTAAAGTCTATTTATGAATGGGCTTGTTCAATAGATTTTAAAACACAATCTGAACATAAAAGGTAGAATCTTATTATTATTTCCAGATAACAGTAAGATTGAGACCGATTGATTTGGAACGGAATAAAATACGATAAAAACTTATGAAATATTCTTACTTGCTTTCTTTATTTTTTGTCATATCGTTGCCATTGATTTTAGCAGCCCAAACCGTAATGATTGACAATATCCCGCGCGACACCTCGTACACTCTCTACAGCGCATATAAAAAGATAGAGAAACATCATCCGGAGGTGGCATTTGTAACCGGTAACGTACCGAAAGAAATGTGTGAATTAAACAACATTGTTTACAAAACCGTTGTTCAAGACTCAAATATGCGCCGAAATTTGAAATTGTCGATATTCAAACCTTCAAAAGGGAAAAAGCATCCAACAGTAATGATGATACACGGCGGAGGCTGGAGTTCGGGTTCGCCCGATATGTTGAAAATGCTGGCAGTACATCTTGCCGAAAAAGGATTTGCCACCATTACCGTTGAGTACCGGCTATCTCCCGAAGCGTTGTATCCTGTGGCTGTCGAAGATTTGCAGGATGCCGTAGATTGGATTTACAACAACGAAAAGACATACTGTTTCAACAAAAATAAAATAGCCGTATTGGGTTGCTCGGCAGGCGGACAATTGGCCTTGCTCATTGGGGCAAAAAACAAAGGAAAACGTATTAAAGCTGTTATAAACGTGGATGGAAGTTCCAACTTTGTCGTGGAAGAGACTATTCAAAGGGGAGAAAAGGCTAGACTTGATGGGGGCAAAATGCCTGTAGATGCTCTTTGGTTGGGCGGAACTTACTCCGAAAAAGTTCAAAATTGGGAAGAGGCATCTCCCGTATATTGGGTAAATTCCAACACTCCTCCCATTTTTTTTATTTGTAGCTCCATCCCCCGATTTCACAACGGGAGGGATGAGTTTATCAAAAAGTTGCATCTATTTGAAACCTATTCTGAAATTTACACTTTTGAAAACTCGCCTCACAGTTTTTGGCTTTTTTCGCCATGGCATAATCCAACGGTCGAAAAAATAGTAGATTTCTTAAAGAATATTCTGTCAAAATAAATATCTTTGTCCATTATTCACTTAATTCATAAAGCTTATGTCTGTTACATTAATTATCGTTCTGATTGTAATAGCCTCCATTATCCTTACGGGGCTTTTTACTGTAAATCAAGGGTACGTTGCCGTTATTACCATGTTTGGCAAATATCAACGAATTGTAGGTCCCGGGTTACATCTCAAAATTCCGTATTTGGAAAAAATCTACCGCAGAATTTCATATCAGAACCGCTCGGTAGAGTTAGAGTTTCAGGCAATCACACAAGACCAAGCCAACGTCTATTTCAAAGCGATGGTACTGTATGCTGTATTGAACCAGTCGGAAGAGGTAATCAAAAATGTGGCGTTCAAATTTATAGACGACCGAAATTTTATGCAGGCGTTGATTCGTACGGTCGAAGGTACCATCCGCAGTTTTGTGGCTACCAAAAAACAAGCCGAAATTCTCGGGCTCCGTACCGAAATTGTGCAAGAGGTAAA
Source organism: Paludibacteraceae bacterium (assembly GCA_047974405.1). Classification (GTDB taxonomy): domain Bacteria; phylum Bacteroidota; class Bacteroidia; order Bacteroidales; family Paludibacteraceae; genus UPXZ01. Next base: position 22,563 of record JBKECI010000016.1, on the reverse strand, counting down.
GATGCATATGGACGAAACCCTCGAATCATGGGGATATCATATGATTGATATTCAGCTGAACGATATTACTTTCGACGACGAAATCATCAAATCAATGGCAAAGGTAGTGGCGTCTAACAATCTGAAAGCTGCTGCCGAAAACGAAGGGCAAGCATTGCTCATTACCAAAACCAAAGCTGCTGAGGCAGACGGAAACGCTATTAAAATATCGGCATTGGCAGAAAAAGAGGCAGCCATGCAACGTGGACAGGGAATAGCGCTCTTCCGCCAAGAGATGGCTAAAGGGTTGGCATCGGCAGCCAAAGAGATGAACAGCGCAGAATTAGATTCATCGTTCCTGCTATTTAGTATGTGGACGGACGCTATTAAAAACTTTGCCGAAAACGGGCAAGGTAACGTAATATTCCTTGATGGCTCGACAGACGGAATGAAAAAAACGGTAAACGAAATGATGGCTATGATGCAACTGGAAAAAAAGAATACTCTCGAAAAGAAATAAAATTATAAAAAAATGGGAAGATTTTCAGATATTGGAGTTATTATTTCTTACAATAAATTCTGAATACCTTATTTGAGTAAAATACCAATATAAACCGTTTGCAGATCCCATTTCTTTATCGTTTGATATAGAAATGAGATTGCAAACAGCAACATTAAACACAAAAAAAACGACTTGGCTATTTATCCATATTTTTTAATAATCAGAGTACTAGTGTATATACAATATGGATATGTAAAAAAACAAACAGATAATAAAAAGCATACAAAAAACTTTTACATCACAAGCTTATAGGCGGGTTAGTCAGAATTAAAATTTATACGACAATCCGGCAGACAAATAGCCGAGTGAGGTATAACCTACTTCGGCAAAAGCCCCCAATGATGGAGTAAAATAATATCTTCCTCCGGCATAGCCTCCATACATGACGCTACTATAATTTGTCTTGGGCCAGTTAAAATTATCCGGATAACTTGCTGTTGCTACCAAATAACCCAACACAGCACCTCCATAGGCGTCAATCTTGTCGGTTACATAGAAGTGATAAGCTCCTTTGAGTCCGACCGGAATATACATAACCGATATTTTATCAGCAAATACCGGCGTACTATGGGATGCAAAACCAACAGTTCCACCAATACTTATTTTTTCAGTTATACCGACTTCATATCCCAAACTTATGGGTAATCCTATTCCAGAGCCTAAACCTACGCCTATTTGACCAATTTTATCACCTTTCTCATAGGCTACTTGTGAACTGGCTACTTGTGCAAGAAATAAGAAAAATACTGATAATAAGAAAAATTGTTGTTTCATCTTGTTTGAATTTAGTTGTTATTATTAAATAAAAGAATTTTATGGATATATGCTTACTTCTTTAGTATTGGATAATTAAACTTCTATGGCTATTTTACCATCTTATTCCTATTATTTTACCCTATTTTATTTCACTTCTACGGTTTCGCTAACGACCACCTGATTAATCATATAATAATCTTTATTTGTCACGGTTTGCTTCCTTATTCTATACGTTGTTACTTGTAAAAGTGCATATTTTGATGCTTTGAGTTCGGATAATTCGGAGGCTGTGAATGATACACTGTTGGTTGCTTGCAGAGCTTTTGTTTTTGTAACATAGCTATTATTAGAAGCGATGATATAAATAATACTGTCTCCCATATTACTTCCCGAAATGCTGAACGTGTAACCTTCTGATTTTGTAATCGTTTTACCGGATGTAATCGCCGGCTTTCCCGGGAAACGATAATATGAACTTTTACTGAAGTTAAGATTCGGCACGTCCCAGAAAGGAATGTTGTCATCAAACACGATACCTTGCGGGTCGGTCAAGCCAGGCGTACTTACATATGAATTGTTAGATTGTTTTTTCAGAGGATATTGTTGCGAATTTAGAGATAAGCGTACTTCTCCGGCATCGTTAAAAGTTCCTTTTTTCAAGTCGCCAAAAACAGCCACTGCCGTACCTACCTCTATTTCCAAATCGATATCTCCCATACCCGGAATACCACCGGTTGTAGATGGTGCTTTTATGTACGACTTAGTTGCAACCATTACTCCGGCAGCATCCAAGTTTGAAAAAGTCTCTATGGGATCAATGGTTTCGGTTTTACTGGTATCTGGCTCGTCAGTTTTACAGTTTACAAAAACGACTGTAAATATTAAAATTGTAAGTAGAAAATGAAGATTTTTTTTCATAATGTTTTTTTTTATTGTTATTACTGATTTTAAAAGTAAATATTATTTATTTGTTTCGTGCGACCGAATGTGTTTACAAAAGTCCAAAAGAAATCATAACTAATCAATACGTAAATTATCGTATTTTTTTTATTGCTATTCTTTTCTGTTGTTTTTCAATACATTATTTTATTTATCTGTTTTATTATCTATCAGAGTATCATCTTTACGCAGTATGATAGAATATGAAAAACGTTACCTTATTACAAATTTGGTCGTCAGAATCTTGTCTTCAGTATTTGCCCGCAAAAAATAGAGACCTTGCTTGAGCGCTAATGTAATCGGTTCATTTGCGGTATAATTCGGAACGTTATAAATCAATTTCCCCTGAATATCCAGAATCTCCAGATTGGTTCTTGCGTTAGTATCTACCCCTTTGACGTAGAAAGTTCCGCTGTTGGGATTTGGATAAGCAGATAGGGGTAAATTTTTCCTTTCCACACTATTTACCCAAATAGACGTATGCTGGTCATTATTATATCCAAATTTAGCTATGACAGAAAGATGATGCCATGATTTACTAGCGGCTTTTATGGTATAAGGCAATGCTATGATATCATTCTCGTGAAAAGCTGCTGCATAAATATTTCCTTGAGTATCGATATCGATTCCTTTGAATATCATTCCGGTTTGCCAGCCTGCATTGTTGTCGGCTACCGAAAATCGGTTGAAAGTAAAATTTTCAAAATCCAAATTAGACTTTGCTACAAAATATCCTTTTTGATAATTAGAGACACCTCCCTTGAATACAACCGTATCCATTATCCCGTTTCGTTCTAGATAGCCGTCACCGTCGGCTCCGAAAGAGAATAGTAAGGTGCTGTCTCTGGCTGTCTGGAAAGCATACTCTAATGTATTGTTGTAATTCAGATGGTTTATCATTTTCAGGGTAGAGTCTAATCTGACAGCAACATTAAACTTGGTAACTTGAGCTATTGTGGGCCTTCTTACCGTATCACCTCCCACAAAAATTTCAGTATCGTTGTTGTATTTCAAGAAGATTGTCCACGACTTATCTTGGGGATGATAAAGCGTATTTATTACCCTGAAATAATTATTTTTGCTTTTTATAATGATACTGTCTGTAGAAGTTGTAAACGTATTGGTATTCAGATCTAAAGTTCGGACTCTGTTCGCTACATAAGGTGTCCAACCAATGTACCCAGTTACGGGGACAAAACTTTTAACATCTCGGTTTACCAATTGATTGAGTGTTTGACTGGCAAGAATATTGTTTAGTCCAAAACAGGTGCTTTTAATGGTTCCATCTGTTTTGTTAAGTGTAAGATAAGCGTATCCACGCACGCTGGTGTCATACGTATTTACAGTACCGATAACAACTTCATCGTAGATTTGATCTCCCTTTATTGCCGCATAAGCCAATACCAGATCATCGTTGCCATCAAAATGTAGCCTTACACCTTCTCTTCTACCTAAATTCCTTGCCCACTTTACATCGCCGTTGTTCGCATCTAAGCAAACAAAGAAAATTTCCGGATTGTTACTTGTTACCGTTGTAAAGGTATCGTTAGGGAAAGTTAGAGAATTGATAAATTCTCCTGTGATATACACACTGTTTGAATCTACTAAGATTTGATAAGTCCCTCCTTTAGGTGTGCCAAAATATTCACGTTTCCACACATAACCAAGTGTTTCATTCATTTTACCGGCTATAAACGCGTGTTTTTTTGCAGAACCAACTTCATATCCGTAGCCCGAATAATAGATATTGCCTTTATCGTCTGATGTTATTCCACTGACTTCGTTGGTAGCCCCGTGGATTATGCGGGACGCGTAATCCCAGTGAGCAATGGAATCTGATGTAGCCAGTGCATTAATGTTAATCACAAGTAATATCAAGAGAGTGAGTTTTATTTTTTTCATAGATACAGTTTATTTGATTTTATAAAAATTTTAATAGGTTGTATCCATCCAAAAGTGTGGATAAGAACACTACATATTCTTTGTGAGCCAACGAATGTTTGAAGCAGAGATATTATAACTCTCAATTTTTCAAAACTTTCGGTTAGTCGCTATTCTTTACTCGATTATTCTTTTACAACTTTACTTCGTTGAATCACTTTTCCGTGTTTATCGATAAGAGTCAAAAAGTAAAAATCTGTCAGGTAGTTAGAAAGATCGAGTGCATTTACGCTTGTCTTACTATCAACAATTCGTCCTGCTACATTGGTTACTTGCACGTTGGTTTGAACAGAGAAATTGATTTTGTTTTTTGTAGGGTTTGGATAAACAGCTATTGTATTGTTTATCCCATTAAGGTCGGTAATGCCCATTGTTCCATCAACAAACTTCATTACGGTAGCCTTTTTTGAATTTCCTGCATCTCTATAAGCCACATAAGGTTCGTCACTGCTGTTGAAGGCAAGAGAAGTGTATTCTGAACCTGCAGCAGAAAATCCGGCTGTTCCCACCGTTACCCAATTAGTTCCGTTAAATTTCATAACGGTAGTTTTCCACGATTTTAGACCATCTCTATAAGCTACAAAAGGTCCGTCATTGCTATTGAACGCCAGAGAGGGAAAATCCACTCCTGCTGGGGTAAATCCGGCTGTTCCTATCGATTGCCATTGTGCATTTGTCGTAAACACTATCATTATAGACACGGCTATTAAAAGTGAAACTTTCTTCATTTTTATTATTTTTAATTATTCATGTTGTTTTCGATTTTCGAATCATTAAGTAATCTAAAAGAATTATTTTTAATCTGTTTGAATACATGAATTAAGAATGAGCTCCTGATTGCACTACTTATTTTATTACATGAAATTTTGTATTTATTGTTTGATTGCGATACGAAACAAAAGTAAAATATACGTGTACCAAAACTGTCTCATCTAAGTCTAAATTCGTCTCGATAGCACAAAAAAAATGTCTCAACTTCAATTTCAAAGAAGTTGAGACATCAATAATAAGCTGACAAATAGAATTTTAACTCACTTTAGATAATTTCGGTTTACTTTTGTTCGAAATCTAAATTCGTGGCAAGGATTTGGAAAAAACCGTAGGCGTAATACCGGTATGTTTCTTAAATGCCCTGTAAAAAGACGCCCTGCTATTGAATCCTGAATCATAAGCGATAGATTCTATTGTATGAGTTGTAACCTTTTCACTCAAAATATCTTTCGATCTTTCCACTCTTTTTTCGTTAACCAAATCAAAAAAGTTCTTTTTCATTCCCGAATTGATTGCCGTAGATATTTTTGTACTTGGGATTGATGTAGCTTTAGCAAGCATATCAATTGTAAAATCGGGATTGAGAAACGCCTCTTCTTGTTCCAAATAAGTGTTTATTCTTTGATTAATATCACTTATTTCCGTCTTTGGCAGGCGATTTCCACTCGCCAACCGATACCCTCTTGATGCCGGTATATTTTCAGTTATAAACTTTTGGTACGATTCTCTCGTAAATAGGGAGTGATACTGAAAAGCATAATACAGGATGAAGAAATAAATTATTGTTAAAACAATTGGCAGAGCGATGTACTCGACAGTACTCATAGGTAGAATGATGTATAAAACTAACGTGATTAAATTTAGCAACCATATAAATCCGACAAAAATGGTAATATAACCAATTTTTGTCTTATCGAGATTTGATTGACTATTAACCAGCACTTTGCGTTGTCTGTAAACAATCCAAGCGGCATGTGTGAAATAAATTTGCTGAAAAACAATAAAAATAGAATTAATAATATTTTGCTGCCACGGATATGGTTCATGTACCAGACTATAGCGGTAATCAGCTTGCTGTTCCGGCGACATCAGTAAATAATCAAACATAAAGTATAAGCTCAACAGTATAGTGACTAAAGTCAAAAAGTGCATAGGATGGTATTTGTTTATTTTTCTCCCTATTAGTAAGTTCGCATACCAATTAACTAATGGAGCAAATAGAAGTGCGTTCGCTTGCGCGATAAAGAAAAGGTAAGGGAAACGCTCAAAGCCACCGGATATGGTAACTACATTGCTGATAAAATTTATTCCCGGACATAATAATATATACGCCAGCACCTTATTGGGTAGTGTGTTATTACGTTTTAAAAAAAGAAAGATAAAAATTGCCAAAATATTGATAAACGTTACCAGATTGAGTGTCAGTTGAAATGTTTGCATACTGTATTATTTTTTATTTAAAAAATAACAGATTTAATTTTTCTAACTGTAAAGGCTGGTAGTTTAACAACAAATACAATTTGATAGTTTACAACGATATGAAAAATTTCATTTTTTCTCGTAGTTCAGATTATTACTAATCGAGTAGATGCTTACGATGAGCCATAAGACTTATGGAGAGCCTCTCACACCACCGTGCGTATGCGAGCTGCACTCTATAGTGCCTACCTCAGGGTAAACATTCTTGAAACTTGCTAACAGTTTGGGAAATATACCCCACCTGTAAGAAATTTTTACAGACCTACGGTGGTGGGTATGCTGCCTATGCAGGACATACACAAAGAAAATAATCAAACGGGCATCGGCTTTGATATACAAATACCATTGGACGATAGAATTGACATTCAAGTAACTAAAACAAAGTTTCCAGTTGCATTTTCTCTATTTCGAAACAAAGAACGGCATAAAAACGTAAATAATGCTGTACACTTATAGCGTATTTGCTGATGAATATCATTCGCACCATATCAAAAAGCGAGAAAAAAGTATTTTTCAACTATTGCTGTATTAATTAGAATACAACTGATAGCCATTTGAATTGGGTGGTGGTAGAAAGAAAGCTTATGTTAAACGAGATAAAAGTCCGACAACCGTTCAACTATCCCTTTTTTGAGAGAGGGGGAGGGAACAGGTTTTTTGAACTTTGAGGTCGGCTTGTAAATAGCTATAAAAAGATCTATAAAAAAAATGGAAACCGGTAAATTCTAAGTTTTGTCGGTTAATGATAATAAGCAAAAGAGGCTGTCCTTTTGAGACAGTCTCTTTTTGCTGTGTGGAAGTTATATTATTAAAAAAGTACTCACAAGTAGAGCCTGTTTTTTCTTAAACTTCAACAAAAGTTTATTTTAGAAACTTTAGAAAAATTTGCTGTCGTTTCTTCTTAGAAATTGTAAGTCAAACCAATTTTTAATCCATTAGCTGTTACTGCAGGATCGGCGTCTTCCACTCTGTTTAACATACCCCAGTCGTAGCTAAATCTTACCCCTACGTTGTTGTATTTCAATCCAGCTCCCAATCCGAGTTGAAGGTCAAATCTTGATTGTCCTTTGAGAGTAACCCCCAAAATAGTTTGATCCTTATAAATATCTTCAAAGGTGGTGTCACCTATCTTTGTATTACCGGCTATGCCTATGTTAAAATTGGGACCTCCAAATACGTAAGCACTCAAACCATTGGACGTAAGCGGGAAAGTAGCTGCTATACGGAATGGTATATCGATGATATGTTTTGTAAATGATGTTTCAATAGACATAACAGTTTCTGAATCAGTCAAATAATTGTATAACAGTCCATATTGCAGACTGATGGGCCCTTGAATACCCATTTCGTAGGTTAGCCCTGCATGAAATCCTTTCAAAGAATAAGTGTCTTCACTGGATGTTTCGGTTCCATAACCAGCTTGGATACCTACTTGTGCGTTGCTTAACCCAAAACTTAATAACGCCAATGTTAATAGTGATAATTTAATCGTTTTCATTTTTTTGTTTTTAGTGAATAAAAATTTATTAATTAACGTTTAATCCGTATCAAATAATATGCCAAAGTACAAAACGACTGTTGGCGGCTTGTTGTATCAACCATATAATTGTGGAACAGCAAGGAAGTTACACAATTTCACCACTCCCAATACAAATTTTGGACTTTTTGTCGTACACCACTCCAAACTGTCCGGGTGCTATCCCTTGTAGTTTGTTTTTGGACTTTAAATGAAACATATTCTCCCTCCTATAAATTGTACCTTTGGTAAACTCGGGAGTATGCCGTATTTTAAACGTTATTTCCCTCCCTTGCTCCAAATTCTCCCATGGGTTTTCGGTAATAAAATGAAAATCGTCCATTGTAAATTCATATCCGTATTGTGTCTCAGTATCGTATCCTTTTGAGCAGTAAACAATATTACCAAATATGTTTTTCTTGATTACATACCACGGTCCGCCCGAGAGTCCTAAACCTTTACGCTGCCCTACGGTATGAAACCAGTATCCATCATGCTGTCCGAGAATTTTCCCGGTTTCCAATTCGACGATTGGTCCTTTTTTTACACCTAAATACCTTTTTATAAAATCGTTGTAATTTACTTTTCCCAAAAAGCAGATACCTTGGCTATCGTGTCTTTTTGCTGTGGGAAGATTTACCTTTTCTGCTATTTTACGAACTTCGCCTTTCATCAAATGTCCGATAGGAAACATCAATTTTGCAACTTGAATATGATTAATTTGTGCTAAAAAGTCTGTTTGGTCTTTAAGAGGGTCTTTTGCCGTACCCAGCCATATTTTCTCGTCTCGTTCAATGGTGGTAGCATAGTGTCCTGTAGCTATTTTATCAAAGTCTCTTCCAACTTTCTGGTCGAATACTCCAAACTTAATCAATTTATTGCACATCACGTCCGGATTTGGAGTCAATCCTTTTCGCACTTTATCTATGGTGTATGCTACTACGGTATCCCAATAGTCTTTGTGCAGGTCTATCACTTCCAACTTGCATCCGTATTTTTTGGCTACAAGAGATGCCATTTCAATATCTTCTTCGGAGGTACAATGCAAGAGTTCATCATCACTTTGTCCTATTTTGATATAAAACAACGATGGAACAATACCACTCTCTTTTTGGAGATGTACTACTACAGAGCTATCTACTCCTCCCGATATAAGGGTTGCAACATTCATTAATTCTAAAATATTTTTTGCAAAATTAGTTCTTTTTTATTCAAAATAAAAAAGCGACCTGTACAAGGCCGCTTTTTAGGTATTTTACATTGTTTCTTACAGGTTTAATATTCCCACAAATCCTGTTCGAAATTCATCAATTCAGTCTCGATACGTTTTTGCTCTGTTCTTAACTTTGGTTCTTCCACTACATATTCGAGTAGCATACGACTGTACATATTGCTATCTCCCAAGACATAATCGTAGTAGAGTTTTTGTGTAAAGAAATCATCGTAATTAAGCCTTTCGGTATCGTTGCCGTTAGGTACCACCACCTGTTTTACCAAATAAGGGCGCAGTTCGTCAAAAGCAACCCAACACAATACAGAATTGCGGAAATAAGCCATTGTCTCTTTATTCTCCATATTATCTGGATGCAAAGCATACAAAGGGGCTACAGCTACAATTTTGGAATAAAGGCGGGAGGTGTGTTTGTCGAAAAACACGACTTCTTGCACCAAAAACTTCAATTGATTTTTAACGTATTGCATATATTGATCCATATTTACAGAGCGTTGTCCTGTGATGGTATCTACTTGCAAGAGGTTATTGTAAGGTTCTTCATCGTAAGCAAACACGCGCGACAATTCGGCGCCGTTCAGTGTTTCGCCATACATAGGTCTGATGTCGCGAGGATTTCGACGGTAAACGTTGGCTCCATCGGCTATGGCATCCAGCATCACTCGAAACAAGCTGCGATAGCGGTCTGTAGGACGGGTAGGGAAATAGAGTTGATAGTTTTGCTTATAACGCATATCAATAACCCTATATACGGTGCGAGACCATACAATATCGTCGGCACGATGTCTTACAACGGCTATTGTATCAGCTAAGGCATCCATTTCGGTGGTTTGGATACGAACGGCTCCCAGCTCGTTGAAAAACGGGAGGGGCTGTTCAGATTTGCTATCATAGAACTCTTGCGCGTTCGATGTATTTAACAACGAAAGAATAAGCGTTGCAGCAGCTGCTATGTATTTATATTTTTTCATAATGATATGAGAATAATTAAGTTCAAAATCGGATATTTAAATTTCAATGGTTATCGGAGTCAATGTACGTTCTTTTCCGTCGGGTCCTACCGCTTTTATGTTTTTGATAATCAAAATGTCTCCCCCCTCCAAGTTGTCAATGGATTCAAGCTGCCTTTGGCTGAAATTTGAGCCGGCGGAAGGAGAGGCCATTCCCAATACTACTGTCATAAACGATTTTACGGTAAAATTGGCTTTTATCAACACGTCGTCGCCATAGTCTGCAATGATAGAGATATTCCCTTTCAGTACCCTTTTGGATAATTTTCCATCCTGAACTGTACGGGGTACGCCTCCCGTATCGGTATATTTGAGAAAAGATTTTGGATCGGGAAGATACTTTACACGGTATTTTTCGCTCCCCATACTTACAGTTTTACCGTTAATCTCGGCAGATACATTGATAGAGATTTCGCCGTCCTGTTGTGGTTTTACGATGTACAAATCGCCCGATTTGGCAACGGCCGCTCCGTTTGCGCTCACACGTACATTCCCATCGGGTACCCCAGGTACCGAAATTCTAAAACGGTTGTCGATACCGCGATAGACCACATTTAAATCTACGTTTGACATAGTAGCCGAAGGTTTGCCTACAATGTATTGATAGGGATCGGAAGTATATGTTTGCCACGTACCATCGTTTTTGGGTACTCTTACGCTTGCCGTAAATGTATGCGGTCCAATTCCCGAAGCTCCCAATTGCAATATGTTGTTGTTGCCGAGCGAAGAGCCGTTGACCGAATATTGGTACGAGTTTACTTTATTTTTGTCGTATGCGGCAAGGAATATTTCTGCTTTGTAAGTGCCTCCTTGCAATACGTAACTTGACTCGGTATTGACTATCACTTGCAATGTATTTAGATTGTAGTCTTGCAGGTCGGCTTTTGAGCGAAGATACTGTACTGTTTCCGATTCGGCAGAACGAACGTCCGATTGGTATTTACTAAGCATCGTGATGACGGCAGCTACAGGCATGCTTTCAAACATAGAGGCTGACCACTTTTTGTCCGTAGCAAACATCTTGCGGTACATTTCTTGTTTTGCTGGGTCGCCCTCGGTTGTCTGAATAATAAAGTTTCTGTAACTATCAATAGCTGCTTTCAGTTTCTCGTCTCCTCTTCCCAGTGCAAATTCTCCTGCGGCATCAATATTTTCTCTGCTCTCAATATCAATAGCATTTTTATCGGCATCTTTTCCATCGGCAATTTTTACAATTTCATATTTTACTTCTTGTATTTGTTTGATTAATTCGTCCGATTTTATTTGTACTACTTTTGCCTTATCGAGCCATGGTTTTACTTTAGCTGGATTTTTGTCAGCTTCATCTTTGAAGTTGGCGTACATCCCTTTATTTCTGATTTCTGCAGAAGATATGGAGGTTAGTAGTCCTTTATTTACCATCGAGAAACCATTCAAAACCTCGTTTGATACGTTTAGCGCCAACATTGCTGTAAGCACTAAATACATCATTCCAATCATTTTTTGTCTCGGGGTTTCAGGACAATTTCTTGCTCCCATTTCTTTTTATTTTATATTTTAATTGGTATATAAATTAACTGAGTGCATTGAGCATATTGCCATACACAGCATTGAGTTCTTCCACTTGTTTTGCCAACTTTTGTGTTGCCTGCTGATATTTGGTGCTTTCGTTGAAAGAGTTATTGGTTGTCTCTTTCATTTTGCCAAGATTAGTAGCAATACTGTCCAATTGTCCTGAAACATTACGGATATTTTCCGATTGTTGACTAAGGCCTTCGTTTTGCGATTGGATATGCCGCAATTGTATTTCGTATATGGAATTTATCGATGATAAACTTTTGCTCATTTCTGCCACTTTCCCGGCGTAGCTTTTGGTGTTGTTCACAGCGGCGAGTACGTCTGAACTGATTCCGGAATAAGAGTCGGAAAGTTTTTCGGTGGTTTCGTTCAGTTTTTGCTGTGTTGCCGTAAAATTGACGGCTGCTTGCGAGGCTGTTTCTATGTTTTTTGCCAATCCGTTGGCAGCAATGGCCACATTGGATATGGTTTGGAAATTTTCAGCGGTATCCGATAAGTTTTTTATCCCTTCACTCAGTTTTTTTACATCGGTATCGGACAGGCTTTCCGAGTAGGTTAGTCCGGATGAGTGAGAGGTGGAGGCGCTCAAATTTTGTGAGGTAACCGCTTGGGGTAAACTGTTTTTGAAATCAAATATTTTCCCCCAGTCAAATTCTTTATGTGGAGTGTCAAATATACCCAAGGCAAAGATGATTACTTCTGTTCCCATACCTAATATAAGCATAATGTCGGCACCTTTTAGGTGGAGAATTTTGAATAAAGCTCCCAATATAACTACTGCGGCCCCCAAACTATATACTGCGGCTATTATTTTTTTGCCGCGATTGGAGTTCCACCATATGTAAAATCTACTGTGTTGTTTAGACATATTTTTTTTGAATTTATTTTATTGTTTAGTAAATTATTCTCCGTTATACGAACGAACGCAACGGAAACCAACGTAAGGACGGGCTTCGTATTGATATTCAAATGTTTTTACCCCACATTGCAGGTAATAAGCTATATCTTTCCATGAACCCCCTTTGATTACTTTACGTTTCAATATGTTGGGGTCTTCATTTTTTGCATTGTATTGATAGTTGGGGTTCATATCGTTTACCAATGTGGCGTTTGCCCCATAAGCCGTTGATGTCCATTCTGCGGCGTTTCCGGCCATATCGTACAGTCCATAGTTGTTGGGAGCAAATGAGCCTACTTTCATTGTGGTGGCTCCGGTATCGTCTGTGTAACTACCGCGCATCGGCTTAAAATTGGCAAGGTAACACCCTTTTGCATCTCGCACATAGTTGCCTCCCCAAGGATAGAGTGCCAATGCTTTGCCACCTCTTGATGCATATTCCCATTCGGCCTCGGTTGGCAAACGGTATTCTTGCCCTTCTATGGTGTGGGAGTTGTTAAAAAAACCGGTACGCCACTGACAAAATGCCTGTGCCTGTTCCCAAGTAACCCCTACCACCGGATATTGCGCAAAACCTTTGTGGGAAAAATACATTTTCATTTTGGGATCGTTGTAGGCAAATTGAAAATCGCGAATCCACATAATGGTGTCGGGGTATATGTTTACGATTTTGTTGGAAATCAAATCTCGCCTTGTTTTCAACGGTCGTGTAATGGTTACGTTGTGTATTACGCCGTTTTCGTCAACATAGGAGCTGTCCACCCTGGCACTTGCTCCTTTGAGGTATGCGCCGGTGTTTACGTTGTATTTGTTGCGAGGTAATGCTGCCTGGTCATAATTGAGCCAATAGTATTTGAATTTGAGTTTAGCAGGGTCTATTTGTTTTTTGCCTAAATTATTTTCGCCTTGATACGACATAGAGGCTATGACGTCTTGCACCTCTTCATCGCGTGAGTTCCACGGGATTCTTGTTCTCCAATTGAGCACACCGGTTTCGGGAGATGGTTCATCTTGATCGTTTCTGTTGCGTTTAATAAACTCGTCATGTCCTGCTATTGCCAGATTGCGTCTGATGATGGAATCGCGTACCCAATAGACAAATTGTTTGTATTCGTCGTTGGTAATTTCAGTTTCGTCCATCCAGAATGCATCTACGGTAACGTTTAGCGAGCGGTCGTCTGAGTTCAATACCGACTGATCGTTGGGTCCCATCATAAAAGCTCCTCTCTTGATAAAAACCATACCGTAGGGATTGGCTTCATGAAATGTTCCCTTGTTTCCGATTCCGACTAATTCTCCAGTTGGTTTATTACATGACACTGCCAGAGAGAGTATAAATAATACCGGCAAAATCTTTTTCATATTTATCATAATGTTAGAAAGAATTTTTTCAAAATGTATTAAAGTATTCTTATACTTTTATATTTATTCTTATTTTTGCTTGTATCAAAAGCAAAACTGTATTTTAGCAATAGTTCGTGCGAGCCAGACGATACTGTCAGCATTTTCCCGGTGGGCAAGTCGTATGCGTAGCCAACTGCCAGTCCGTTCATAATGTTTAGTCCGGCAAAAATAACAACGGCGTCTTGCAAGCGGTAGGACAATCCTCCCCAAAAGCGTTTGTCATATTCCAATCGGGAGGATACATCAAATTGTAGCGAGGCAAAGTCTGATTTTACTAAGGAGGATGATTTCAGCATGAATTTAGGGTTTTCAAAACTGACGTCAAAACCTCCGGTAAAATATGCAATTCCACGTGTGTGGAAGGTTGTTTTGTCTCCCAGCAAAAACGAGGGGCTGTTTAGGTGAGCGTACGAAATACCCGCATAGTATTTTGGTGTGCTGTAAAATAGTCCGACAGAGACATCCAACCCCATTCCTTGCTCGTCTTGCTCCGGAATTCTGTTGTCTATATTTTTGTGGTATTTTGATGATACCGAGTTTTTGGCGCTGTCTGCCACGAAACCTATTCCTACGAAACCTACCCCCCCTCCGATGCTCCATGTGCCTTGTCCTATTGTTTTCTTAAAGGCGTACTGTACGTTTGCAGATTGATTGGTAAAGGCTCCGGCTTTGTCGTTTACAAAGTTAATGCCCACTCCATGTATGTTTTTACCGATTTTAAATGGAGCATTGACAGAAAAAAATGTTGTCTGTGGCGCTCCGGGAACTCCCAACCATTGCATCCTATGTTGCCCTGCTACGCTTATCATGTTGTTTTCACCGATTGAGGCGGGATTAAATGTAGCCTGATGAAACATGTATTGACTGATTTGGGATTCTATCTGGGAAAAAACCGGTACAGCATTTACAAAAATAAGCATACAGATTGTAAAAATCTGTTTTATGTTTATCAATATATTACGTTTTTCGTATGTCATACTGTTTTTTACCGAAATCAACCTTATTCAACAACAACTTAAACTCCAAAGATTTTAAAAAATTGTATTTACAATTCAATTTTTTGAATCTTTGCGGTAAAATCATTTATTATATGCCGCTATTTAGTACTCTTCTTCATTAAAGAAAAAGTCTTCTTTACTCGGATAGTCGGGCCATATATCTTCTATGGTTTCATATATTTCGCCTTCATCTTCGATTTCTTGAAGATTTTCTATCACTTCAAGGGGGGCACCAGAGCGCATAGCATAATCTATCAATTCATCTTTGGTCGCCGGCCATGGTGCATCTTCAATTTTAGATGCTAATTCTAACGTCCAATACATAATTTTAAAAATTAAACAATTTAGGTAATAAAATTCTGCAAAAGTATAAAATTAATTTATTAATTGGTAGTATTCCAGAAAATTTCTTGTTTCTTTTGATTTGATATGATAAATCTTGATAGCGTGAAAAAGTAATCTGAAAGTCTGTTTATACAAACAATTACCTTATTATCAACATTATATGTTTTATTCATTTCAATAATTCTTCTCTCGGCTCTTCGGGCTATGGTACGGCAAATATGGCTTTGAGCGGCTTCTACCGACCCTCCCGGCAGGATAAAGCGATTGAGGGGTAAAAGTTTTTCGTCCATATTATCGATTTCATGTTCGACCATAACTATATATTCTTCTTTCATCACGGAGGCAGAATTGTGGCCGGTTTTGGTCGTGTCTGTGGCTAAATGAGAGCCAACGGTAAATAGTATGTTTTGAATTTTGTATAAAAAAAGACGAATTTCATCGCCAACGTTCATTGCCGCGAGCATTCCTATATTAGCATTCAGTTCGTCAACCGTGCCGTAAGTCTCCAGACGAATATCGCTTTTTTCTACGCGAGTTCCGCCAATCAGTCCGGTTTGTCCTTTGTCTCCGGTTTTGGTGTAAATTTTCATCTGTTCAAATTTGTTTTTTTAGTTGTTAGATGGAACCGTGCGTATCAAGTTAATCATAACTTTGTGTGCTTTGCCAATCATTGTTCGTTTCATTTTATAGAGTCAGAATTTCAATATATAATTTTTCTTGGGTAAATTGCTGTTGAAAAAGACAATTCCCAAATCAAACAAATCGATGGTAGAGGTAATTTTACCATTTTTCTTTATTTGTTTCCATGCATTGCCCATCTCTTTAGACCAATAAATATCGTCAAAAATAAATATTGTATTGTTGTGTGCCAACTGTAAGCATTGTCCAAAATAGTTTAATGTTGGTTTTTCTCTGTGATTTGCATCAAAAAATACAACATCTAATTGTTTAAATCTCAATAGTGCTTGAGAAAGAGTTTCATCAATGTTGCCCTCTATTATCTCAATATTTTTAAGATGCAAAGTGTCAAAGGTTCTTCGGGCAACATTGGCAGTATCTGGCGAGCCTTCTAATGTTATGCACCGAATACCGGAGTCTGCCGCGGCCAAATAAGCCGTAGTTATACCCAAAGATGTGCCTAACTCCAAAACATCATTTGCTTTCGAAAAGTTTACGACTCTGAATAATAGTTGTGCCCATTTTCTTGGTTTTAACGATTTGTGTGCTATGTGTGAGACTTTTGCTTTTCTGTCGTTTCCTGTTCCGTAATCTTTCGTTTTTATCCGTCGCATGCTTTTTTTTAGCCGTTCTCTTTCTCTCTCGATGTCTCGAAATGCGTAAAAAGAGTTGTACTGATGGTAGATTACGTTTTGAACAAACGAATACAGATAGGGAGAATGTATTCCGTGTCCGTACGAGTTGCGTGCACTCAATCGATGTACAATAAAGCAATATAGTTGATAAATTTTATTCACAGGGTTTAGGGGAGAGAGAGGATTATTATTTATACAATGTCTATTCCATTTGTTTTACACAATTCCAAAGCCATCGTGCGCAGCTTGAATTTTTGAATTTTCCCGCTTCCTGTCATTGGATATTCATCGACAAAAAACATGTATCTTGGTATTTTATAGTGTGCTATTTGATTTTTACAAAAGTCTTTTACATCTTCGTCCGTTAGTTGGTATCCTTTGTGAGGAATGATGAATGCTCCTACATCTTCGCCGTATTTTGGCGATATTACTGCCACTACTTGCACATCTTTTATTCCGGGCATTTTATAAAGAAAATCTTCTACCTCTTTGGGTGATATGTTTTCGCCTCCCCGTATAATCATATCTTTGATGCGTCCGGTAATTTTATAATTCCCGTTGCTGCCTTTTACTCCCAAGTCGCCTGAGTGCAAAAATCCATTACGGTCAATAACGGCGTTGGTTGCTTCTTCGTTTTTATAATATCCTTTCATTACGTTATATCCGCGGCAGCACATTTCCCCCTCTTTTCCATCGGGGCATTTTTCTTCCGTGACAGGGTCTATTACTGCTACTTCTACAAATTCGTAATCATGTCCTACGGTTGTACATCGCACCTCAAACGTGTCGTCTATCCGTGTTTGTGTCATACCGGGAGAGGTTTCGGTAAGTCCGTAAACGCTGGTAATGTCCATAAACATTTTCTCGTTGACTTGTTTCATCAATTCGACAGGACACAACGCTCCTGCCATAATCCCCGTTCGGAGCGAACTCATATCAAACATATCAAACATCGGATGGTTCAATTCGGCAATAAACATGGTAGGGACACCGTAAACCGCCGTACATTTTTCTTTGTGGATAGAGGCGAGTACCAGCAGTGGATCAAATTTTTCGACCATTACTTGCGTACATCCGTGTGTGAGACAATTCATTACTGCCAATACAATACCGAAACAATGAAATAGGGGTACGCAAATGCAAAGTTTGTCCTCTTGTGTAAATTTCATGTGTTCTCCAGTAAAGTATCCGTTGTTGGCAATGTTGTGATGCGAAAGCATCACCCCTTTGGGAAAACCGGTGGTACCCGATGTGTATTGCATGTTTACCACATCATGGCAATTTGTCTGGGATTTTAGGCGATTCAGTTCGTCGTCGTTTTGACTGCTGCCCAGCAAGAGAATTTCCGGAGTGGTAAAAATTCCTCTGTACTTTTCTTGCCCCATGAAAACGATATTTTTTAATTTTGAGAATCGACTGCTTTTCAGTTCTCCTCTCATAGACGTTTTTAGCTCGGGTACAAGGTTATACACCATTTCCAAATAGTCGCTTTTTCCCGTTCCTTCGGTAATACAAAGCGTATCCATATCGGAATTTTCTATTACGAAAGCCAATTCATGTTCTTTGTAGCTGGTATTTACCGTAACAGCTACCGCCCCTATTTTTGCAGTGGCAAAGAGGAAGGTGAGCCAGTCCGGTACATTTTGAGCCCAGATGCCCACATGAGAGCCTTTGGATACACCTATGGCTATTAATCCTTTAGCCATATCGTTTACACGATTGTTAAACGTTTTCCAAGTGAAACGTAAATTTCGGTCGGAGTATATTACGCACTCGTTTTCGGGAGTTTCGTTTGCCCAATGCTCCAGCCAGTCTCCCAGTGTTTTGTCCGATAATTGCATTCTGAATGGTATTCGTTGTGTTTTATAAAGGTGTATAGACTACGGCTAGTATTTGTGCAGATTCCTTGATTTCGGTATAAACCAGGTGGTCTATAATAGAATCATAGTATATGCTTTCTCCTTGATGCAGGGTATATTCTTTTTTTCCATAGCGGATATTGATAGTGCCGCTGAGTACATATATAAATTCTTCTCCTTCGTGAGACGATGAGACTTTCTTTGCTTCGTCATTTTTGTGGACATCAATTAAAAACGGCTCCATATGCCTGGTAGCCTTGTTTGCTGCCAAAGAGACAAAATCCATATGTGAATTGGTGTTTGAGAGCTGGCTCGAAAAAGTTACCGGCGATTTTTTGTCGTTGTTGGTATGAATTACCGGACCGATATGTTCGCTATCGTCCAAAAATGTACCCAAACGTACTCCCAAAGCGCGCGAAATCTTAATCAAAGAAGCGAGAGATGGTATTTTCTCGTTATTTTCTATCATCGCAATCTGAATCGGGGTAAGCCCTGAAAGTGTGGATAATTCATCTTTTGAGATGTTTTTGTCGAAGCACAGTGTTTTTATTTTTTCTGAAATAGAGTTCATCTGTCCATTTTTTTTATGAGGGTTACAAAAGTAAGAAAGAATCTTGAAAAAAACAATAAGTGCAACGAGGTTTTTGTCGATAATTGATTTGTGTCAAGAAATGTACTGTAACTTAAATTTTGTCCGGAGATTTATTTCACAAAAATCAACAATAGATACAAACAAACTTGCTGTGGTGCTCTTAGCTGAATGGTAAAAGTTGGGTTTACTGATAAAACCATTTGACAGACACATCATAATATTGAGAGTACCTGTCAAATGTTTTGTTTTTATAGGTTGTGTTTTATTATTCTAATCCAATAAATTTATCGGGATTGATACTTTTTGCTCCGATTGGGTGCGGAATACTACAAATTCGACATCGCCCGACTGTCCGGACTGTCCGACTTTTGCAAGGGCGTCTTTCATTTGTCGGATATTATCGGTTTGGGTCGTTCCTACTTTCAGAATTACATCATTGGGCTTTATGTAGTCGCGTAGTTTTCCACCCATTGTATTAATCGACACTACATACACTCCACGTTCGGAGTCCATTCCTGTAGCAGAGCGTTCGCCAAGTGTTTGCAGATTTTTTATTATAACTCCACTCCAGTTTATCATCTCTTCTTTGTTGTTTTTGCTCATAACCACCGGCACGGGCATTTTCGGGCTTTTGGCAATTGCTTTCAAGTGTGGCGAAACCACTCCAAACTTGTTCATTTCGAAGTTGTGGAAACCGCCTTTTGTGATTGCGTCGGAATTGTCGGCAAGCGAGAAATCTCCTTGAGCAGAATTTATAAAACTAATATCTGCGACAATCGAATGCTGATCGGTATTTCTTTTGCGAGAGGTTTCGTATGAGATACTGTCGGCAAAAATATTGTAATCAACCATCAACCCCCAATTGTTCACCTGAATGGGGCGGTAGGCAGTCATCACAATGTTTCGTGTAAAAATATCGCCACTGTTTGAAAACCACACATGGGGGTGAAACGAGTTGTTAATCATAATATTATTTTCTACTACGCGATAAAATCCTTCTCTGAGTTTAATGCCACCGTTTAGGCATAGGTTGTTGTATATTTGGTAGTTGCTCGAGCCGTCGTCAAGGTCGATATCCCAACCTCGGTCACATCTGAAGCGGTTGTTTCGGATAATGGTCGTTTTTTGGGCATCAGCCAAGATGAGTGCGGGGTTTTTCGCGGCTATTTCGTTCATTATTCTACGGTTGGGGTGCCAAAATCGGTCACGCCCCCATGAGTTGAATGAGCCGTGGTCTCCTGTTTCTTTTACAGTATCGAAAATGTCGTTAAACTCGAAAACATGTCCTCCCCAAGTTCCTTCACTCACATTCACTCCCGCACGGGGCGTGTCGTATATGCTGTTGTGGCTCACGGCTATTACCTGTGCCATCGATATTTCCACTCCTGCAGTCTGTTTTTCGTATAATCCTATTTTGTGTATCAAATTATCGTGTACACTACATTCGGCCGGGTAATTATTGTCTTTTGCGCCCTTCCCGAAGTCTAATTGTTCATAATTTATATATTTGCCATACTCCATACTCGGTGAACGAACGCTTTTGGTGTTGCCCACAAAGCAAATTCCACTCGCCCCTATATTGGTGATATGCGAGCTTGAGACTTGGCAATTTCGATTGTAATTGGAAAAAAATATCGCGTTTCCGCCCAGATTGTGAAGAAAACATCGGCGTATGTTGCAGTTTTCGCTTCCTTCTACAAATATGGCAGCCCCTCGATATATCGACCAGTCGGAACGGAGCAGTTGCTCGTATGGTTCCATAAAAGTACGTTGTGTTTGGGTCAATTCCAATCTCTCAATACTCACATTTTTAACCGGTTGAGTTTCGGTTCCGCGTAACTCTATCAAACTTTTTAGCTGTGGCGATTCAAAGACGATTTCCGAAATATTTTCGCCTTCAAGCGGATAATAATACAGAGTTTTGTCGTCAGCCGAATAGTACCATTCGCCCGGAGTATCGAGTTCTTCAAAAATATTTTCCACCATTCGGTTTTGGGGGTGCAAACCCGATTTGCGGTTGTTTTGCCAACCTCCTTCCAAATCCAATTTGCCATTTTCCGATTTCCCTGTGATACGGTAATGAAAATCGCCCCAATCGTGATTGTGCATGGCATGCAGATAACCTCCTATGGGATTTTTCCACAATCGTACCCTCTCGGGTGATGTGGCATCTGCCGATGTCCCATTAAAACGTACAGCGTTGGGGTCGAAATTCGGAAATCTTGCCATGTGTCTTATTTCGCCATCAGCCATCAACATATCCATCACGGGGTTGCCGCTTACTGTGGCTTTCATAATACCGTTTTTGTAAGTCTTCCATTTCAAATTCAGCCTGACACCTCCCGATATTACAACCCTTTCGTTAAGGTACGGTTTGATGCTTAGATGTCTGTTTGCAGCGCCGTCTTTTGGTGTAATTATCAAAGGCTTATCGAGATAATATGTGCCTTGTCGGAGATAAACAGTAACGTCTCCTTTTTCGGACTGTGCCCTTTCCAACGCTGCTGATATGCTTGCAAAAGGTTTTTTTATGCTGCCGTTTCCGGAGCTTTTCCCATTGGGCGATACATAAAGATTTGATTGTGCATATACCGACAGGTTTATGATGCCTAATAATGTCGTCAACAAGATATTGAATACTTTTTGGTTCATTGTTTTATGGTTTGAATATTTACGGAGAGCTCACAAGATACACTTTTAAAACGACATATCAAATGAAATAATAGAAAAAAAGTAAAAATATAGAAAATATATTCGGTTTGTTGTATGAAATATCCGTGTATTTCTGATAAGAATTGGCGTTCTCAATTTGACGATAATAAATCTTTTTGTAGTTTTGCAACTTATAGGAAAAACTGGCCGTAGCTCCGGAAGATATGTATCTTGACCAGAAAAGAAAATTGGGTATAGTGAAGCGTATTCAAAAACAAATTACTAAATTTAATCAACAGCTATCAACAACCTTGTGAAACTTGACAATTAGTAATTCTATTGGGCTACAGTTCCGGACAGGACGAATATAAATCCAGCACAGCAGCAAGCTCTGTTCGTTGTGTGTCATTTGGTGATAGCATGCTAGTGAATTTTATTTGTTGAAAAATACAACGTGGAAAAGGAGTTTTAATTCGGGAAATATCGTATTTTTACACTATGATAGAAACATTAGAAACTGACATATTGACCCTCGAAATAAAGCGAATAATTGAAAAAAGAATTTCAACTAATTCGTGTAACAAGCAACAAGAAAAGGTTTTTGATGCTTTGCGTTTATTGCTAAATGGCGATTACGAAAAATACACATTTAGTTCCAACATTATAAATTCTTCCCTTTTTTGTGATTACAGCGATAATACTAGTTTCCAAATACTTTTGTCTAAAATCAATGAAAAGCAAAATGGGAGGCAAGAATCGGG
>JBKECI010000015.1:0-11579 GCA_047974405.1 Paludibacteraceae bacterium | reverse complement strand
TTTTTACCCCTTCAAATTTCATTTGCCGTTTTTTCTTCTTATATTATTTTCATATAAATTTATCCAAGCACTCACAGATATTTTTTTAGCTAATTCTGCTATCAGTCCATAGGGTATGTCTTCGGTTTTTCTGAACCGGATACACCCTTTTCCCATATCCAACTGTGTTTGGCTGTGTTTGGGGTATTCGCTCTGAAACCACTGGAGTAATTCGGGTACGGCGTAGATTGCCATGTGATAAAGAGCTATATAGTTTTTTTGAGATGCTAAATTGATAAATGGCAATGGTACTTTGGGCTTTACGGCATACCCGGCAGGATAGATTGTGTAGGGAACAACGTATCCTATCATTCCGTAACTCATCTCTTCCACGTAGCCTTCGGGGAGATTTTTTTTTAGTATTTTGCGAAGTTTTTTTATAATTTCTTTTCTATCTTCGGGGAGTTCTTCTATGTATTGTTCCGGGGTTTCCGCAGTAGATGTCATGACTTTGTGTTTTTTTTTTGCAAAAATACTATGATTTGTCACTCTTCAATGTATCGAAACATTTTGATTTTATTAATTTCATTGCTTTTTATAGTGCAAAGAGACAAAAACGGCAATTGTAAAGTATCTTCTTTTTTTATAAAAAAGATTAGAATTGCTGAAATCAGCTAATAAAAAGTAGTTTACAAGAACCGAAAGTGCTATCGGTAACGATTTAGTAATGGTGCTTACTGCACTTGCTTTCACTTGATTACCTTGTAAATCATTACTGCAAATGTAATAAATTAATGGGTAAAGTACACTACTGCTTTACCCTTTTTTCGTCTATATGCGAGAAAAAATTCCCCCACTGGGGGTAATCTGTGGGATTGGTTTCAATATTATTTCCAAATTTTGGCGTATCAATATTAGTTGTATCTCCGAAACAAATAGTGCTAACTTCTAAAAGACTATGCTATGGAAATCGTGTTGAACAAAATATTATCGCAAATCCGGCATCAGGAAGACAAACTTTCTTCCCAAATGATGCGAACGGTGGACGAGGCATACCAAATGACCTTGTACCTAAATGAAATGTTGGGAACAATAAAAGCCAAAGTACTACAAGACGGCTTTATAGATGAACGGCAGGAAATTGATTTTTTCAAGAACATCAAACCGCAAATTTTAGGGAAACTCATCTACTACAACAAAGTTTTCCGTATCGAAACAACCTGTCCTGTGAGCACCGGAGAAATCCATCAAAGCTATTTTGAGAACTTATTGAAAACCCTCAAATCAGAATATAAGGAAAGTATCTGCAACGAGGATTTTTACAGGTACTATCGGGCAAACAGGACTGACCGTGACCATACTTATTTCAGGCTCGGGCAAATCAATTACCACGACGGATTAAAGAGTGGCGTATTTGAAATCGACCTTAGCTTTTCTACCTACTATGACAACAAAATAGCCCACATTATAGCCAATGAATTACTCTATACTTATATGATTACAAAAATAAGCCCCGAAAAAAATCCCGATATGATTATGATAAACGGAGATACAAACAGGGATATTTCTTGGACTAATTCACAAAATGCACTCATTGAACTGATTTACGCCCTCTATGCTTCAAGTTCCGTTGCCTACGGAAAAATTGGCATCCGAAAACTGGCTTTGATTTTTCAGGTGCTGTTCCAAACACCATTGAACGATATACATCATTCTTTCCACAGAATGAAGACAAGAGCAGGCTCTCGAACTGCATTTTTAGACCAACTCAAAATTTCGCTTGAAGAATATATGAATGAAGACCTTTAATTTAATCCTGGTCTTACGTTCAAGGCAGTGCATCAAAAGTGTACTGCCTTTTTGTTTGCACCCTTTGCCAATGTATGCCAATTGGCAAATGGTGGCAAAACTCCATTACAAAATATCCCCAATCCGATAAAACCCTTATTAAACAAAGGTTTTGCCTAATTGCAAAAAAAATCAAAAAACCACCAAACCAATTGGCGAGGGTTGGCGGACAAACCCTGCCACCTTTGGGAATTTTGCATTGTAAACATTAAGGAGCAATGCGATGAAAATAATCACAATCGAAGAAGAAGCGTGGAAACAGCTAAACAGCCGTATCACTGCCATTTCCGATTATCTGAAAAGGTTGGAAGACACAAGTTATGATGACCTGTGGCTCAACAATCACGAGGTATGCCAATACCTGCACATCAGCGAAAAGGCCTTATGGCGTATGCGTACCAAAGGCGAGATAGCCTACTCAAAAATCTACGGTCAATACTTCTACACCATTGGAGCAATCAAGGATATGCTGAATGCAAATGCCGTACAGAGCAACGACGAATATGTGCAGGAGCTGATGGCAAAAGGCAAAAGCTATATCGAAAAAGGCAGAAAGCTGAAATCAGGTAAATCCTAAAACGTGTGGCTATGAATATTGACAGAATTGAATTTTTGGTGTGGATGGAACGCTTGATGGGTCGCCTTGATATGCTGGGCGATAATATAGACGAACTGCAAAGGAAACGCAACAGTATAGACGGTGAGGAATTGCTGGATAATCAAGACTTACTACAAATGCTGAAAATCAGCAACCGCTCCCTGCAACGGTATCGCTCCATTGGTAAGCTCCCCTACTATACGATAAGCGGAAAACTGTATTACAAGCTGTCCGATGTGCATCACTTTATTAGGGAAAGTTTCAATAAATGAGAACGCCAATGAGTGCCAAACACTGCCTTTGAGTGCCACTTCGGACGAAGCTGTAAACGCTTCCTTTACTTTCAGCGGTAAATCTTAAATATTTCAGATTATGAGCGAAGAAACAACAAACAAACAGGAAATGCCCGAACAGCTATCGGACATATTACTGGTATTGGATAAAGAAAAAATGAAAATCCAAGCCGTAAAGAGCATTGACGAAAAGGGAAAAATGGAAACGGTAGAACCCACGAAAAAGAACCAAAACCAGTTTATGCGGGTCGATAAGCACGGTGATTTCTTTTCCAATTTCTTCTCCAACTTTATCAGCCAACTGAAAAACCCGACCAGCTTTTCATTTTTCAGAGTAGGTGAACCCGAAGCACTATCGAAAAGGCAAAGGAAATGCAGAAACAGGTTGATAAACCCACTCCGGAGGGCGAAAAAGTAATGAAAGAACACGAAATCAAACCCGACACACAACAGAATAATAAACAAGAAAATAAAAACGATATGGCAACAGCACAGACAACACCGGAAACAAGCGAATACCGCTATAAGCCGGAGCAGATTGATTGGGATACAATGAAAAATCTTGGATTGAGCAAGGAATACCTCGAAAAAAGAAACCTGCTCGACCCTTTGTTACGAGGTTATAAAACCAACGAACTTGTACCGGTAGGCATTAATCTCGGCGGTTCTATTCTCCGCACAGATGCCCGTCTGTCTTTACAGCAGGGCGAAGACGGAAATGTTATCGTGGCAATACACGGTATCAAAAAAGAACCTAACCTGTACTTTGAGTTCTTCGGGCACAAGTTTACGGATGAAGACAAGAAAAATCTGCTCGAAACAGGCAATATGGGGCGTGTGGTTGATCTAATCAATTCTAAAACAGGCGAACTAATGCCGTCTATCATCAGTATTGACAGGCTTACCAATGACGTAATTACACTGCGGACGGATTTTATTAAAGTTCCCGATGAAATTAAGGGCGTAAAGCTGAATGATGAGCAAAAGCAAACCTTAATGGAGGGCAAACCGCTCAAATTGGAAAGTATGATTTCCACAAAAGGAACGGAGTTTTCGGCAACGGTACAGTACAATGCCGAAAAACGTTATCCCGAATTTTTGTTTGACCGTAGCAACTCCAACGGACAAAAGCAAAATAACCAACAGAACAATCAGCAGAGCCAACCGCAGGAAGCTCCAAAAACATTTCGTGGCAAGGAATTGACCGATGAGCAATATGATAAATTCAAAGCGGGTCAAACCGTGTATATGGCAGGTCTGGTGGATAAGAAAGGGCAAACGTACAACGGTTATATCACGTTCAACAAAGACACCGGAAAAACAGGCTTTGAGTTTCCTAATCAATATAAGGAAAGAATGCAACCTACCGAAGCCCACAAAACGCAGACTGCCGTCAATTCGCAGGGCAAAACCAACGAAGCGACCAAAAATATTAAAGAGCCTTTGAAGTCGGGGCAACAAACTCCGAAAAATGAAAAGCAACAGGAGCATTAAAGCAACTGAAAGTCATCAAAGAACTATTCGGTAAAAGCGACAGCATTATCGTTGCGACCGATGCGGGTCGGGAGGGCGAATTGATATTCCGCTATATTTATGAATACCTGAAATGCAACAAGCCCTTTGAACGCCTTTGGATAAGTTCGCTTACCGAAAAAGCCATCAAGCAAGGTTTTGAAAACCTCAAAGACGGAAAGGCATTTGACGGATTGTACCAATCCGCACAGGGTAGAAGCCGTGCTGATTGGCTTGTGGGCATCAATGCCACGCAAGCGTTAAGTATTTCCGCAGGCAATGGCGTTTATTCGTTGGGTAGAGTGCAAACGCCCACATTGGCTCTGATATGCAAACGATATTTGGAAAACAAAAATTTCTCAATTAAAAAGTATTGGCAGATACAGCTCTTGCACCACAAAGAGGATATTGACTTCAAAAGCATTTCAAAAAGCAAGTGGGAAGACCAGAAACCTGCCGATGATACGCTGAAATCCGTTCAGCGTACCGGAACGGCAACAGTTACATCGGTAGCGACCAAAAGCGTAACGGAGCAACCGCCTTTACTGTTCGACCTCACAGGACTGCAAAAGGAAGCGAATAAAAAGCTCAACCTTTCTGCCGAAGAAACCCTCAACATTGCCCAAAGCCTGTACGAAAAGAAGTTCATCACGTATCCACGCACCGGAAGCAAATACATTCCTGAAGATATGTGGGCTGAAATCCCCGACCTTGTGAGGGCTTTGCAGGACAGGGAAACCTGCAAACAAGCCGTAGCCAAAATGAAATGGGGACGTTTCAATAAACGTATCGTAAACGATTTGCGGGTAACAGACCATCACGGATTGTTGATTACGGACAAAGTGCCGTCCGCACTGAATGCAAAGGAAAATGCCGTTTATGATATGATTGCCTTTCGCTTGCTCGAAGCCGTTTCACAAGCCTATACCAAAGAGATAACCGATATTTCGTTGGAAGTGTCGCACTACGATTTTACGCTGAAAGGCTGTAAAATTACCGAAGCGGGTTGGCGTGGTATTAAAGGCAATTTCTCAGATGATGATACCGAACCTGTACAGGATTTGCCCGAACTGAAAAAAGGCGATGAACTGAAAATCAAGGAAGCTACCGTTTTGGAAAAGAAAACCAAACCGCCTGTACTTTATACCGAAGCCGGACTTTTGTCGGCAATGGAAACCGCAGGTAAGGAAATCGAAAACGAAGAAGAACGGAAAGCCCTGCAAAACATCGGTATCGGTACTCCTGCCACAAGGGCTTCAATCATTGAAACGCTGTTTACCCGTAATTATATCCAGAGGGAAAAGAAATCCTTAATCCCGACCGAAAAGGGATTGCAGGTGTACGGATTGGTCAAAGACCGGAAAATTGCAGATGTGGCAATGACTGCCGAATGGGAAGTGGCTTTGCAGAAAATCGAAAACAACGAAGCCGATGCAGGTGCGTTCCAAAAGGAAATGGAAATCTACGCTTCAACAATCACAAACGAACTGTTGCAAACCTCCATTGCCCAAAGCAACCTGCCTAAATTGGTTTGCCCGAAATGCAAAAGCCAGCAACTCATTATTCGTGACAAGATTGTCAAATGTCCCGATGAGGTTTGTAATTGGGTGCAGTTCCGCAATGTGTGTGGCGTACAAATCGGTATTGCTGATATTGAAAATCTTGTGAATAAAGGCAAAACTTCACTTATCAAAGGAATGAAAAGCAAAGCCGGAAAGTCGTTTGATGCTTATATTGTTTTAAATGCAGATTTCACGACTTCGTTTGAGTTTGAATCCAAAAAGAAAAAATGAATTTCGAAAAATTAGCTTTCCGAATACAACAGACCAATGATTTTTTACAGCAAAATGCAGTAAAAGCCGTGAACAGGAATATTACACTAAGAAATTGGCTTATCGGGTTTTACATCGTCGAGTTTGAACAAAAAGGAAACGACCGAGCCCAATACGGAAACCGATTGATAGCCGAACTTTCCAAAACCGTCAAAATAAAAGGACTTTCAGAAACCAACTTGAAGCTCTGCCGTCAATTTTACAATACTTATCCACAGATTCTTGGGTCAATAACCCAAGAATTTGATGAGAAAAACACGGTTCTTTCAATTGGTCAGTCGCCGACTGACCAATTACAAGTTATTGATAATCTGCTGAATAAAATTAGTCGATCGGTAACTGTCCAATCTTTCAAAAAGGACAATTATTTGTTCACATTCGTTTTCTCCACATCGTTCACGCATATTGTTGAACTCATCAAAATAGACGATCCAACTAAAAGACATTTTTACGAATTGCTGATTTTGAAAACCCAACCGTCCGTGAAAGAACTAAAACGCCAAATTAATTCGCTTACCTATGAAAGAATTGGTCTGACTACAAATCCCGAAAATGCTTTTGATGAAGCGATGCAAAAGATAAAACCGCAACAAACAACCGATTTGGTAAAGTTGCATTATTTCTTTGAATTTCTAAATATTCAGCAACCACAATTGATTGAAGAAACCGAGTTAGAACAAGCTCTTATTGAGCATTTGCAACAATTTATCATCGAACTCGGAAACGGATTTTGTTTTGAAGCCCGACAAAAAAGATTGTTGATTGGCGATGAATATTACTTTATCGATTTGGTGTTTTATCACCGCATTTTGAAATGCCACGTTTTGGTTGAACTAAAAACTGAAATTGCCAAACACGAACATATCGGACAACTGAATTTCAGAGGTTTTTTGTTTGCTGAAAGCCAAGTTATAGCTTCCAACGCCAAACCCAGCCACTTCATAAACTTTCTTCTATTCCTTGATAATTTTAGGATTTAATCAAAATTCTAAACAATCAGAAAATGGACACACAGCCAAAAGACCTTTCGTATTTCAAACTACGCTTACAGGAATTACTAAACACCAGCTTTCCCGAAAAGGCACACGACCAAAAATTTATCGACCAGCGTTCTTCGTAGGCTTCCAATGCCTATGAGGGTGCATTTCGGGTAGGGAACGCCATTGAGCAATGCGACGAGATAGCCAATTACATACTCTTTGAGGGTTTACACTTTTCCAAGTTCGACACCATTTTCCAAGTGGTGTGCAATGAGTTCAATACCCAAATGGCAGATGAGGAACTGCGACCATTCGCCCTTAAAATGTTCCCAATCTGTGAGCCTGTTTTTGCCCGATATGAGCTAACCGATGATTTCGCCTACGGCTATGAGTTTGACCTGCTCTACACCGAGATAACCGGAGCAATCGCAATATGGATAGAGGAAAATGGGCTTCAGTAAAAAGCAACACCTCCAACAGAATATTGATGCCCTGCGGATTGCTTTTACATTGGAAAAGGAGAAACGGCAAGCCACCGTAGGCGAAAGACTGTCAATGATGCAATACAGCGGATTTGGCGGTCTTAAATTCGTTCTAAACCCCATAGCGAACGAAATAGACATCAATAATTGGCGAAAAACCGAACACGACCTTTTCCCGATTACGCAGGAACTCCACCAACTGCTCAAAGAAAATTCCGAAGACGATAAGCAATACCGCCGATACGTGGACAGTATGAAAAGCTCCGTACTGACGGCTTTTTATACTCCACCACAGGTCACGGAACTACGAACGGCACATCACAAATAAACGGCAAAAAACAGGAAGCCATTGGCGACTTGTTTTCACAGATAAACAGTAATGGCCAGTCTGATAAGACAGCCATTACCGCTACCAATATTAATGCTATTCCTGAACCTGCTCCGTATAACGGCGAACTGCAATCGTTCTACCGTTCAAAATCAAGTGCAAAATATAAATTGGAAGACTATACGGCAGAATTGGACAAAGCCCAATCCCGCTTTGACCGTATGAGCCTCGATTGGAACAACCTGCAAGGGCGTATCAAAAACGGTCTGACGGTACTGTTGCCAACCTTATTAAATTGGACGGCTTATCGCCCAATGCGGATATAAAACAAATCGGTGTAAAGCTCAATCAGCTTGCGGACAAAGCCCGAACAGGCGGGGATTATGAGGAAATCGGAAGTCTATACGGCTTTCAGCTTTTGGTAAAAACGGAAATGTCGCAAAAAGAGGGCGTGGATATTTGGGTAAACCGTTTTCTGATACAGGGCGAGGGCAATATCAAATACACCTACAACAACGGTATCATTGCCAAAGATGAGAAATTGGCATCTATGTATTTCCTCAACGCATTGGAAAAGCTACCTGCCTACATTGAGCAGGAGCAAAAGAAAATTGCCGAAATACAAAAGGATGTGCCTGTTCTTCAGGAAGTGCTGAACGGTACGTGGAGCAAAGAGAGCCGATTGAGCGAACTCAAAACAGAATTAGCTTCCGTTGAGCGAAAAATAGTGCTGTCTATGAAAAAAGACAAAGAAGAACCCGAAGAGCAAGCGGAAAAGCAAGTTGAAAAACAGGAGCATACACCCCTTGTTGCTGACAGTATTGTCAGGACTAAAGGTGTGCATATTTCACGAGGGGTATTATAATTATTACCTCTCGTCCTGTTCGTCCATTTTCTTTATCAGAGCTTCACATAAGCTGTCAAGGAATTTGGTGCGGTTTATTTTTCAGGCTTTCAGTTCCATAAACGTATGGTAAAAGTCGCCCAAGTCGATATTAAAGGTGCGTTCAAATGTTTTGGCTATGACTTTGATATCCGCATTACCATTATCAAATACCTCTTGTGCAGATAGGGCGTATATTAATTCAGTTAATGCGGTTTTACTTGCCGTCCAATTTAATGTAGAATTATCTAAAACCTTTTTTTGTTCAATATTGTGAAGCTGATCTTCAAGATAAACCTGTATTAAATCGTTCGCCAGTATCTTACCTGCTTTATAATCGCCAATGGTAGAAAAAGAATGGTCTGTTTCAAAATAAAAGGTGTCTAAATTTAGCTTGATGTCATACTTTCCCCGAACAAACAGTTGGTCGTCAATAAAGGTATTGTTGGTACGGTAATATTTATAAAATTCAAGGTTATTATCAAAGAACTTTTTGAGCTTCTTTAATTCGTTGTTAATATACTTCTTTGCAGATTTTGTTTCGTTTGGCTTTTGCTTTCTATTTTATAAACTGCATTATAATATATCAGCTTTGCAATAAACTTCGGCTTGACTTGCTTAAAGAAGTGTATCTCCTCCTGCTGATTTTTAAAGCCGGCTTTAAGAACATAATCTTTCAGCTTGGCGGTTTTCTGCAAAATATATTCGATTACCTTTTCGTAAGACGCTAATTGATTTTCCTGTTCAAAGAGCAATTCATTAATCTGTTCTTCCAATTCATTAAACGCCTTTTTATAATATCCTGTCATTATTGTATTCAAGTTCGTTAATTCACATACCAAATATCAAACAAAGCAAACCCTCACTGTCTCTGATGGAACAGTCGGATATTGGTAAGATAAGCGGTGCAATCTTATTTTATTTCTGAATGGGTTTCTTTTAACCCCAAGGCATTTTAAACAGCAATTTCTACCATAGCCTGCGTACCGCCGGAACTTCCTTTTATTATTTTAAAATTACCACCAATAGACTTAAGGCGTTGCGTGATGCTGTATAGCCCTTGCTCCCCCGTCTTATTAAGTTCTTCATATCCTATTCCGTCATCCGATATTTCAATCTGTAAACCATTGGGATGTTTGCTGAAAATGATTTCTGCATTTTGTGCCTGTGAATGTTTAATGATATTATTGACAAGCTCCTGAATAACCCTGAAAAGCATCAGTTGCAATTGCGGAGAAAGGTTTTGTGCGTTGCTGTTGTTATCCGTTACCGAGATGTTTAGCAATTTGGCCTGATTAATTTCAAGGGCAAAATGCGAGGTGGCTTTTATTAAACCCTCTTTTTCCAACACTGTTGGGAGCAGGTTATGGGCAATATGGCGTACATCGGCGTGTGTATTCTCTAAAATCCCTTTCACTTTTGAGAGCTGTTCTAGCCGTTTTTCCTCCGGTAGATGCGGGATAGCATCCAAGCTCATTTTGGCTGCACCAATCATTGCGGCAACACCATCGTGAAGCTCGTGCGAAATACGGCTTCGTTCCCTTTCTTCTCCCAAAATGAAGGAATTTAAAATGGCATTTTCTTTTTCCTGCTGTAATTGTTTAAGCCTTAATTTTTGTGCTTTCCGGTTGTAAATAAAAATGCCTCCCAATACAGAAACCAACAATGCTCCGCCCAGAATGGCATATAATAGATTTGACCGTTGGTTTTGTATTTTCAGTTCCTGCTCTGCGATTTGTTTTTCTTTCTTTTCTGTTTCGTATTTGGTATTGAGGTCATTAACTCTTTCTTTGTTGTCGTCTGAAAGTATTTTGCTGTACAGCTCTTCATATTTTTTATAATACTCGGAAGATGTTTTATATTCTCCTGCATTATAATATATCAATCCTGCATTAGCATAAGCAGATTTAAGCCCTGTATTATAACCTGTTTCCGTATGGATTTTAATCGCTTCTTCTATACTTTTTTTGGCTTCATCGTGCCTGCCTTTTTCTGATAGTTTTGTACCGTAAATATCCAATGCGTCTGCCAAAATGCTTTTATATTGAAACTCTCGGGATTTATCAATGGCTTTTTTAATAAAAGCAAGAGATTTATCCAAATCCTTTTCTGTCGTTCCCATTATATAGTTTCCATAACTATATGCGCTGGGATTATTGTATCTTTCAGCAAGCTCAATCGCTTTTAATGCCCATTTTCTGGCTTCCGGAAAGTTGTTGGTTTTCTTTACATAAATAGCTGTATTGGATGCTAAGTTTGCTATTATAGTGGTATCCTTAATCTCTTCGAGAATTTTATACCCTTTTTTATAATATTTAATGGCTTCATCATAATTTTCATTTATCCCCATTACCGTTGCCAAATTATTGTAAGCATAAACTGCTCTTAGTGGTCTGTTTTGCTGTTCTTCAACCTCGATTGTCATCAGCATATACTTGATGGCATTGTCATAATCTCCCAGTCTGAAATAATTAGCTCCTAATGAATTTAATATGATGGGATAAGCAGAATTGGGGTCATTTTTATCTGTTAATTCATAAGCCTTTTTTGTGTAATACTGTGCAGAGTCGTATTGCGAACGGACATCAAAATAATAACCTAATTGAAAATAAAGGTAATCCATATAGGAAACGTTATTTTTCTTTCCGTATTCAATGGCTTTAAGGAATAAATGTTTACAGTCCTTATCAGGAATTTTGAAACATTTTTCTCCCTCATCAAATAATTGCTGCACCTCTTGGTCAACTTTGGGCTTGGTATTATATTTTACCTGAGCAAACAAAAACAGATGAATAAAAGAAAGAATTATTGTAAATGAAAATCTCATAATTTTCGTTTTTAAAT
>JBKECI010000014.1:0-29782 GCA_047974405.1 Paludibacteraceae bacterium | reverse complement strand
ATTAAAAGGTTATTGTTTTAGTTGTATTTTATTCATCAATTAAATAATTTAGGAAAAATGAAGCATCTATTTTTACTGCCATTTTTTGTGGCGTTGGTATTGGTTACAGCCTCTTGCGAGTCAGACCCTATAACCAAAACGACTACAGTCGATTTTGAAAATGTAACTTTGATCGATAGTATCTGGAACGGATCGGACGGATCGGGTAAATTTGTGTCGCAAGGGATTACGGTTAATAACAGTTATAATGCGACTTGGGCTACATGGTCCGGCTTTTCTTGCTCATCCAAAAAAGACAATGTAACGCCGGGCTGGGGCAATCAATACAGAGCTATGACGGGAGGCGGTGCCGGCAATTCCAAGCAATACGCTTTGGCATACGGGAGTGCTACTATCGTTTGTCCGGCAGATGTAAACGGTAAATTTTTTGCACAGAGCGCTATGCTTACCAACAATGCATATACCTATTACGACATGTTGAATGGGAGCAGTTTCTCCAAAAAATTTGAAACTAATGATTGGTATAAAGTAACCATCAGCGGTTATCTGGCAGGCGGAGTTACCAAAAATGTTGAGTATTTTTTGGCAGACTTTAGAGAGGGTAAAAGTTTTATTTCCAAAAGCTGGGAAAAAGTAGATATAAGCAGATTGGGAGAAGTGGATAGTATCAAATTCTTATTGACATCAAGCGATGTAGGGCAATATGGGATGAATACGCCGGCTTATTTTTGTATCGATAATGTGAAATTTACTCAAGAAGTAGAAAAATAATTGATATAAGTATGTTTTAGCACAATTTCTGCCATAATTTTTTGCAAAACATACTACCAACGAAAACCGGATTGATTTTTCTTTCCGGTTTTTACTTTATTTATCAGTAGTTATTTATTTTAATATATTTTCATTTTATTGAAAATGAGATAAATAGGTGTGATGCTAAAAGAAATATGGAAAAATTATTTTGTGGTATTATCAAAAAATAGTACTTTTGCACTCGGGTAAGTCCTACACGACCAGCTCCCTTGGAATTCCCCCAGGGCTTGACCGCAGCAAGGGTAAAAGGTTGTAGCGGTGCGATGCAGTCAGCTTACCCACTTGCCTCTTTAGCTCAGTTGGCCAGAGCACGTGATTTGTAATCTCGGGGTCGTTGGTTCGAATCCGACAAGAGGCTCGATAAAAAAGGCGTTGTCTTCTATTATAGAAAACAACGCCTTTTTTATATTCTCGATATTTTTTATCAATTTTCGAGTTATTTTCTCGGGTGAGTGCTTTTTGCAGTGATAAATTTAGTATATCCTAAAGATATTCTTTTTAAGAATAGAAGATAAAGAAATATTCTACCACAAATCTATTTCTCTCTGTGGTATTGAATAAAGGCGGCAATAGGAATACCCATTGTTGGATAATTGGGGTACGGATGCGGATTGCCGATCTGAACACCATCCGTATTTTTATTATATCCATCTTCGTTGTCGATGGTAATTCCTACATCGACTAGATAATACCCCTCGGACTCACGATTATCAAAATTGTCGATGATATTTTTGCGCAACCTCCACATCGAAGCATTCTGGTAAAGCGTAAAGTCTCCATTTGCATTGTTCATCGAACCACAAGTGCTACTTGGAATAAGTATCATAAATTTTCCGTTGGGAGCGATTTCGAGGTACGAATTTTTTATTATCTCAATCCGCTCGTTCCACAAGGTAAAATCGGCATTTAAGCTATTTCTAAAGTCATTTAATCCCAACATTTCGCCAAAAAAATGCGGAGTTGGTAAATCCCATGCTTCAAGATATTTTTTATAATTGAAATTCCACTCAAAATCGGTTTTCTGTACTTTTTTCCACACCGAGCCGTCGTATCTCACAAACGATTTTAGCCCGTTATCGTATTGGATATCATTCTCTTTCGGAGACAATAAATAGCCTGTCTCGGCATTAAAACGGGGCAGGCAATAGTCAAATCTCCCGCAGGAATATATTAGTTCGGGTGCTGTTCCGGCGGCAACTTTATGGCAATTTTTCCAGAACTCGGTGGCACCGTAATATGTATGTCCATTGGGGTGCATATAGCCGTTGTATGCTTTTGTCTCACCTGTATGGATATTAAAATAATCGCTGAGCATATCACCTCCGCGCCCCTCATCGTATTGGGCAGTTTCGCCGGCAACTTTCCGTAGCCCCACCATTTGAATGTTTGGAACATATCCTTTATTGAGCAATGCATCCTTAAAAAACGAGCCTTGTACAAAGCTATCACCCATTATCTGTACATATACTTTTTTGTCGCCGATGCTTTTCTGCCCCAGCCGGATGATGGAAGTATGGCTTTTCAGAATATCAAAATCATTATTGTAAAGTGTAACAGCCATTGTCTGCCAGGCAACGGGGTTGCTTATGGAAACCATTCGCTTTGTTTTTTTTGAATAAGTAACACTTCCAGCAAAACGTACGAAATCAGTTTCGGGGCGCCAGCGTTTGATAAAAGGCTCAATGAATAAATTGTTCTCTGTTCCGGAAAGCAGATACAAGTACTTTGGGATGACAATGTCATTTTCGATTTTATTCGAAAAAGAGTTCATCGGCAGCGAAATTTGTGTTCCGTCATTGCATACAAAAACCATATTGTTTTCGTCTAAAAACACATTGATTATATTGGTTTCTTGTGCCTGTGCGGAGATACCGGTATCTATACTGTTGATAAACCAATTGTTGTTTGTTCCGATAGTCAAAGTTGGAGCAGCAGTGTTTCCAACAGATTCCACTCCGGTTTCTTTTCCATTGAGAAGATAAACATTATGTGCATTTAAACTAATGACAGGTGTTGATGTACTGCTGAATACAAGATAATTATCATTTGATAACTTAACTGTATAAGTGTTTTCGGAATAGACTATCTCGCTTATACTAACTTGGTTTTGCAATGCTTCGATAAGTTGCCGTTGAGTATTCAGTTCTTCACGTAGTTTATTGATTTCTTTTTTCCAATCGTCATTTTGGCACGACGAAAATACCAATGTTGTATATAGAAAGAAGTAATAGAAAAGAAAGTTCCTTTGCATGATATTGTTTTGTTTATGGATGAGGGTTAAATTGTTTTTTGACTAAAGAATATCGACAATAGCCATACCTTTTTTCAACTTTTTGTATCTAATCAGAGTTTCAATATAATAATAATCAGCATAATTAATCGAAGCGTCTATTTCATATCCGGCAGGATAGTTGCCGGTAGAGTGTCGTAAAAAAGAAGAGTTGGAAGTTCCGCTCCGATATTTCTCAGACGAAAGATTAACAAGCATATTTTCTGCTGCCAAATAGTACTCCTTTGCTTTTTGCGCATCATCTTCGAGCTCGGAAAGTTCGAGTAACGCCGAAGCCACTATACTTGCTGAGGAGGCGTCGCGTGGTGCGTTGGGAATGGCAGGGTCGTCAAAATCCCAATAAGGCACATAGTCATCGGGTAGATTTTGGAGATAAACATCTGTTATCTTTTCGGCAAAACGAAGAAAATCTTTATTACCGGTTTCGCGATAAACCATTGTATATCCGTAAATTGCCCAAGCCTGACCGCGTGCCCAAAACGACTTGTCGTTAAGTCCTTGATTGGTTACCCGTTTTACCAGATTGCCATTGATGGTATCGTATATAGCAACGTGATAGTTGGTATAATTCTCACTAAATTGATTTTCCATGGTTACGCGGGCGTGGCTCTCGGCCATATTGTAATACTCAGGACTCCCTCCGTTTTTCGAAGCCCAGAAAAGTAATTCAAGATTCATCATATTGTCCATAATGGTATTGTGGGGCCAGCCCATTTCGGTTACCATATGCGCCCACGAAAGAATGGTTCCTACTTTCGGATTGTAGAATCCGGCAAGTTTCTCGGCGCCTTTCAATATGGTCTCTTTGTATTTCTCGTTACCCGTAAGGCGGTAGGCATTTCCGAAACTGCATAAAAACTGAAAACCTAAATCGTGGTCGCCGGAATGTTCCGGATTAAGCAGTTCGATAAGACAGTTGGTGTATTGCTGTGCTTTGAGCTTAATAAGCTCATTGCCGGTATTTTCATAATTGTACCAAAGAATTCCCGGCCAAAATCCGCTTGTCCAATCATACACACTGGTCAAATGCCATTTAGTGGCATCTATACCAATACTTCTTGGAAATAGGCACGAGTCGTTTTCTATTTCGTTCAATGTTTTCTGCACTTGGGTATTGCAATAATCAAGCGACTCATCTTCGTTTATTTTTCCATTACCGGTTTTGTAATACGAATAGCATGAAAAAACACCTAAACCAATTACTATACACACCACCAAAAGACTAATTTTATTTTTCATTGCTCTTTATTCTTTACATCATTACTTCTACTTTATACTTTCTTTTTTCAGACATTACGGGAATAATATTTCCATTAATTTCTTTTCCATCGATTTTCAGTTGCGAAACACCTTTCATTTTTCCGTCTGGATTGTTGATTTCTATTTCGTAAGTTGCTCCACGGAATTTTCGTGTTATTTTGAAATTTCTCCAATCGGCGGGGATACACGGGTCAATCAGTAATCCGTCGTATTCGGGTTTGACACCCAAAATGTATTGCGTTATGGCAAAATAATTCCAAGCGGCAGTTCCCGTGAGCCACGAATTTTTGGCTTCGCCCGGGCAGAAGGCATCTTTTCCGGCAATCATTTGCGCATACACATACGGCTCTACTTTGTGCAGCTCGCTGTTTTTTTCCTCCACATAAGTAGGGCATATTTTTTTGTAATATTCCCATGCTCTATCGCCTCGTCCGCGTATTGTTTCGCCAATCATAATCCACGGATTGTTGTGGCAGAAAATGCCCGCATTCTCTTTGTATCCTTCGGGGTAACTCGAGATCTCGCCGTATTCAATCAGGTATTTCGTGTATGGCGGATTGTTGAGTACAATACCGTATTCACAATCCAGACGCTCTTTTACTGCCTCTAAGGCTTTATCGACCATGCCTTCTTCAAGACCGACTCCAGCCATTGTACACCAACCGTTCGATTCGATAAAAATTTTTCCTTCTTTGTTTTCGTTTGAGCCGATTTTTCTACCGTAAAAATCATAGGCACGCAAAAACCATTCACCATCCCAACCGTATTTTTTTACGGTGTCGGTCATTTTATCTACTTCGGTTTGCACACGCTCGGTTTCGGATGTTTTTCCCAAACGTTTTGCTAAATTGGCATATTCGCGCCCGTACATAATGAACAGACCGGCAATCATTAAACTTTCGGCTTTCGAGCCTTCGGTTTTATTTTCGGTTGTTTGGAAACTTTCGTCCGGATTGTTCGAAAAGCAATTCAAATTTAAACAGTCGTTCCAGTCGGCACGGCCGATAAGCGGTAGCCCGTGGGGACCGATATTGTTTATAACGTGGTTGAACGAAACTGTTAAATGTTCGAACAAAGATACTTCCGTTCCAGCTTTGTTGTCGAACGGAACAAGTTCGTCTAAAATCAAAAAATCACCTGTTTCTTTCAGATAATGTACTACGCCGAAAATAAGCCACATTGGGTCGTCGTTGAATCCTCCGCCTATTTCGTTGTTCCCTTTTTTGGTTAATGGCTGGTATTGATGATAGCATCCGCCATCGGAAAATTGTGTAGAAGCAATGTCGATAATCCTTTCGCGCGCACGCTCGGGGATTTGATGTAGAAATCCAATCAGGTCTTGATTTGAATCTCTGAAACCCATACCACGTCCGATACCGCTTTCGAAAAACGATGCCGAACGCGAGAAACAAAATGTAACCATACATTGGTACTGATTCCAGATATTGACCATCCGGTTTAGCTTATCATCATTCGAATCGATTACATAGGCGCTCAGCAACTTATCCCAATAGGCGCGTAATTCCTCGAAAGCTTTATCGACTTTTTCTACCGTACCAAATCGGGCGATTGTTTCTTCCGCCTTGGTTTTGTTGATTACTTTGGGGCTTTCCCATTTTTCATCTTCCATATTTTCGACATAACCGAGTACAAAAACCAACTCTTTACTTTCGCTTGGC
The DNA here is from genome assembly GCA_047974405.1 of Paludibacteraceae bacterium. Lineage (GTDB taxonomy): Bacteria > Bacteroidota > Bacteroidia > Bacteroidales > Paludibacteraceae > UPXZ01. The sequence goes on along the minus strand of JBKECI010000014.1, from coordinate 23,740 downwards.
TGCAATTCTATTTCGATATAATGCGAAGCTATAGGAGACCAACCGTGCGCTATGCTATTCTGAGATTTCCCTTCAGAAACACGTTGTGGCTCGTCAAAGCCATTGTATAATCCAAGAAAAGTTTCACGATTGGTATCAAATCCGTTTATAGGACTGTTTACCGAATAGTACGCATAATGGTTGCGCCGTTCGCGGTATTCGGTTTTGTGGTAAATGGTACTCCCGTCTATTTCGACTTCGCCGGTGGAAAGATTGCGCTGAAAATTTTCCATATCGGTTTGTGCATTCCACAAACACCATTCGACAAATGAAAACAGTTTGAACTTTTTTATTTTATCACTTGTATTGCGGAGCGTTATTTTTTGTACTTCTGCCCAGGTTTTCAACGGAACAAAAAATAAAACTTCGGCTTCCAATCCGTTTTTTGCACCTTTAATGCGGCTGTAATTCATCCCATGACGACATTCGTAGCTGTCTAATTCGGTTTTACAGGGTTTCCAACCTGGATTCCAAATGGTGTTGTTGTCGTTTATGTAAAAATACTTTCCGCCGTTGTCCATTGGCACACCGTTGTAGCGGTAGCGTGTTATGCGGCGAAATTTGGCATCTTTACAGAAAGAATATCCGCCTGCAGTATTGGAAACCAAGCTGAAAAAATCTTCTGTTCCCAAATAATTTATCCAAGGATATGGTGTACACGGGTTGGTTATTACGTATTCGCGTTGTTTGTCGTCAAAATATCCGTATTTCATAAGAGTTGAGAATTTGAGTTTGTAAACTCAATGATAAATAGTGAATTTTAAAATGATAATGAGTTTAGTTTTCTAATTTGTTGTACCAATTTTTTTTCAACACAACTGTTGTTACACCTACAATCATAGTGGCAATGGTGCAATACCAGAATTGTTTTAATACTAAATAAATCGGCGCAGCAACCAAGGCGGTCTGCCAAATAATCCCAACTGCCACATTGAACAAATCGCGTTTGGCAGAACTATTTTTTTTGAAATTGGGATTCTCTGTAAGTACCCATTTGTGTACAGGTTTCCAAAAGCCCCATGGACGTGTTTTTAGATAAAACTTTTTTAATACTTCCGTATCGGTTGCCGGTGCCGAATAAGTTCCCCAGATACAACCGGCAATGGAAAATAGCAATATTATTGGGAAATAATATAATGGAAGAGTACCGTTGAAATAAGGTATGAGCGGAAGGATAAGCGCCGGCATCATTCCACCTGCCATTCCCCAGGCAAAACCTTTTCCATTGAAACGCCACCAATGCCATTTCAAAATATTAGCAGCAATATAACTGCCGTACAACGCACCGGTTATCCATTGCAATACACTGTTCACATCTTGCGCCAGCACACCGAAGCAGATGCTGACCACGACTACAGCAAGCCCGACAATATAATTGGCACGGTTTGCCTGCTTAGCGGTTGCATTTTTCTTGAAATATTTAATATAAATATCGTTTACAATGTAGGCTTGGACAGCATTGAGTGTTCCGGCAAAGGTGGACATAAAAGCGGCAAGCAGTCCGGCAAGTATCAACCCTGTCAATCCGGCAGGAATCCAACTATGGCTGATAACGGCAGGCAAAACCAACTCAAAATCAATTATACCGTCCGTTCCACGTATTTGTTCTTCAATTTGATTAAAAAGAATGAGTCCGAGTACGGCAAATCCGGTTATCATCAAGTAGCGGATCGGCATTAGGATAATTGTTACTGAACCACTCATCAGCGCAGCTTCGTGGGGCGAACGGGTAGAAAGAATCTTTTGCATATCGTAAGTTGGTGCGGGACCGGCAATACTTGCCAAAACGCCTTTCAATAACACCATTCCAAAAAATAGACTGAAAAGTTGATAACCATCGCTTGCTATTTTATCGTTGAATTCGATAAATTTTCCTGTCCAGTTTAAGTCCAATGCCAAACTGACTTCGGGTGAATACCAACCATTGGGAAGCCACGATGAAAAATCAATCACATCTAGATGAAACATGGCGATGATTGCTACTGCAATGCCCGCAAACGCCATAATTACATACTGCGCTACATCAGCCCACACAATACTCATCATACCACCCATTAGTGCGTAAAATACGGCTATGAGTGTAAAAGTAATACCCCAAATGTGAGGAACATACGTGTCGGGTACAAAATGCATAAATGGAAATATCGTTTTCAGCGGAAGGAAAATATCAATGAATTTTCCCATACCAATAAAGCCGTAGGCCAACATACTGAGGCCCACTAAAATGGCAAAAATAACAATAATCCAATGAGAAGTAACTGCTCCACGATCTTTTCCAAAACGGAAACCAATCCATTCGGCACCGGTGGTACATTCTGAACGGCGGAGCCAGGCAGAAAGGTAAATCATAAGAAAAATCTGATTGAAAACAGGCCAAAGCCATGGGATATAAACGCTTTTCAAACCGTAAACTACTGTAATGGCGACCAACCATACCGTTCCCGAAATATCGAACATACCCGAGGCGTTTGAAAGCCCGAGCATATACCACGGAATGGTTTTGCCACCAAGCAGATAAGATTCCAGATTTTTCGAAGCCTGACGTTTCAGATAAAAACCAATGAATATCAGTACGGCCAAGTAGAGAAGTATTATCGAGAGGTCGATGCTTGTAAGAAAGGGAGATACATTCATTATTTTATTCTCGTTTTTTTTTTATTATTGAAACGCCTTCAATGTAAAGCTGTTTTCTCCTACATGAATGCTGATTATATAAACACCATTATTATCTATATCAATGTTGTTGTTTCCCGGAGCAAGAATTCCCGTTTTCAAAAGATTCCCTGTTAGATTGAATATCTTATAATTTCCTTCTATTGAAGTATTGTTTTTGAGTATATGAGTAGTACCTAATTTGTAATAAAACACCGATTTTTTCGGTTCATCTTCATTTTGCTTTATATTGGTAGAATTTGGCGTTTCGCCTTTTGCGTAAGCAGTATTGGCTCCTAAGCGATGTCCGGCCTCGAAAAACAAATACCACGTTTCCAAATCATCTTGAATAAAAAATGGTGATGCCACCCGCGAAACAGCCGACATATTTCCGCTTCCATCGTCGCTAATTACTGCTTCGCTCTTGCTCATATATGTTCCCCAGTGAATTTCCATATCAAATTTTTCTCCGATTTCAACCAATGAAATATTGCCGGCAGAACTATGAAAAAACACAAAATATCGATTGTCGGCAATCATAAAAAATGGTCCGCTCACATTGTCGTTGTAGCTTGGCTTGGTATTGGTTCCCGGAATCCGCTTATAAGCTGTCTTGGGTGTAACCAGAGGAGTTCTCACCCCTTTCCAGTCAATTCCATCTTTGGAATGCGCCCAGAAAATGGTACGTGCGTTGTTTTCGTTGACCATAATCATCATTACATATTTATTGTCATATCCCGGCACTGTATATTCAAAAACTTTGGCGTAACTTGCCTCGCGCGATCCAAAACTGAAGTCTTCATACGTAACAACAGTGGAGCCAAATGTCCAATCAATCAGATTATCACTGGTTGCATAATTGGTTTTGTTATTGTCGCCATGGAAATACATGAAATATTTGTTGTACACATTATTCCAAATAATGTGTGGCGATGAAATATGGTTTGTTGACACATATTGATTTGCCCAATCGTTGCTCATTATTATTCCTTGTTCTGTCCAAGATCCGTCCAGTGTTGAACCTGTGTAAAGATATACTCCTGCCGGAGGATCATGAGGCGCATGAAACCAATAATATCTGTTGTGAGGAATTGTACCGTCAAGAAACTTACCATCATTGCCAAGGTGTTTTTTTGTATCAACCACAATCGGAAAAACATATTCATCGGTTGGCGACTTGTATTGATAATCTTCTACGTTAATTATAAAACCAATGGGTTCGACTTGGGGTAAAATACCGGCAGTTAACGGAGAAGAATTTACAATATCGTACTCTTTCATTGCTGGATTGACAGTCAAATTTCCAACTTTATTGTTTTCGACATAGGCTTTTATGTTGTATTTCCCTTTGGCTAATGTTGCGGGCATGGTAAACTGGGTTGTCGAAACCGTGTTGTTTGCTATTGTAAGTTCGATTGGAATTGTTTGTATATTGTCATTATCATCAAACAAGGCAACAAAAACTTTCTGTCCATCATCAACCAAATCGGTATTTACCGTTACAGTTGTAATTGTACGCGCATTGCCAACCACGTGGCTGTCGGAACTTACGATTACATTGTTTATCTGTGTTTTGAGCGAAGCGTTTTCTGTCCCAAATTTTACCGACTCAATATCCATATTACAATAACGGTCTTTGTCGGAGCCTATAAAAATCGAATTTGCCGATCCGTTATAATGCGCTTTTACTCCGCTGAATATCGGACTTGCAAAATTATCTACATACACATCGTAAGTAAATTTTGCCGGATGAAATACAAACCGGTAGGTATGCCATTCGGAAGTATTCATAACATACATTTCGTCAGAATCCGGAGTGCTTGTGTCTCTAAAAAACAGGCGTCCGTTATTTGCGTCGCCATATTTCAGGTAAACCAATATCATTTTTCCGGCAATGGTAATGGCAATTTTATTTGCTTCGAAAGCTGTTTGTGTATCGGTCATTCCGGTAGCATTTATCCGCGCTTTTATATCAATAGTGTATGTGCCTGTTGCGGTAACCGGATAGCTTGTCGGAGTCAAAAATCCATCGGCGCCACTTGTCTTTTTAATATTGACATATCCTGTCTCTTGGGTTGCCGTCAGATAGGTTTTCGATAGTTTCCACGCTTTGTCTTGTTCTGTTTTTCCATCGGCATTCCACGCTGCCATTGATTTGTTTATTACATCCCAGGTTTGGGCTGAAGACGAAAAAGGAAAAAAGATGATGAGTATCCAAAAACCGGAAATTACGAGTTTCTTTTTCATGATAATTATTGCAATTAAAGATTGTTTTATTGTTTTAGATATTTTGCCTCCAAATTGTATGTAGTTCTGGGAAACTGTTTTTAAATAAGAGCAATACAAAAATACTTCTCAATGTGTCAACCGCCGTAAAACTATCTTTCAGAAACATGCAAGAAGATTTCTTTTTTTTGAATAAAATAATATTTTCGTATCATTGTGGAATATATTTGCATTCCGAAAAATCAAGAAACTATACTTTTGAATAACTTTATTGTTAAAGCCATGAAACAACGAGTTTTAGTATTATTAATCATTCTTTTGCTGACAGTTTCGGCATACGCCTACTATTTCAGAAACTATCAGATCGAAGACGGTCTTTCGCACAATAGTGTATGGGCTGTAATGCAGGACAGCAAAGGCTTTTTGTGGTTTGGAACAAACGATGGATTGAACCGTTTCGATGGCAGAACTTTCAAAATTTTTCGCAATACCGAAAATAATTCTTTTTCTATCGGCAATAATTTTATACACTGCTTAAAAGAAGATTCGCAAGGGCGTTTTTTGGTTGGCACCAAAAAAGGACTGTATATATACGACTCAAATTTTGAGCATTTTTACAGAGTTGATTTAAACCTTCCGAGAGAAAATGATGCCAGCATAAATGATGTGTTTGAAACTCCCGAAGGCGAAATATGGGTTGCAACCAACGGGCAGGGATTATATGTGTTAAATACCGATTTGACAATAAAACGGCATTATTTGAAAATGAGTTCCGTAGGGTCGCTTTCCAGCAATTTTATATGGACGGTGGTACAAGATTATGTTGGGAATGTTTGGCTCGGAACATCAGGGGATGGACTGATACATTTTGATCCAAAAAAAGAAATTTTTACAAAAATATCGGACGAAACCGACTTTGATATAAACGCTCCGATTATTAATACACTTTTCTGCGATATTGACTATAATTTATGGATTGGGACTGCAACTGATGGGCTGTATCGCTATAATTACCGTACAGGGAAAGTGTACAATTATATGAACCAAAAGGTATTCAACATAAAATCTATTGTCGAATATTCCAATCAGGAAATTATTATGGGATGCGACAAAGGTCTTGTTACCTTTAACCGTAAAGAAGAAACTTATCGCCTGCTGAACAACGATTTTGATAATATGACCGATAATGCCATATTCTCAATTTGTCGCGACGTCGAAGGCGCTTTTTGGATTGGAACTTATTTTGGCGGAGTAAATTATTTTTCTCCGACAATCAATATGTTTTCGTATTACTATAACTCTCCACATAACTCTTCCCGCAAAAATATCGTCAGCAGTTTTACAGAAGATGAGAACGGAAAAATATGGGTAGGAACTTACAATGACGGGCTGGAACTTTTTAATCCGCAGACCGAACGTTTCGAAAATGTACCGATTAATGTCCCCTTTCATAACATTCAAGATGTATATTTTGATAACGGTAAACTCTATATAAGCGTTTATGGGCAAGGTATAAGTTTGATGAACACAAAAAATGGCGATATCCGCCATTTGTCGGATTATCCCGATGTTGGAAAAAATATTAGCAATTTTGTTACAACCATATTTAAAAGCTCGAAAGGCTTTTTTTTGTTTGGTTCTGAAGAGGGCGTAAGTCGCTACAACCCCGAAACACACACAGCATCGCGCGTACACAAGCTAAACGGATTGCCGATAAAGGACATTACCGAAGATTACAATGGTGCAATCTGGTTTGCAAGCCATGCCAACGGATTATTTCGAATGAATGCCGATGGCAACTGGGATTCGTTTATCCACGAAACCGGTGCCCCGAAATCACTGCCAACGAACAATATAAACTGTGTTTATCAAGATTCGAAATTCCGTATTTGGATAGGGACGGAAGGGCATGGTTTGGCGCTTTTCGATGCAAAAACAAATCAATTCGAACGATTATCGACCGAAAAAAGTAGTCTATCATCGAATATTATTTATTCCATTTTAGACGATGCCACCGGAAACATTTGGATAGCAACAGAAGGTGGGCTGATAAAAATGAAATCGGATTTGAAATCAACAAAAAGTTTCGGTTACCTGAGCTATGTGCAAAAAATACGTTACAATCCAAAAGGTACGCTCAGAACACAAGACAATCGGCTCTATTTCGGTGGGACGAACGGATTCATAGCATTTCACCCAAAGGAAATAATAAGCAACAGGGAAGAGCCGTCACTCGTAATTACCGGATTTCAGATAGCAGGAAAAGAGATGCTTCCCGACACCAAAAACTCACCACTCAAGCAGGGTGTAAACCGTACAAGCAGTATTACGCTGGAACGCAAGCAATCAACTTTCAGCTTCGATTTTATAAGTCTTAGTTTTACTTCGCCCTCGCAGAATCAGTACGCTTACATATTGGACGGTTTTGATAGCGATTGGAGATACACGGTTAGTAATAAAGCGTCTTATATGAATATTCCGGCCGGTAATTACACATTCAGGGTAAAAGGTACAAACAACGATGGCATTTGGAGTAAAACACAGAACATACAAATAAAAATAAAACCTTTCTTTTTTGTTTCGATATATATGATTATGTTGTACATAGTGCTTGGAATAGCATTGGTGGTTTACTTGCTTTGGCATTACAAAAAGCGAATTGAAACAGAAAACCATGAAAAAATATATAAATACAAAACAGAAAAAGAAAAAGAAATTTACGAAACAAAAATCAACTTCTTTACCAATATTGCTCACGAAATACGTACGCCGTTGTCACTAATAACAGCTCCGTTAGAAAACATTATTGTTTCGGGCGATGGAAACACGAAAACCAAAAGCAATCTGAGCATTATAAAAGTAAATGCAAACCGGCTACTTGAACTGATAAATCAATTGCTCGACTTTCGCAAAGTGGAAGAAAATATGTTTCATTTCAAATTCCGGTATCAAGATGTTGCGAAAATTGTACGCGATGTGTATGCGCAATATAGCCAAAATGCCAAAATGAATGGAATAGAAATGATTTTGAGCATACAAGAAGAAAAAATTAAATCTTCAATCGACTCGGAAGCTATTTACAAAATAGTGAGTAATATGATTTCGAATGCAATAAAATACGCCGATTCAAAAATAGAAATCAATATTGAAACATCAAACGGCAATATTCTTATATTGGTAGGTGACGATGGTCCGGGAATCGACCAAAAATATATCGACAAAATTTTCGAACCTTTTTTTCAAGTGCAAGAAAATGGCAATTGCCTAAAAACTGGTTCAGGCTTAGGACTTTCGCTCTCTAAATTGCTTGCCGAAAAGCATAAAGGCGACATTACCATCAATTGTAAAGAGGGAAAAGGGTGTCTTTTTATATTGAAAATTCCAATTGTAATAGGAGATAGCGAAATTAAAGAAGAAAAAGATATTACTAAAAAAACAATTGAAGCAGTCTCGGGAATCGACCCTGAAGTGAAGATTGTGATTGCTGAAGACAACCATGATTTACGCCAATTTCTTGTCGATAGCTTAGAAGAAAATTACACCGTGTTCGAAGCCGAAAACGGCGTGGAAACATTGACTATTATCGAAAAAGAGAATATTGATATCATTATTTCAGATATAATGATGCCCGAAATGGATGGGCTGGAACTTTGCCGGCAGATAAAATCCAATGCTGCCTATTCGCATATTCCACTCATCCTGCTTTCGGCAAAGACCGATATGCCTACCAAAATCGAAGGGCTAAACAAAGGCGCCGATGTGTATCTGGAAAAACCATTTTCAACTGAGCAACTCAAAGCGCAAATCGGTAGCATAATTGCAAATCGAAATAATATTCGTAACAATTTTATACAATCGCCCTTGGAGTATTTCAAGCAAAACACAACCGGCGAAAACAATGAGAGCGCGGAATTTGTCGAAAAATTGAACACGTATATACTTGACAATATCTCAGACGAAAAATTTTCAATAGATAACCTGTCGGAATTTTTCTTTATGAGTCGCTCTAATTTCCACAAAAAAATCAAAAATTTGATAGGAATGACACCTAACGATTATATAAAACTTATTCGCCTGAATCAGAGCGCGCAACTGCTCGCCAGCGGAAAGTACAAAATAAATGAAGTGTGCTATATGGTAGGATTCAACACCCCGTCGTATTTTTCGAAATGTTTTAATGAACAATTTGGAAAACTGCCAAAAGAATTTGTCGAAAATTTAATATAAAGAAAACAACAATGAAAACAGCATTTAAAAAAGGGAAAAGTCCACCTCTGAAGATACATAAAAATAAAGAAAGTATAAGATATCCGACTTTCTTATGCCTCTTAAATAATACAAAACTCGACAGCAAAGTATTATTTATTACAAAGATAATAATTTGATCATTAATAAGCAATCAAGCAGAAACATTAATATTTTTAGCATTTATAATTTTAGTAATAAATACTGATACCTTAAAAATTGTATGACAATTAAAATAAGCAAAACAAGAAAAAAGACATTTGCCACTTTGATTTTTATGTTACTGACATACTCGGTTTTTGCACAAACCAACGTGAGTGGGCGGGTGTGCGACCAATATGGCGATACCATGATAGGAGTTATGGTAATTGTAAAAAACACAACGAAAGGAGTCGTTACTGATTTAGATGGGAATTATTCCATCCCGGGAGTAAACACAGGCGATGTACTCGTATTTTCGTATATGGGATATAATACGGCAGAAATAAAAATTGCCGATAAAACGATTATCAATGTTACGCTTCTCGAATCTTCCATTGCACTCGGACAGGTTGTTGTGGTCGGATACGGACAGCAGAAAAAAGTAAACCTGACAGGAGCAGTTGCGGCTGTAAACGTAGATGAAAAAATGAGTGGACGTTCTATTGCCAATACTTCCACCGCCCTTCAAGGCTTGGTACCGGGGCTAACCGTAACACAAAGTTCGGGAATGGCGGGAAATAATTCTGCCGAAATTCTCATACGAGGTATGGGAACCATCAACAATTCTGCCCCACTCATCGTTGTGGACGATATGCCCGATGTGGATATCAACCGGATAAATATGGAAGATATCGAAAGCATTTCGGTACTGAAAGATGCTGCCGCCTCGTCTATCTATGGTTCACGTGGTGCAAACGGCGTTATTCTCATAAAAACAAAATCGGGAAAAGGAGCACAAAAAACACGTATTACATTTTCTGGCTCTTACGGTTTCGAAAAACCAATCCGCTCTTATAGCTTTTTGTCCGACTATGCACAGGCATTGGAAGTACACCGTACAGCACAGGCAGCTACCAATATCGCAGAAACCAATCAGCAATATCAAAAAGGAACTGTTGACCAATGGATGGCGCTAAGCATGATAGATGAAAAAAAATATCCGAATACAGATTGGTGGGATTTGATTATGCGTACCGGAACAATGCGGAACTACAATGTTTCGGCAACAAGCGGAAACGATGTCTCTAACTTTTATGCATCAATCGGCTATTTAAAACAAGAAGGTTTGCAAATAAACAACGATTACAATCGCTATAATACACGTTTTAATTTTGACTATAAATTATATGAAAATCTGACAGCCGGATTCCGTATGGATGGTAACTGGAGTAATTATACCTACGCACTTGCAAACGGATTTACCGGAAACGGAGAAAATGCCAATATGGATATGCAGTTTGCCATTGCCGGCATTTATCCTTATGACGCAGCATTGGATGCCTACGGTGTTGTAATGGCAGTTGGCGAGGACCCAACGGCGTTCAATCCGTTGGAGTATTTTACAAACCGCCTGAAACACAAAGATGAACAACAACTAAACGGTTCGTTTTATTTGGATTGGGAACCTATAAAAGGACTCAACGCACGTATTGATTACAGCCTGCGTTACTGGAATAACTTTGAAAAACAAGCCGATATGCCGAATCAAGGCTATAACTTTCAGACTGAAACTTACGAAAAATGGTATGTAAACGAAAGCGCCGGTATCTCAAATACCTCCAAGACAGGATACAAAACTTTGCTAAATACACGCTTAAATTATAATAAAACATTCTCCGAAAATCATAATATAAACGCGCTTTTTGTGTACAGCGAAGAGTATTGGTACGATAGATATTTATATGCCTATCGCGCCGACAGAATTCACCCAAACCTCACCGAAATAGATGCAGCGCTTACAACAACTATCTCAAACGCAGGAAATTCTTCGACCGAAGGACTTCGTTCGTACATTGGAAGATTTAACTACAACGCTTTCGATAAATACCTTATGGAATTAAATCTCCGCGTTGATGGCTCATCTAAGTTTCAGCCTGGACATCAATACGGTTTTTTTCCATCGGCTTCTGTTGGTTGGCGTTTCAGCGAAGAAAATTTTTTGAAACCATTGGTTCGAAAATGGATGGACAGCGGAAAACTTCGTCTATCTTACGGCGGACTGGGAAATAATGATGTAGCAAGAACCGAACAACAAGAAATACTCTATAGCAACAATTATATTTTGGATGGAGAAATCGTAAAAGGATTTGTATATGAAAAAATGATAAATCCGGATTTGACTTGGGAAAAAACAACTGTTTTCAATGCTGGATTGGATTTTGTCTTCTTCAATAGCCGTTTTTCTACCGAATTTGATTTTTACGACCGATTAACTACCGGAATGATTATGGATTCGCAGATGTCAAATATCCTTACCGGCGCTTACGAAGCTCCTGCCGCTAATCTGGGAACATTACGAAATCGCGGACTTGAAGGCAATTTCACATGGCGCGACAGAATACGTGATTTTAATTATTCTGTCAATCTTAATGTATCTTACAATGCATCAAGACTTGAAAAATGGGGCGAATTTCTCGACAAAGGAAACATTTACGTAGGTATGCCTTACGAATTTGTATATGGATATAAAGACACAGGAATAGCCCAAAGCTACGCCGAAATTTATGATAGAACCATTCAATGGGCGCAACCAGGAGACATCCTTTTTGTTGATGTAAACGGCGATGGGTTGGTTGACAGTAACGACCGAGTAGCTTATACCAATTTTATGCAAAATATACCGACTACAAATTTTGGGTTGAATATCCAGGCAGAATGGAAAGGTTTCGACCTTTCGATGCTTTTTCAAGGTACTGCCGGACGAAAAGATTATTGGATAACAAAATTCAATTCGGTCAATATTCCCGTATCGCGCTATGCTTCCACCGAAGAACACGTTGAAAATCCGTGGTCGTACGATAATCGAGATGGCGAATGGTCACGTTTGGCATTATCGAGCGGCAATCAAGGGAGCGGCAAATTTTGGCTCGATAATTTGGTCTATTTGCGGATGAAAAACTTAATGTTTGGATACACATTACCCCAAAAAATAACAAAAAAGTTTTTTATCAATAATTTAAGGATATATTATAGCACTGAAAATTTATTTACAATCACAAGCTACAGAGGGCTCGACCCGGAAAAAATAGATAGAGGTGATATGTATCCGATGGTAAGTTCACACTCTTTTGGTATTACTGTTGATCTCTAAAAAAATAAAAACATGAAAAAAAATATTATAAAAATATTAATGTCGGCAATCATATTCGCAGGATTATCTACTTCGTGCCAAAACGATCTGCTTGATCAGCCTTCAAGAGTAAGTCTCACCACTTCTACTTTTTGGGAAACTATTGACGATGCCGAATATGCTTTGAATGGCGCTGTTGCCGATATACGTTATCTATTCAATCGCGATTACTACCTGGATGCGATGGGCGAATATCTCAACGTATCTGGCAATACGCTGCAAGGAGCTGCGTCGGCTGTGAGCGTAACCAATTCAAGAAAATTAAAAAATGGAGCTGCGTACGATGGCTTTTACGAACTTTATCCGGTTGACAACGGAAGTAAATTTGATAATATGTACCGGTTCTGCTACGGCGGCATCAATCGCTGCAATTATGTAATCGATGGTCTGGAAAAAATGCTTGATAATGAATCAAGCGAAGATAACAGACGGAGATTAAACGAACTTATTGGCGAAGCCAAACTGTTTCGTTCACTAATTTATCTCCGTCTAATCTCTATGTGGGGCGATGTACCTTATATAGACCAACGTATTTACTACAAAGAAGAAGTTGAAACAATTTCGCGTACGGCGCTTGCCAAAATTGTCGAGTATTTAATTGCCGATTTGACTTATGCTGCCGATGTACTCCCAGACAAAGCCAAAAAGTCGGGACGTATGGCAAAACCGGCTGCTTTGGCTCTTCGTGGAAAAGTGCAGTTGTATTGGGCAAGTTGGAACAATTTTGGATGGCCGGAGTTAGATACTTTCACACCCGATGTGCAGGAAGCCCAAAAGGCATACAAAGCGGCGGCAACCGATTTCAAAAGCGTGATTGACGATTTTGGACTCACATTGTTTCGCAACGGCGACCCGGGAGAATGCGACACGCTAGGGAAAGCCGATAAACTGCCAAACTATTATTATCTGTTTACAAATGTGGCAAATGGCGATCCCGAATTTGTTATCACATTCAATCACGGAGGCGTAGGTACAAACCAAAGCGAATCTCTGCTACAGGATTTCTCAGGACGAAATTTTGAATATTCAAACTGCTGGATAAACCCTCGTTTTGCATTACTGAACAGATATCAGTCGCTGACAACCGGCGATTTTTGCGATTCGCTCATCACAATGGCGGGAAGTGATGCAACATCTCGCACAACGCCCAATTCGGCTCTTAATCCACAAAGTTACAACAATCGCGACTATCGATTGAAGGCATCAATTATGTGGGATTTCGAAATGGCGATGGGAATATACGATAAAACTGAAACAGATTGGGTCATTTTCGTTTACAAAAATGACCCAGCTAAAGACACGCAGGGCTTAGACGGAAAGATGTACGATACCTACGAAACCGACCGCTGCAAAACAGGTTATGTTTTTCGCAAATTTGTACGTAATTATCCGGGACAAGGACGCGCCGAAGGAGATGTCAATTGGCCTGTTATGAGACTTGCCGATATTTACTTGATGTATGCCGAGGCTGTGAACTTTGCAGAAATGACAGGCGAGAAAGATTATGCCGTCGAAATGCTAAACCGTGTACGCCGAAGAGGAAATTTGCCCAATCTGAAGGCTGAGAAAGCAGCAACTCAGGATACTTTTTTCGAAGCAATAGAGCAAGAACGGATTGTTGAATTAGCCGCCGAAGGACATCGTTTGTTCGACCTCCGCCGCTGGCGAAAAATTGAAGATTCATTTTGCCCGCCCGGCGATGCTGTTGGATATTTGAGCCACGACACCTGGGGAAATCCCGTGACGGGTTACAGCAGTAGCGGAGTCTTTTTCCAAAATGCGACAAATCTTTCGTATCAACGCTGCTATATATTCAAGATTCCACAAAGTGAACGCGATAAAAACCCTAACTTAACACAAAACAAACCATTCTTATAACAGACTGAAAATAAACAAATAAAATTATGAATAAATATTTTATAAAAGCACTTCTGATGCTGTTTCCGTTGATTTTTGGCAGCTGTCTTTTTAGCGGTTATCCGGTTGATGAAGATGACTTGCTGATTACCGACAGAGAAGAGTGCTATATCAGCCGGTTCAAATTGCTGGGAACCGACATGCTGACCGTCCATTTCAACGATAATGATGTGGTGATAGGTGGCAATAGCGATGCGTACATCGATACTGTCGCGTGTATTATTCACGTAAAAGTTAAATACGGAACCGATTTGAGAAATGTATATCCACAATTTACATTGATTACAGATGCTAAATTAGAGCCTAAAGTAACAGGATTTACCGATTTCTCGGATTACAAAAACAATCCGCCACGATATACGGTAGTTTCCGGTAACAGAAAAGTGAAGAGAACATACACGATTAATATCGAAGAACACGATTATCAAATACAGTAAAAATAATTAACGATGAAAATAAATAAATATATATTTGGATTGATTACGCTACTGTTTTTACCCATATTTTTTACAGCCTGCGACAAAAATGAGACCGATTCTATATTTCAAAATAAATGTATAAAACGGAGCTTAGGACCGAATGTATGGGGAAACGAAATAGAATTTGCCTATGCGATGGCAATACAACCTACCGCAGGAAAATTAATTTCAGCCGAAGTAAAAGCAACTATCGCAGGAGCACCCGGCACTTGGCTCGAACATAACTCGTACCACACGGTAAATGGCGTTGATACGGCTGTTTTAGTCGCAAATCCAAGTATAAATATCGAAAATAGAACATGCGTAGAATTTGTAATCGATACCTGCGCGGCAACTTTGCGTTATTATTATGTGATACCCAAAGAGGCGAAGGGTAAAACTGTTTCGTTCACATTCTCGGCAACGGCAAGCAATGGCGAAACCGTATCGTACAAAATGGGGTCTTATCAAATTGCAGCGATGGATATGCAACTTGATTTGCCCGTAACAAGAACAAATTGCTATATTTCTATCGAAGATATGGCTGTGTACAATGCTGCTGAAGCCGCTGCAAATCCAGAAAAGATTGATTTGGTTTATCTGTACAGAAATTACAATGTGGACAGTGCCATGTTCAATCACGCATTTGTAGCACCGGCAGCCAATGCCGAAAAGTATTTGCCTGGTATAACACTGCCCGATGGAGTAAGTCGCGATACAAAAATACGTGATGTGGGAATAAGCGATGCTCATTTAGCGCGTCTTCATCTGAAAAATCCGGCCGAAGCGCAACCCGCTATTTATATAGATGACATTGACTTACGCGATATAGACATGGGCACAATGCCGAATTGGGCGCTTGACCTTATTACAAATGATGGAATGTGGATTGAAACGCAGGACGGTAAATATAAAGCTTACATATTTGTAAATTCAATAAACCGTGGGCGAGCAGGAGGTACTATTAGTATGAAACGTTATACAATGTATTAGAAAAAACAATATCTAAATAGGAATATCAAATCGGTATTCCTATTTTTATAATTTCTTGCTTTTTTGGGAGGGGGAGTTATTGATTATTACCTCTAAATTTATCGTAATATATGAAAAATACATTCATTTTTATTTCCATTTTATTTGTTTTTGTTTCCTGTGGTAAAAAAAAAGACGGCGAAATTCCAAATAAGTATCTACAACAGGCATTTGTACATCCTGGAATGCTTCAAAATACAGAAGATTTGGAACTTATGCGGAATAATATTTTGCAAAAAAAAGAACTTTGGCTGCATGCTTTTAATAACTTGAAAGCAGAAATTGACACAAGTTTCATTCCGAAAGCTTTTAACTACATTTCCGTAGGTCCATATGGAACAAACAGCATTGGTGGAAAAGAATTTTCTGTGAGCGCTAAAGCTGCGTATAATTATGCTTTGATGTGGTATATTACTCACGATAAAATATATGCGAAAAAGGCAATTGAAATTCTGAATGCTTGGTCGTACAGGCTTTGGGGTTTCGATGGCAACAATGCAAAATTAAATGTAGGATTGCTGGGACATTACTTCTTAAATGCTGCTGAAATTTTACGCTACACCAATTCCGGCTGGAAGAACGATGATGTTGAGCAATTTGAGCGATTGGTTATTACCGTATTTTATCCAACCATCAAAGATTTTTTTGCAGAAGCTAATGGCAATTGGGATGCTTCCATTATAGCAACGATGCTCTGTATAGGTGTTTTTACCGATAATCATAAAATATTCAATCGTGCAGTAAATCATTACTACAGGGGAGAAGGAAATGGCGGCATCACAAAATATATTTATCCCGGAGGGCAATGCCAAGAAACTATTCGCGATTGGGATCATGTGCAACTGGGTATCGGCGAATTTTCGAAAGCGGCACAGGTTGCATGGACGCAAGGAATCGATTTATACTCCGTTGCCGATGACAGACTTGCACAAGGATTTGAATATACCGCTAAAGTTTTGTCAAAACACGATGTTGTGTGCTTTGGTGATATATCGAAACGAGACAAAAACCGTATGCGCGATATTTATGAGTCGATATATAAACATTATTCACTAATTAAAGGGATAAATCTTGTTTTTTCGAAGCAAATCATCGACAAATATACACGAGCAGGTTCATCTACAGAATTTTTGACCGCAACACGGCATACAGATAAATTTTTTCTCTCCGAAAATTTAAATTTACTAACTGTTGAGCAAAAAATAAAACCTTCGGAAACCGGCGCTTTGCTTACAGCCAGAATAGAGACACCTTCCAATGCAATACGGATAACTCCGGGAGAAAATATCCAATCGATAGTTGATAGAGTCCCGAACGCTCATATCATCCTTAATCAAGGAGTCCATGTACTGAATGAACCGTTAAAAATTAGAAGCGGAATAACACTTGCGGGAGAAGGACGTGGTTCAGTCTTGATTTTAAATGAAAATATTCAAACACCAACCATTGTAAATGCCACTATGGATATGCAAAACGTTATTATTTGCGATTTACTTATAGAAGGAGCCACGAAATCGGGAACCGGCTTTGACCCCAATTATGAACGCACTCAAAGATTGTTTTCGAGTGCGCCAAGCAGGGAAGGTATCTCTTTTATGTCTGATTCGGTTGGTAAAATGAAAAATATATTGCTGGAAAATATTACCGTGCAGAATTTTACCAAAAACGGTATTTTAGTCTCGGGAGCAGAGAATGTGAGGATAAACCATTGTAATGCTGACAATAATGGTTCAAGTGTAGTTCCCGGACAATTTTTTCATCATAATCTACGTTTGACCCGCTCGTCAAACAGTTTAATAACCAACAGCAGATTCGACTCCTCACTTTGGGGATGCGGTGTTGAAATATCATTTTGTAATAATATATTGATTGAAAATAATGAATGTGCTCGAAATCGGCTTTCGGGAATATATTGCTTAGAATCACGACACATAGATATTTTATCGAATCTGCTGGAAGGAAACGATGAAGCCGGAATTAAAATCGAAAACCTAAAAGATGGATGCATAAATATTGATATTGGGAAAAATTTAATCCAATACAATGCCGAAGACGCTGTCACATTAATAGGGGAAAATGAAATTAATCTGTAGTTAAACGCATTATAGAAAATGGTTTTTTAGTATCAATTGTTGCACGGAAGTTTCACTCGTCTTATTTTACAAAAGAGAGACGGAAAAAATATCGCCTTTCTTTTTACTCTGGGTTCTATCTGACTATAATTTTAAAGTCTTCGTTACTCGTTTTATTTTCTATTTTTAATACGTATAACCCTGTATCCCTAGGGGCATTTATCTGATCTATATTGTTAATATGCTTACTCTCAATCAACATTCCACATAAATTGTACACATTGGCTTTTGTTTTTTCCGAAGTATTTATGTTTATATGGATATTCTCTTTCGGTCCTACAAGTGTTGGATAGACTCGATGTGCTGAATTTGTTTGTTTTATCCCCGATTCCTTGTCTATCTCTTTTGAAATGACATCTAGCGCTGCTTGTGCTAGAACTACAGCTCCGGCTTGTTTTAAATGTACGCCATCCATATAAAGTTCCGAACGTCCTTTCAGCGGGCTGTAAAAGTCAATAGTGTCGATCTTCAGTGCTATTGCCGTTTCTCTTATCACGGGAGTTATTTCATTTACCAACATATCTCCTCTGATATTGAAAACATCTTCCGATACCCAGGTCGGAATCCCCAGAAAAATTTTAGGCTTAGAAGGAAGTTCACTGAATATTGATACCATTTCGGCAATATCATTGGTATAGGTCGATGCTGCGGCAGGCCAGTTGCTAGGTTTCGAATCGTTTGTTCCAAATTTGATGATGACAAAGTCTGGGTTTGATTCTTTGGCATTGTTGAATGCGTCTTGATTCCAATAGGGCTTGTTTCCTATTTTTGACATAGTCGTTCCGCCTACACCGTAGTTTTCTACTATATATTTGCCTGTGCCGTAACGCTTGTCGAGTAGAATCCCCAGTTCTTTAGGATACGGCGGATAAACGGGAGCGCCATTTGTAATGCTGTTACCGAGGCAGATTATTTTTACAGGATTAGTCGCATTGGAGGTACAAAAACAGATTGATATAAAAAAAAGACAGAATACATTTCTGAAAAAGAATTGATTTTTATTCATAGGGTATATTATTAAAAGTTGAACGTTTTATTCTCGAAACGGATAAGTATTGTGAAAGAGATATATTTGTAAAGACTTTTTATTATTCTTTGAAAAAGAAACGGACTTACTCTATAGAACAGTCCGTTTTTTTTTATTTATACAGTTATCTTTAAACTTTACAGTTTTATTTTACCAACACCTTATATGTTTTGCCTGCTACCAAAAGGATATACGCTCCTTTATTTACAGTTTTCGTATAATTTGAAACGGCTACGGTCTGATCAATTAATTGTCCCGAAATAGAATATAATTTTACCTCGGCGCTTCCTTCAAATAAAGCATTCACAGCATTGGTTGTTGTCAGAATAACAGTATTTACGCTCGGAATATCAATTCCGGTAGGTGTATTGTTTACTGTGAATGAGGTCGTGTAAACTGTTGATTGTTGAGTGTCGCCAAAACATTCGGTTTCGTACCAAGCATTTAGAATATAATTATTGTTAGGCAAAGCGCTTGTTATGTCAATAGCTGTTTCAAGCGTCCAATCTGTAGATAATTCGGGTGTTTCCAATTCACTCCCTGTACTCAGCAAAGCCTCCGAAGAAGTTACCAAGATAGAATCTGCAGCTGTATAAACATTGTAATACATTTTAGCTACAATATTTTTAGGCGCTATTTTTAACCAATCACTATCAGAGCGCGCGTCTCCCAATATAGCTGAGTTATTTCCACCACTGATAGTACCGACAATACGAGCAGAGAGACTGCTTGTTCCACCAGCTAAAAGGAGCGGATCGTTTGTTGTAAAGGTTCCCAAATCCTCTCCGATACTACTCGCTGTGATAAATTCTCCTCCTCCAATTTTTAACAAATTATTTTCTAATAAAGTTACCACTTTTTGAGCTGCTCCCAAACTCAGTGTATGGCGGTTATACGTAAGTTTCCATCTAACCTTTCCTCCTGCGGTATTATCCGGTGCAAAACTGGTAGTAACAGGAAGAAGATCTGCAATATATATGGTGCTGCTACCCGGATACAGATAAAATTTTGGCGTAGTTGTTTCATAGCTGTTTCCATCGTAAAAGAGCGTTGCTATGCCATTGGGGTCGGGATCGTAAAAAAGAGGATTTGTAGCACTGTGCCCCGTTGTAAAACTAATGTATAAAGGCTGGGCATCGCATAAATGTTTTATATAATTGTTAGCTCCATCGTTGTATATCTTAGCTCTGAATACGATATTTTGGCTCTCTCCAGATATCGTAAATGGTTTTCCTCCTTTATAATATAAATTATGTTCTATTTGATTTCCGGTTCCATCGGCAAACACCACTCTGTATTGATAATTCCCAACGGGTAGGGTTAGATTTAGCGTATAAATGCTGTCTCCGGCAGAAGGAACTGTCATTTTATACGCGTCTGTAGCAACACCTCCCTCAAAGGTAACAGGCACGGGAGTTAAATCAGAACCAGATACGTTTCCTTGTGATTCTGCTTTTAATATCTCCGAATTTTTTGGAACAGTATTGAAACGAACATACAAATCTTGCGCAGAAACAAGCACCGAGACAAACAATGCCATACAGATAACAGTAATAATTTTTTTCATGATAATAAAATTAAAATGTGAATAAATTGTTTTTTTCAAAAACACAAAGAAATAAAGATAAAACTATAGTGGGTGTCAAAATACTGTTTATAGATGCAAGAATATTATTTTTATAAAAAACTGGTAGGAATAATGGCGTTTTTTGTATTATAGCAGTATTGGGATATTGTGGAAGCAAGTTCCCCACTCTTAGAGAGAAAATTTCTTTGCTTTTTTAAGATGTTTATATTCAGATGTATATATAAATATGGAAGTAATTGCCACAATAAAAAAAAATATTACATCCAAACCGTTTTTTTTTAAAAAGAAATATTACTTCGGAATAATCCGAGTATTTTTTTTGAGAAATAAAAAATCGGAACAAATTTTATTTAAATGCCGGATTCAACCATAGAGCCCCTTTGACCCTTTTTGCACAAAATACAAATAAATTTATTTTTCAGATAGGTTAGACAAATTATATATTTTGGTAAAAAATCTTAGTTTTTACAAATGTCTTTGAGTATCTTTACAAAATGGAAAACCCTCAAAGCGTTCATAATTTACAGATTTATTTAGCTTGGATAGCAAAATATCGTTACCAAGCACCACAAAGCGATGTACAATTACGTTGCCGATACATAACTCATCAAATTTTCAACAGCCCTGTTACATATTTGAAAAGCTACGGTTACTGTATGTTACTGCAATAATTTTAATAATCTCACTCCCCAATAATGCCAATAAACTTTAGTTTACGCATTTTCAATCAACTTTTGATCAAAACTCAAACGACTTTTAGTCAAAATCTAATTTGTGTATTTTCAATCCATAGCATTTGAGTTTAACGTATCTTTTTTTTACAAAAAAAAGGGTATTAAGCTACTCTCGATACGATTCTCCTCTTATTTGATACAAAAAAAATACAAAAAACAGTATTCTTACATCGAAAAACAATATTTTTCCATACTGTTTGTCCGGTTGCATATATATTTGCCAAACAGAAAACAAACGAAATTTGATAACCATGAAAATATACCAATATATATTAACTGTACTCTGCTTTTTAGCTTTTCCATTCCAAAATAACTTTGCGAAAAATATTTCTCTGAAATCTGATAAGGTAGATATGTTTATGGGTATTCAGGGTTTCAGCAACTGCGTAATAGGTCCGCAACTCCCTCATGGATCGGTAAATCCATCACCTCAAACGCCAAATGGCTGGCATGATGGCTATCATCCCGACGAACCTATTCGCGGTTTTGGGCAACTTCACGCTTCGGGTATAGGATGGGGGCGTTACGGACAGATTTTTGTTTCTCCTCAAATTGGTTTCAACGCAAAAGAAAACGGACATGACTCGAAAAAATCAAACGAGATGGCAAGCCCGTATTATTATGCGGTCAATCTCGACAGATACGATATTAAAGCCGAAGTAACGCCCACCCATAACTGTGCATTTTATCGCTTTACTTTTCCTCAATCTAAGAATGCTAATATCTTATTGGATATTGCACATAGTATTCCGCAACACATTGTGCCTTTTGTGAACGGTAAGTTTCTGAGTGGCAAAATAAATTACGACAAGGAACTTAATTCGATTACGGGATGGGGAGAATACATTGGAGGATTTGGGAACGATAAAGAACCGTATAAAGTATATTACAGCATACAACTCGATATAATTCCCCAAAATGTTTTGATAAACGATAAAAAGGAAAAAGCGTTATACGCACAAATAAAGCTGCCACAAAATCCAGAAACAATGCACATGAAAATAGGTGTTTCGATGAAAAGCATTGAGAATGCGTCTCGTTTTTTGAAAGAAGAAATTGCAGACACCTCATTTGAGGTAATAAAAGCACAGGCGTTGCAAGCATGGGAGAACGTGTTTGCCGCAATAGATGTGAAAGGCGGAAATGATTACGATAACCGTATGTTCTATACCTCTATGTATCATAGCTTTGTGATGCCACGCGACCGTACCGGCGATAATCCAAATTGGGAAAGTAATATACCCCATTTAGACGATCATTACTGCGTATGGGACACATGGCGTACCAAATATCCGCTGATGACACTTATCAACGAAAGTTTTACACTAAAAACAATCAATTCTTTTATCGACCGTTTCGAGCATCAAGGTGTTGTGCGCCCTACTTATACGAGCTCACAAATATGGGATTGGAAACAAGGCGGCGATGATGTAGATAATATTATAGCCGATGCGTTTGTGAAAAACGTAAAAGGATTTGACAGGCAGAAAGCATACGAACTTGTAAAATTTAATGCGTTTAATGAAAGAAGCAGCCATTATATAGCGCTGGGTTGGGAACCCGAACCGGCGGAGCGGATGAGTTGCAGCTACACCATGGAATACGCGTACAACGATTTTTGCGGAGCTCAGCTCTCCGAAATAATGAACGAGAGGCAGATTGCTGAGTTACTGAGAAAACGTTCGGAAAAATGGATAAACTTATTTAATACGAATTTGGAGAGTCACGGTTTCAGAGGGTTTATCGGTCCACGTAGAAAAACAGGCGAGTGGATTGCAATAAATCCTGCCAAAAGATACGGCTCATGGGTAGAATATTTTTACGAAGGCAATTCGTGGGTATATACATTATTTGTTCCTCACCAGTTCGATAAACTTATCAACTTGTGCGGCGGGAAAAAAACGATGATTGAACGGCTGACTTATGGCTATGAAAACGATTTGATTGAATTAGACAACGAACCCGGCTTTCTATCGCCTTTCATTTTCACGCATTGTGACCGTCCCGAGCTGACTGCCAAATACGTGGATAAAATTCGCCAAAACCATTTTTCATTAGAAACCGGTTATCCCGAAAATGAAGACAGTGGCGCGATGGGAGCATGGTATATTTTTACTTCCATTGGGTTTTTCCCCAATGCAGGGCAGGATTATTACTATTTGCTTCCTCCGGCTTTTCCCGAAATTGAAATAACACGTGAAAACGGAAAAAAAATTACGATCAAAACAATAAAAGAAACCCCCAGCGCTAAAACCATAAAATCGGTAAATATAAATGGAAAAGAACTTGACCGTTTTACTATAAACCACGCCGAAATAGCAGAAGGAGCAAACATTATTTATACATTGAAATAGATTTT
>JBKECI010000013.1:0-17486 GCA_047974405.1 Paludibacteraceae bacterium | reverse complement strand
GGTTTCAGCGAGGCGGCAATATCTTCTTCTAATCCTAAAACACTCATACGCACCAATTCACGCGGAAAAGACACATCTTGAGTAGAAAGAGAGCAGACCGCTGTACAATTGCCACAATTGTAACAGGCGTTGTTGTTTGTTGCGCCGTATTTTTTCAGGATTTTTCCGAATTTGGGATTTATCGTAGCCATTATTTGCTTAGTTTATACGTAAAATACTCATCCATATCGTCTATTTCGCCCACTTTTACCATACCGTATTTCACCATTGACATCAGGTAATAAAGTGTGTCTGGTCTGGACATTTTTATTTTTTCCGAGATTTGGGTTACTGTGAGTTCTCCCGTTGCAAGCACTTCGGATATTTGCTTTTTGGCACGGTTAAACTCTTTTAGATTTTCTTTTGCCAAGTCGGGAATTCCCCGTTTTTCCCGTAAGTATTTTGCTGTTTTCCCTTTTTCTACTTCCATAATTTTAGTTCTCAAAAACAAGTATTTAATATAAGACAAATGATAGCCTTGCTCTTGTATCTCGGCAAATCAACGTCATGTTTTCTTGTATTATTTTCTAAAAAGAAAATGATTCCAATCATCATAAGATTTCTGCATTAAACCAGCGCATCTATCATACCCATTATCTCATGATTGGAAAAAGCGATTAGATCAATGGCATCGGGCATACATACCGGAGTACACATACCACATCCTTTACAAAGTGTCTTATTGATAACGGCTACCTGTTTGCTCTCCTCTTTTTTCATATAAATAGCATCAAAAGGACATTCCGATATGCAATCTGTGCAACCTGTACACATATTTGTATCTATTGCTGCAATCTGTGGGTCGGTTTCCAACACCCCTTTGCTGATATTGGCATACGCTTTGGTAGCGGCAGCCAATGCCGAATTTACCGACTCGACAATCGTTTTTGGTCCTTGACATGACCCGGCAATCGTTACACCGTCAATCACGCTCTCTACCGGACGGAGTTTCATGTGTATTTCGTTAAAAAATCTGTCGCGACCTTTGGGTAGTTTAAACATTGTACCCACCAAATTGTCGTTTCTCGGCGTCATTCCGGTTACAAGCACCACCAAATCGGACTCCACTTCCAATTCTTTTCCTCCTGTCAAAATATCGTTGATACGCACTACCGGTTTGTTGTTTCGGGCAAAAACGGTAGGAAGATCGTTTTCGTAAGATTGCAGGTATATATCTCCTCCCTGCAAAGATTCGGCATAAAGCAATTCCTGTTTACCATATGAGCGAACGCCGCGCGTAAAGTGAAAATTTTGAATGCCTTTGAATTTGTTACGAGCTTCAATGGCGGCATGAATGGTAGCTGTACAGCAATATCTGGAGCAGTAGGTATTGTCTCCTTCCGGTTGGCGGCTCCCAACACAATAGACATACGAAATATTCTGGACGATATTTCCGTTATAGGTAAGTTTATCTTTTTCATGGTCTATCATTTTTTTAAATTCCGGCAGTGTGATGACGTTAGGAACATTATCAAAACCAAATTCTCCGAAAGTTGGCGAATAGGGTTCAAAGCCTGTCGCAACCAAAACCGATCCTACAACGATATCGAATTCTTCTCTTTTTTCTCTGATTCTTAATATGATATTTCCGATGCTTCCGCTATTGGAAACCACTTCGGCATTGGTAAAAACGGTTACATTTTTACGTCTATACAATTCGTCACGAAGTCTTTTTATCAACGACTCTCCGGTTTCATCTGTCATAAACAGGTTTTTCCATTGAGCTGTCCAGCCTCCTACTGATGATTCTTTTTCGATAATATATACATGTGTATCTTTGTCAGACAAAGACAAAGCCGCTTTCAGCCCTGCAATTCCGGCACCAATTACTGCTACACTCTTTTCGGCTCTTACTTTGGTTGGTTCAAGGGGTTGGGTATAGCGCGCTTTGGCTATTGCCGACTTTACCAAATGGATAGCTTTTTCGGTAGCTCCCTCTTTATTGTCGGAATGCGCCCATGACGATTGTTCGCGTATATTGGAATGTACATAGGTATATTTATTCAGATTACCCCGTTCAGTAACATTGCGAAAAGTAACCAGATGTAGCTTCGGCGAGCATGAGGCTACAATCACCCCATCCAAATCATTCTCTTTTATATCGTCTACCATATCTTTTTGATTGGTGTCCGAGCAGGCAAACATGGTTGTTTTTGCCAATACAATATTTTCTTCGCCTACTACCGACAGGCGAACTTTTTCCACATCGACATAATCTGAAATGTTGCCCCCGCAATGACAAATGTAAACTCCTATTCTTTTTCCCATACTACCTGTCCCTTTTTTATTAAATAACTTATTGTTTCGGATGATGCTGCGCCTGCCGAAAGGATGGTGTCTGGAATATCCATTGGAGCCGAAGCAGTTCCGGCTACAAACACACCTTCGATACTGGTTTGCGCGGGCGATGCCATCAGATCGGTCTGCTCTACAAAGTTGAATTTATCCAATTCGAGCTTATCTGTAAACATACCGCCTGCCTCGGTGTTGGGCAATGTTCCGACAGATAGCACCACCATATCGTGTTCCGATTCTTTCAGTTTGCCGGCATTAATATCTTCGTAGCGGAGCATTAAGTTACCGTTCTCCTTTTCTGTAATTTTGCCTATCTTCCCTTTGACAAAGCTTACTCCCATCCCTTTGGCTTGCTCGTAAAACTCTTCAAATCCTTTACCGAAAGAGCGGATATTGAGATAATAAATGGTAACATCTGCCATAGGTAATGCCCCCATCAACAGTTGGGCTTGTTTTATAGAGTACATACAGCATATTTGGGAGCAAATCGGGTTGCCGACCGATACGTCTCGCGATCCGGTGCAAAGTACGTAAGCTATTTTGTCGGGGACCTTGCCATCACTCGGGCGAAGAATGGTATGAAACGGACGGGTAGGTGCTATCTGCCGCTCCATTTGCATGGAAGTGAGTACATTTTTATAGGTTCCGTAACCGTAGCGGGGTATTTTCAGCGGATCAAACAGATTGAATCCGGTAGCAAGTACTACTGCTTTTGTCTGTAAATTGTATTCTTCGTCTTCCATTGTGAAGTCGATGCAATTGGTCGGGCAAACTCTTTCACAAGCGCCGCACAACGTACAATTTTCGATATCAATAACTGCCGCTTTGGGATTACAAATGCTGAAAGGGATATACGCTGCTTTTCGTCCTACCAAGTTATATTGATATTGATCTTTTACGCTAACAGGACAAACTTCTTCGCATTTTTGACAAGCTGTGCAGTCTTCCACATGTACGTAACGAGGTTTTTTGTGTATGATAGCTGTAAATTTATTGTCGGATATTTTTTTAATATTGCTTGCTCGGCTCCCTGTAAAGATTGTGATATTGGGGTGTCTTGATATTTCGGATACTTTGGGGGTGGTGATGCAGGCGGCACAATCCAGTGTAGGAAATACTTTACTCAAAAGTATCATCTTTCCTCCAATACTATCGTCTTTTTCTACCAATAGTACTTTGAAACCGGTATTGGCAAGATTAAGCGCAGCTTCACCACCGGCTATACCTCCTCCGACGACTAACGCATCGTACGCTATATTTTTATTTTTCCTATTCACGATTCGGGATGTAATGTTCTGAGTAAATACTCGTTGAAACTTCTTACTTGTTTCACAAAAGATTCGCTGCAAACAGAGCAAATTGCAGCCATACGTAAGCGGGCAGGGTCTATTTCCTTTAATTTCATCAATTCGTGGGTTTTGGAAACAATCTTTCCGGTTTTCTCGGTACAGCTCTCTCCGTAAACACAATCACTTCCGTCGGCGGCAATAAATACGCCGTCAAAACCCTTTTCGTAAGCGTGCAAAATCCATTTGGACTTAATTCCGCTTGAGCAGGGAACGGCGATGGTATAAACGGTTGGCGGATAGTGTAACTTCAACAAACCGGCCATATCAATGGCGGGGTCTGAAATTTTTTCGGTGGAAAACACCAAAATTTTTGCCGTCTTTTTAGCAATAGCCATATGTATATCAATTTCGGTATAAAACAGTTTCTTTATCTATATCATTCCGAGCGGTATAGAAAATCTATCCTGCCCGAAATGACATTTGACGATTTAAGAATTAGATATTCTAAAGCGATTAAAAGTCAACTAGTTTTTTTTAGATAAACTTTGAAATATCCGTTTTCTTCTACGGCTCCAAGATATTCGTGTCCTTGTTTGTTACACCATTTAGGTATGTCTATCTTTGTGCCTTCGTCTGCCGAAAGCACTTCCATGATATCGCCTGTTGCTATCGTTCCGATGGCTTTTTTGGCCTCCAAGAGTGGTCCGGGACAGGCTGTTCCGCGTGCATCAACCGATTTGGCTACTATCGCATTTTTCAATTCTTCTGTTGTCATAATTTTAATATTATTTTTTTGTTTCAATAGTTTGTCTTTATCTAAGTCAGTTTTTTTTTTGATAAAAGTATTTTATATCATCCATTGCATAGCGCTTTCGCCACTGTCTGCAATGAACGTACCTGCTCCCGCATAGCGTAAATGCGGATAATCAATGATTTCCTCTTTTTTAAATCCCATCAGATTCATTGTCATCTCACATACGGTAATTTCTATGCCGAGTTCACCGGCTTGCTTAAACATTTCGTCAAGCGAGAGTACATGTTGCTTTTTCATCAGTCCTTTCATCATTGCGGGTCCCATACCCGCCATGTTAAATTTAGAAAGTTTCAGCTTGTTACGACCTTTGGGGAGCATTACGCCAAATATTTTTGATATAAAATTTTTCCCCTTGGTATATTTCTTTGGGTCGCGCAATGCCCCCAAAGCCCAGAAAGAGAAAAATAATCTCACCTGCGTATCCATCGAAGCGGCTGCCAACGAAACAATCATCGTAGCCATAATTTTGTCCATATCGCCCGAAATTACGGCAATAGACAATTGGTCTTTACGATTGTTTTCGAACTGCTGTAGTCTTTTTTGTAATTCGTCAATTTGTTTTTGCAATTGGACTATTGTTGTGTCATCGTTGATTGCCATAATTTTTATTAATTTTGAATTAAAAAGTTTTTACACAAAAGTACATGTTGTACAGTGTATTACGAGCAATTTTCATGTGTAAAATGGCAACTTATTTTGTGATTTAAATCACAATGCTTATTTTTGCGTTATGAACCATGACTGCAAACAATGTCCGTTTAATTCAAGGGTAATTAACAGCCTTAGCCACAGCAGCTTAGAAGAGCTAAATGCGAATCATATCGGTGTCTCTTTTAAGAAAGGGGATGGTATTATCAAACAGGGAAATTTTTCGACTAACGTAGCTTTTCTCAAAACAGGGCTGGTAAAGGTACACATTACCGGACCCACACACGAGCAAATCGTAAAACTCAAAAAAGCTCCTACATTTTTGGGACTTCCCACAACTTTTGCCGAAAAAATAAACCAATATAGCGTAACTGCCATTTCCGAAGCTGAAGTCTGTTTTATCGATGTCAACATATTTAAAAAGCTTTTGAGAAACAACGATAAATTTGCTTTTGAAATTATTGTTGATTTGTGTCAGTATGAATTGGAGTCTTTCAGAAAATGTGCCAACCGCACTCAAAAGCAATCGAGAGGAAACATAGCCGGTGTTTTGCTCGACTTCTCGGATAATATTTTTGACGCAGATGAATTTTCCTGCCCTATATCACAAGCTGAAATTGGAGACTTGGTAGATGCTACGCGCGAAAGCGTAAGTCGTGTACTGACCGAGTTTGATAAAGATGGTATTATTAAAGTCAGGGGTAAAAATATTCAAATTTTGAAAAAAAACTCGTTGGAACTGATCAATAAAAACGGTTAAAACCAATCGGTTTATTCTTTTATTTGAGGTAGTATGAAACATGTTCTTATATTTGAGGAGGAGAAAACACTGATTTACAAATCGATTTTTTTAGATGGTTTGCAACAGTCTAAATCCAACAATAATTAAATTTGGTATGTAGCATAACGCAAATATAATAGAGATTACAAAAATTAGAATGAGATACACCTGTTTCTCAGAAATTTAAATCGACACATCTTTTTCCTATGGGGGAACTGAAAATGACAGTTACAAATTTCAATTTCCCTAAATCCCCTTTTGACAAAGGCGGTTTGAGAAATTCCCCCTTCACGAAGTGGGTAAGGGGGATTGAAACAATCTATTTTATAGGAAAGGGATAAGGAAAATTATAATATTTTACTAATAATAAAATCATAACAAACCAATCTGTATAATGTCTAATATAATATTATTTTTTTGTTTTTCTCCGTAAAATAAACTATTTTTGTATTCATTTCAATTATATAAGAATGAAAAATAATAGTAGCAAAAATCTATTTCAGGATAGAGAGCGCACCAATATTCTTAAAAAGAGAGAACAAAAAGCATTGGAATATCTTGTTACTGTTATACCCCGATGGGTAACTTCAAATATGCTTACCGGGTTGGGGTATTTAGGAAATTTCATCACTGGATTAAGTTTTGTACTCGCAAAATATTTAGGCATCCATTTTCTTTACTTATCCATTATAGGGCTGTTTATCAACTGGCTTGGCGATTCATTAGATGGCCGCTTGGCTTACTACAAAGACAAACCGAGAAAATGGTTTGGCTTTACCTTAGATATAATTACAGACTGGTTGGGGACAATTACCATAGGTATAGGAATCCTTATATATATGAAAGATTTATGGGTTCTGGCAGCATACGGTTTTATTGTTTTCTACGGATGGTCAATGATCCTTGCCATACACCGCTATAAAATTACAGGAAACTACTCGATAGATTCCGGGATTTTCGGTCCTACCGAAGTTCGTGTCCTTATTGGAGCGCTTATCGTTTTGGAAGTATTGGTGCCGGGCTCATTAAACTATACGGCGACCCTGGCATCTGTCGCTCTCTTTACCTTTAACATAAATGACACCATAAAACTCCTGCATATAGCAGACCTGAAAGATAAAGAAGAAAGCAAGGCAAAAAAGATTGAAATAAAATCATAAGCCGCTATGTCTTCTCTGTTTCAAAAAGTCAAAATCTTTACCAAAGTCCAAATATCTGCCTTTACCGGAGGAGTGGTAAGCTATATGGTAACGGTTTTTATTCGGGAAATATTTCTTTTCCATCTTTTGCACGCTCACGATATTTCTTATTATCAATCTCTTGTTGCCGTAGGTATAGGCGAAACAATAGGAGCTTTAATCAACTTTACCCTCAATAAGACTTGGGCTTTCAAAATAAAAGGAAATACCTATAAACATGGGGCATATTCACAATTTGGACGATTTGTGCTGGTAGTTATTCAGAGTATCTTCTTCAAAGCTACGGGGGTTCACTTCTTGGCAACACATTTTCCCGTTATCGACTATAAAGTTTGGTTGCTATTTGTATATGCAATGGTTTCGTTAGGCAACTATGCATTACAAAGATATTGGGTGTTTAATTATGTACCCAAAAATACCAACTCGCAAGTATAAATCGACTGAATTCACTTTTTACCGACATATAAATTTCGGACACATAAAAAAGGCATTGATTTTCAAACCTGTCAATGCCTTTTGTTTTATTTTTAGGGATATTGTCAAAAATTTACCTGCAACGATAGTCCTGCAGAGAAAGTATTGCTCAATGATAGTGTTTGTTTGCCGGCGTTGATATACGGAGATACTTTCACACTCACATTGTTCTGTCTTCTTAAGTCTCTTGCATATAGATTGTTTACTTTTGCTACTTTTACGGCATCAAAAATAGACCAAATACTGATACCAGCGGCACTGAACAGCCCTGCAAGAATCAATACCGGCGCAAGCGTAGAATTTGAACTGCCATTATGGTAATAGCCGTCGTAATAATAATCGTCTCCTATAGAAGCTACTCCGACAAACATCACCAAATAGCTGGTTGCCACACCTCCCATAAAAGCAAATCCCCGCCCTGTTTCACCACTAACCATTTGTCCCAACCCCGGTAAAAAGTACGAAGCAATTCCTGCTACCCAAGGGCTATAAGGGTCGCTATACTGGCTGATATACGGAGTGTTTTTGTAATAGTCTCTTTTTTCGCTGTAGTTTTGGAATAGAGGTAGAGTCTCGGAAAGTTTGTTTTGATATTCGCCTTGGCTCCCACGCTGCTTTTTTACCGCAATATCGTTAATATACTCTATTTCATCGCTGTCTGTGTCTTTAATCTCATATGTTTGAACAAGACCATTTTGAAAGTGTATCTCTCTGATATGGGAAAGCTCGTAAATATAATCCGGCCCATCCAAATTCAGATAATCTTTGCAAACCAACTCATTCGATTTTATCTGACTTATCTTAACTACCTTATGATCAGAGTTTTTAAACACGATGGTATCTTGCGCACAAAGGGTTGTAACTCCTCCTACAGACAATGCAATTATGAGTACTAAATTTTTCATAGTTAAACATATTAAATATTAGAGGATTATTATTCTCGAACACAAATATATGTATGTTTTTTCAAAAGCAAAAAAGAAATCAATATGCACTTTTAAACTCTTCCAAAAATCTTATATCGTTTTCTGAAAACATCCGCAAATCTTTTACTTGATATTTAAGATTAGTAATACGTTCAATACCCATTCCAAACGCATATCCTGAATATATCTTGCTGTCTATTCCACAATTTTCAAGCACCTGGGGGTCCACCATTCCACATCCGAGTATTTCTACCCAACCCGTATGCTTACAAAACGGACATCCCTTTCCACCGCAAATATTGCAGGAGATATCCATCTCGGCGCTCGGCTCCGTAAACGGGAAGTAAGAAGGACGTAAACGTATCTGCGTGTCGTCGCCAAACATTTCTTTGGCAAAATACATCAAAGCCTGCTTCAAATCGGCAAAAGAGACCTCTCTGTCGATATACAGCCCCTCTACTTGGTGAAAAAAGCAGTGGGCGCGATACGAAATGGCTTCATTGCGATATACGCGTCCTGGAAAAATCATCCGGATAGGGGGCTTTTGTGATTTCATTACGCGTATCTGTACCGAAGAGGTATGGGTGCGCAACAGAACATCGGGATTTTTTTCAATAAAGAAAGTGTCTTGCATATCTCGGGCAGGATGTTCCGGCGGGAAATTCAAAGCACTAAACACGTGCCAATCATCTTCTATTTCGGGACCTTCGGCTATCGTAAAGCCAATGCGGGCAAAAATATCGGCAATCTCCTGTTTTACAATAGAAAGCGGATGTCTGGTACCCAATGATAGAGGCTCTGCCGTACGTGTCAAATCACTTTTTTGACCCAAGACGCTTGTATCTGAAAGACTCTCTTTAAGTGAATTGATTTTTTCTTGTGCTGCATTTTTTAAAGTGTTAAGCAACTGCCCTATTTCACGTTTCTGCTCATTCGAAACGTTTCTAAAGTCGTCAAAAAGCAGAGATATTTCCCCCTTTTTACTTAAATACCGAATACGCAAAGTTTCAACTTCTTCTAAAGATTTAGCGTTCAATTCGGTTATCGTGTCTAACAATTTTTGAATAGTCTCTTTCATTCTTAATTTTTACTGATAATGATGCCAATATATAAAACAAATAAATTGCAAAAATACAGAAAATATATTTGTTGAACTAAAATGTACAAAAAAAGAGGCTATGTTACATTCTTTTTACAAAAAAAGATTATA
Organism: Paludibacteraceae bacterium; assembly: GCA_047974405.1. Lineage (GTDB taxonomy): Bacteria > Bacteroidota > Bacteroidia > Bacteroidales > Paludibacteraceae > UPXZ01. The sequence goes on along the minus strand of JBKECI010000013.1, from coordinate 7,811 downwards.
TTTGTAGAAAAATCCTGCTTAATTTTAGATATGGTAAAATCTATACTCCAATTCCTGTCAGATTTAAAACAAAACAACAATCGAGATTGGTTCTCGGCAAACAAAAGCCGATACGAAGCAGCAACAAAGGAATTTGAACTGTTAGGCAACCGGCTTATTACAGAAATATCGACATTTGACAGCAGTATTAAAAACATAAATGCAAAAGAATGTATATTCAGGATTTACAGAGATATAAGATTTTCGCACGATAAAACGCCTTATAAAACAAACTTCGGCATATACATTGCTTATGGCGGAAAAAAGAGTAGATTTGGCGGATATTATCTACACCTTGATCCTGAACAAAGTTTTTTTGGCTGTGGAGTATGGATGCCTTATCCCAACGAGTTGAAAATGCTCCGCCAATCAATATTTGACAATATTGACGAGTTTTGTTCCATCATTCAAAATACCCAATTCAAAAGACTATTTCCTGAATTGGATGAAGAAGGGAAATTGAAAAAAACTCCAGCAGGCTTTCCGGCAGACTTTCCACAAGCCGATTTGTTAAGATACAAAAGTTTTCTTGTAAGTTGCCCCTTGACTTCCATTGAACTTAAACAAACCACACTTGTAAATCATATTTCCGAACTTGGCAAGGTTGGATACCCGTTTGTATCTTTTCTGAACTACGCATTGAACGAAGAGCAAAACAATCGTTTGCCCCATCGATTATAAAAAAAATAGATATTTAGGTTATTCATAAAAAAAAACATCAAGCATCTATGAAAAACTCTATCATTTTACCGCTCATCAAATCAGACCCTTGGTTAGAACCCTACTCTAACGCCATCCAAGGCAGATACGATTATCATATTGCGATGGAAAAACGCTTAATCGGAAAGCACAGAAACCTATCCGAGTTCGCATCCGGCTACCTATACTTCGGACTGCACAAATATCCCAACGGTTGGGTTTTCAGAGAGTGGGCTCCCAATGCCACCGCCATATATATGATAGGAGACTTTAACCACTGGAGCAAATCGGAAACATACAAACTAAAACCGGTAGGAGAGGGGGTATGGGAATTGCATCTTCCAGAGGATGCAATCCAACACGAACAACTGTACAAGCTCATCGTAGAATGGCAAGGAGGCAGTGGAGAACGTATTCCGGCATGGAGTAGACGCGTGATACAAGACGAAAACACCAAAATATTCAGTGCGCAAGTCTGGGAACCTGAGAACAAATACAGTTTTAAAATCAAACGTTTTGTACCCGACACCAAACCTTTGTTGATTTACGAATGTCACATAGGGATGTCAAGCAACGAAGAAAAAATCTCTACCTACGACGAATTCCGTCGCTCTGTACTCCCTCGCATAGCAAGAGCTGGATACAATTGCATACAAATTATGGCAATACAGGAACATCCCTATTACGGCTCGTTTGGATACCATGTTTCTAGTTTTTTTGCCGCATCTTCACGCTTTGGCACCCCCGAAGAGCTAAAACGTCTGATAGACCAAGCTCATGAAATGGGCATTACCGTAATTATGGACATAGTACACTCTCATGCCGTAAAAAATGAGGTGGAAGGGCTGGGACGATTTGACGGCACCCCCTATCAATATTTTCACGGAGGAAATCGCAGAGAACATCCAGCTTGGGATTCGCTTATTTTTGACTACAGCAAACCGGAAGTACTACACTTCTTGCTTTCCAACTGCAAATTTTGGTTAGACGAATACAGATTTGACGGTTTTCGCTTTGACGGAGTTACCTCTATGCTGTACCGCAGTCATGGATTGGGAGAAGATTTTGACGGATACGAATCTTACTACAACCTCAACCAAGATGGAGACGCTATTTGCTACTTGACTTTAGCCAACAAACTTATACATCAGGTTAATAGCAATGCTGTTACCGTTGCCGAAGAGGTGAGCGGTATGCCGGGACTTGCTGCAAAAATAAACGATGGCGGTATCGGTTTTGATTACAGAATGGCTATGGGAATCCCCGATTTTTGGATAAAATACATCAAAGAAGAAAAAGACGAAGAGTGGAAAGTAGGGCATATCTATTGGGAACTTACCAACCGACGGGTGGGTGAAAAAACCATAAGCTATGCCGAAAGCCATGATCAAGCATTGGTCGGAGACAAAACAATAATATTCAGACTGATAGACTCGGAAATGTACTGGCATATGCAGCGAGGAGACGCTACTTTCGCAGTAGAAAGAGGAATTGCTCTACACAAAATGATTCGGCTGATAACAGTTTCGACTATCAACGGCGGATATCTCAATTTTATGGGTAATGAGTTTGGACATCCCGAATGGATCGATTTTCCGAGAGAAGGTAACGGTTGGTCGCACAAATACGCCCGTCGCCAATGGGAGTTGGTCGATAACCCCAACTATATATATCAAGGGTTGGGAAAGTTTGACCAACAAATGATAGAATTGATAAAATCTGTCCCTAATTTCAACGAAACTCCTATTTATCAACTCTGGGACAAAGAGGGAGATCAAGTATTGGCTTACCAACGGGAAGATTTAATTTTTGTATTTAATTTTAACGGACAAAAATCATTTACAGATTATGGTATTTTAACTATTGCAGGTAGCTATAAAATAGTGCTGAATACGGACAATACAGCATTTGATGGAAATGGGTTGATTGACGAGAGTATCGAACACTTTACCCTGCCATCTGAAGAAGGGACTTTTGGTAAAGAGTGGCTTAAACTGTATATACCCGCCCGCAGTGCCTTTGTGTTAAAAAAGCAATAAAGCAATGTGTAAGCAGTAAACGGAACTTCATCAAACTTTGCCTACTACGCAGTGGAATTATCTTACATAGAATCTGAATTGAAAAAAATACCCCGAATGCCTGCCTGGGGCAGAAAGCAATCGGACGAATGGGATAAAGAATCTAACTTTATTTACAATTATCCCACTTATGACAAATTGCTCGCTACTCTGAAATCAAAGTCAAAGACGGGAGAATTTGATAATTATGCCATTCACCGGTGGTACAATGCAATGTCGGCACTAGGAGTAGAAATGATTTTTGCATCGCAGCAAGGAGTAAAAACCAACTTTAACAAATACGATAAGTTAGTGGATTTTACTATTCAGAGCATTTCATTTGACCATAAAACGACTGTTTTTCCTCGCGGGTTTGAGAAAGATATTCGCTATGCCAAAGAAAATCCAAAAGAGTTAATTCAATGGCTCTATGCACAACAAAGCAACGAAAGCAGATTTCATTTGGCAAACAGGCTGTTTGTAGTTTTGTATAGCTCGGATGGAAACCACTGGAGATTACGCTCAGAGTTATCTGAATTAAAGCCAATTATCGAAAATTATATTCAATATTTCAACAGGGAAAATCTTTATCAATTTTCATTTGAGAAAAACAAACAAACTTTCTCTGATATTATTTGGTTTTGCAAATAAGATAAATTTACAATAATTTTGTTTGCGAAACAAAGGTAATAAATTAACTATGGAACTCAACGAAACAAAAAAAGAGTATAACGAGCCGATGCACACCACAGAACACATTTTGAACCAGACTATGGTGAGGATGTTTGGTTGCAGCCGTTCGATGAATGCACACATCGAACGAAAAAAATCAAAATGCGACTATTTTTTATCTCAAATGCCTACAGAAGAACAAGTTATGGCCGTTGAACAAAAGGTAAATGAAATAATAAATAGGCATTTGTCTGTATGTGAGGAATTTATGACAAAAGACGAAGCTCGTAAGATTGTTGATTTATCGAAACTATCTTCCGAAGCTTCGGAAACACTCCGTATCATCAGGATTGGCGACTACGATGCTTGTGCCTGCATAGGACAGCATGTAAAAAACACTTCCGAAATAGGGATATTCAAAATACTCTCACACGATTACGAAAACGGCAGGTGGCGAGTAAGATGGAGGGTTGTTTGAATTTATACTTATTATTTAAAAAACCACGAAACAAGATATTGAAACATAAAAAACAATAAATTTGACAATCTAATATTTATAAAAAAATCTTTGATAGACTTAAGAGGTTTATTGTTGTCGTTCTGACAATATAATGTTTCATTATCTCTATTGGTGCCGACAAACACCAAACAATTAATATGTTAATATCAGATATTCAAAATTATTTATTAGTAAAATTCCTCTTTCAGTTGTTTGCTCCAATCTTTGACTCGCTGCGTTGTTAGTTTATTCTGATTTTCAAAATCAACAGCCAATCCGCAAAATTGATCCCCTCTGACGGCCGCAGATTTTTCAAATTGATACCTTTCGATGGAGGTAAACCCAATAATTTCCGCTCCAAGTTTTTCAAAGATATGGGCAAGCAATCCGATACCGTCCACAAAGTTTTCAGGATAATTTCTTTGATCGCCCAAACCATAAATTGCAATTTTTTTGTTACTGAGAGTCAATGTTTCTATTTCGGGGAGTAACTCATCCCAAGCATTGGGCAGTTCGCCGTCAAACCATGTGGAGGTACCAAAAATAAGATTGTCGAATCGTTCAAAGTCTTTGCCTCGTGCATCTTCCAATGGAACTTGCTCTATCTCGTTTTCTTCAAACTCTACTAATATTTTCTTTGCTATCTGCGATGTTTTTACCGTATCTTTGCTGTAGAATAATCCTATCTTTTTCATGTAATTTTGTTAAGATAATAAACTTTGAAATCTATATTTGTATATTTTTTTAAAATGCTATCAGTTTTTTTGCCGCCTCATAAATTTTCTGTGCACTTGGCAGGATGGCAGATTCGAGTAACCGATGGAATCCAACGGGAGTAAAAGGAGACCCAACCCTTTTGACGGGTGCGTCAAGGTACTGAAACAATTCGCTACCGACCATTGCCGCAATCTCCGCCCCAAATCCCGAGAACACTTTATCTTCGTGAACAACAAGGAGTTTCCCTGTTTTTTTGACAGAGTCGAATATCATATCTTTGTCTAATGGCACCAAAGAGCGTAGGTCTATTACCTCTATAGATGCGTTTTGTTCATTCTTGAGTTTATCGGCGGCTTGAATACAAAACAATGTAGTATTTCCATACGTAATAATGGTCAAATCGTCACCCGTCCGGTGTGTTTTTGCTTTACCAAAAGGTACTTCAAAGTCATCGGGAACTACGGTTGCCGTTTCGGTTGCGTTATACAATGCTTTAGGCTCTAAAAACACGGTTAATCCTTTGGATTGTAAGCTGGTACGGAGCAGCCCGGCGGCATCGTCGGCAAAGGAGGGGTACACAATTCTCGCCCCCGGCAGGGTAGTAAGAGTTGCTTCAATATTTTGCGAATGATATAGCCCCCCCCCAATGTAACCTCCCGAAGCCAGCCTGAGAGTGATATTGGGCGAAAATCTTCCATTGCTCCGCCAATATTCATGTGTACATTCCACATATTGATTCATAGCGGGCCAAAAGTAATCTGCAAATTCGGCTCCTTCTATCACAACTCTTATTTTTTGGTCGAAACGGCTCATTCCATTTGCTGTACCTACAATGTATTCTTCTGCAATGGGAGCATTAAAAACTCGTTTTGCTCCAAATTCCTGCTGCATTCCTTTGGTTACATTAAATACTCCCCCTTTGTCTCTGTTTGCTACATCTTGTCCCCACAAAAATGTATCGGGATTTTTTCTAAATTCGGCTTTGAGAGTTTCGTTTATAGCTGTAACTATATTTTTTTTCTCCCCCTCTTCGCTGTGTAATCCCTCTTTGTATTTTTCCGAGACATATGGGTCGGGCAACACAAAATCGTATATGCTCTTTGGATCGGGGTCGGGCATTGCAATCACTTTTTTATGAGCGGCATTGAGCGTCTTTTTTGACTCTTCTTCAATGGCTTGCAATTCCGATTCGGTAAACCGGTTGTATCGTAGCAGCATTCTTCTGAATTTTTGCAACGGATCGGCCTGCTTTGTGTATTTGAGTTCGTTTTCGTCCCTGTAGAGGGTATGCTTGTCTGAGTTTGAATGTGAACCTATCCTCACACAATTGGCATGAACAATGACCGGATTCTGATTTTGTACGGCATATTCTCTTGCCTCTGTCATTGCATTCATTGAGTTGAATACATCCTTTCCGTTGCAATGAATGATTTTTAAATTTTTGAATCCTGTAAAATTGTCTGCCACTTTACGGTTGGCTGTTTGGTCTTTTTTGGGTACCGATATTCCGTATCCATTGTCTTGGATAACAAATATTACGGGTAGTCTCTCGTTGCTGGCGCCGTTAATAGCCTCGTACACATAGCCTTCTGAAGTACTTGCCTCTCCATGACAGGTAATGGCCACACCACCACTCTTGTAATATGATATGGCTCGGGCTACCCCTACCGCATGCACATCTTGCGAACCTGTAGCCGAAGATACGGTTTCGATATGCCATTCGGGTTTTGCAAAGTGATTGGACATATGGCGTCCTCCGCTCGATAAATCTCCAGCCTTTGACAGTCCGTTCATAATAATTTCTTCGGCGCTCATACCGGCAGACAATACCGTGAGCATATCTCGATAATATGGAAACAGAAAATCTTTTTCTTTCTGAAAAACCTGTCCTATTGCCAACTGAATGCCGTCATGTCCGGCATAAGGGGCGTGATAAGACCATCCGAGCGATTGAATTAAATAAACGGGGGCTTTCTCGTCAATGGCGCGTCCGAGTGTCATAAGCGAGTACCATTCTTTTAGAATTTCTTTTTCGGTATTGATTATATCGTATTTTTTCATCTAATTAAAATTTATTTTTTAGTTGTCTGTTGAAAACTTGCATGTCAAATTAATCATAACTCTGTATGATTTGCTAATCATACCTATTTTATATGTGAAAAAGATTAAATTTCAGACCGGTTTTCGAGATAATCGGCAATGCGCAAAAGAAAAGCTCCTCCTACTGCTCCATTAATAAGGCGGTGATCGTATGAGAGCGACAAATACATCTTATGGCGAATGGCTATAACGTCTCCTTCGGGAGTTTCCATCACGGCAGGTTTTTTTTCGATATAACCTACACCGAGTATAGCTACTTCGGGCTGATTGATAATGGGCGTGGCAAAGATGTTTTTAAATGTGCCGAAATTGGTTATCGTAAATGTGCCATTTTCTATCTCAGACATTGCCAACTTATTGGAGCGGGCTTTTCGCGAGAGTTGGTCTATGGAATGGGCAATACCGGCAATGTTCAGTTTATCTGCATTGTGAATGACGGGTACTACCAGGTTTTCATCTTCTAAGGCTACGGCAACACCTATATTAATATTTTTTTTAAGTAAGTATTTATATCCCTCTATCGAGGCATTCAGTTTTGGAAACTCTTTTAAGGCTTTTGCCGCAGCTTCGACGATGGCAGGCAAATAAGTGAGATTGATTCCTTCTTGTTTTTTGAAACTTTCTTTATTTTTTGTTCTCCAGTTTACTAGTTTGGTAACATCCGCTTCGATTACAGTAGTAACGTGAGCCGATGTTTTACGGGAGGCAACCATTCTGTCTGCAATTATTTTGCCAACAGCATCCATATCTTTTTCCAAAATATTTTCTTGCGAGGTCTCAATAATCAAGTTTTGTTTCAATAGATCTTGGATAGGTTTTTCGCTCGGGCGAAGTTTTTTGTCTTCTGGCTGTTTTCCCCTTTGTTCGATATAGGTTTTCAAATCTTTTTTGCTTAACCTTCCCAAATATCCGGTGCCTTGTATTTGTTCTAATTCTTGATTGGAAACACCACCCTCTTTGGCAAGTTTGGTAACGATTGGAGAATACCAACGTTGCTCCTCCGCAGGAATATTTGTTGGTGTTTCGTC
>JBKECI010000012.1:0-4786 GCA_047974405.1 Paludibacteraceae bacterium | reverse complement strand
CTGGACTGCAACTTTTAAATTATATTTTATGAAAAACACATCAACGTCTCCAATCAGCCACACCTATCTGCTTCTAATCTCTTTAACAGCTGCGTTGGGTGGTTTTCTCTTTGGCTACGACTGGGTAGTCGTTGGGGGAGCAAAACCTTTTTACGAAGCCTATTTCCACATCGGCGGTCTTGCACACGTTCAAGGCTGGGTAATGGGGAGCGCGATACTCGGTTGTCTTATCGGAGTTACCATATCCGGTTCGCTTGCCGACAGGTACGGCAGAAAACCGTTGATGCTGATATCTTCGTTGATATTTATTGCCGCTTCTATTGGGACAGGATTTTCAGGTACAATATCCATACTTATTTTGTATCGGATTTTCGGTGGCGTTGCCATAGGTATTGCGTCCACGGTTTCGCCTATGTATATATCGGAAATATCTCCGGCATCGGTACGCGGGAAATTTGTTTCTATCAACCAACTAACGATTGTTTTGGGCATTTTATCAGCCCAAATTGTAAATTGGCTTATTTCTAAACCCATTATCCCTGCCGAAGATTTTTTAACATCCTGGAATGTTCAGACGGGATGGAGATGGATGTTTTGGATGTGTGCTGTCCCGGCTTTCTTCTATTTTTTATTTGCATTTTTTATTCCGGAGAGTCCGCGCTGGATGATCATCAACAATAAGTCTGAAAAGGCTTTGACTGTTTTTGCCCGATTGGGAGGAAAAGAATACGCGACACGGCAAGTTGGCGAAATTCTCTCGGCGGCAAGCATCAAAAACGATGGCAACACAAGTCTTGGCTCATTGTTTCGGGGGAAGATGGCAAAAATTACCATTATCGGAATTGTGGTTGCCGTACTCCAGCAATGGTGTGGCATCAACGTTATTTTCAACTATGCGCAAGAAATATTTTCGTCTGCCGGGTACAATGTTTCGGATATGCTGTTCAATATTGTGATTACCGGAGTGGTAAATGTGGTATTTACCTTTGTGGGGATGTACACCGTTGATAGACTGGGAAGAAAATCATTGATGATTACAGGTACCGTCGGATTAACCGCCATCTATGCCGTGCTTGGTCTCGGATACTATTTTCAAGCGACCGGAGCGGGGATGTTGATTCTGGTTGTTTTGGCTATTGCCTGCTATGCAATGACTTTGGCGCCAATCACTTGGGTAGTTATATCGGAGTTGTTTCCCAACCGGGTGAGAGCAAAAGCGATGGCTGTTTCCACATTCGCGTTGTGGAGCGCCTGCTTTGTCCTGACTTATTCGTTTCCCTTATTAAACAAAGGGCTTGGCTCGTATGGTACATTTTGGCTGTACGGATTGATATGTCTCGGAGGTTTTTTATTTGTGAAAAAATATTTACCCGAGACAAAAGGAAAAACATTGGAGCAGATTGAAAAAGAAATCATCGAGTAGCCTTATTGGAAATTAATCAAAGATAGTAAAAAAGACTAAATTATAGCAAATTATGACTGAAACAACAAAGTACCTGATACGCTCCACAGTTGATGAACCGGGTGTAGCAAAGGGGTGGAAAGAAACCATTTTGCTACCGACTTACGAAACCGGCGAAGAAGAAAAGAATCCGATGTTTCTTGAAAAAAGGGTGTATCAGGGTAGTTCAGGAGTAGTATATCCCTATCCCGTTATCGAAAAAATTAAAGACGAAAAAACAGATAAAGCTTATGAAGCTGTATTCATCGAAAATATTTATTTAAAAATTATGATACTCCCCCAGCTCGGCGGGAGAGTTCAGATGGCTTACGACAAAATAAAAAAACGCCATTTTGTTTACTACAATCAGGTAGTCAAGCCTGCTTTGGTTGGACTTACCGGACCGTGGATTTCCGGCGGGATAGAGTTTAACTGGCCCCAGCACCACCGCCCCAGCACATTTTTACCAACAGAAACGATTATCGAACACAACGAAGACGGAAGCGTTACGGTATGGTGCAACGAAGTGGAGAGAATGTTCAGAACAAAAGGAATGCAGGGTTTTACGCTTTATCCGGACAAAGCGTATTTGGAGATAAAGGTTAAGTTGTACAACCGCACAAATTTTCCGCAAACTTTTCTTTGGTGGGCAAATCCGGCTGTGGTTGTTCACGACGATTACAGGTCGGTTTTTCCGCCCGACGTACACGCCGTCTTCGACCACGGCAAGCGCGATGTCTCTACTTTTCCCATAGCGACGGGCGTTTATTACAAGCAAGACTATTCTGCCGGAGTCGATATTTCGAGATACAGAAACATTCCGGTGCCTACGTCTTATATGGCGGTATCGTCTAAATACAATTTTGTGGGAGGATACGAAGAAAATAAAAAAGCGGGCTTACTGCACGTAGCCGACCACCACATCTCGCCCGGCAAAAAACAATGGACCTGGGGACACGGCGATTTTGGGCAAGCTTGGGACAGAAACTTGACCGATGAAGACGGACCTTATATCGAACTGATGACAGGGGTGTTTACCGACAACCAGCCGGATTTCAGCTGGTTGCACCCTTATGAAGAAAGGACTTGGAGCCAATATTTTATGCCATACTCCGAGATCGATTATGTGAAAAACGCATCGAAAGATGTCTTACTCAATTTTTTTATCGAAAACGAGGTTGCTAATGTCATTGTATATACCACATCCAAATTTGACGATATTCGAATCTTAGCAAGCAATTTGTCCGGCGAAACCCGCTTTGAGAGAATATGTACAATATTACCTGAAAATCCGGTTCAATTTAAGTTTGAACACCCCCAAAAAGAAAATTTGATTTTGAGTGTTTGGGACAAAAACAATAAACAGTTGCTCTCGTACAGCACACAAAAAGAACCTGAAACCGAAATCCCAAAACCGGCAAAAGCAATATTGAAAGTTGATGAAATCGATACTATCGAGGAGTTGTACTTGTCAGGATTGCATTTGGAACAGTACCGCCACGCTACGTACAATCCGGTGGATTATTACGAAGAAGCGTTAAAAAGGGATGAAAACGACATCCGCAGCAACAATGCTTTGGGCTTGTACTATTTGAGGAGGGGGCGGTTTGCCGTTTCGCAATCGTATTTTGAGAAAGCTGTTGAAAGCATTAGCCGCCACAACCCCAACCCATACGACAGCGAGCCTTACTACAATCTGGGATGCTCTCTCAAATATCAGCACAAAAACCAAGAGGCTTACGATGCTTTTTACAAAGCGACTTGGAGTGGCAGTTGGCAAGACGCGGCGTATTTCTCGATTGCTCAGCTCGATTGTATTGAAAGTAACTTTGACGTGGCTCTTGAACATATCGAAAAATCATTGATTCGCAATTGGCACAATCACAAGTCCCGACAGTTAAAAACATCCATACTGAGAAAACTTGGCAGAAAAACCGAAGCTTTAAGGGTGGTGGAAGAATCTATATCGATAGACCCGTTTAATATCGGAGTAATATTCGAGAAATATCTGCTGACGAGCAACGTGGCAATATTGAACGAACTGCAACAATTGTTGAAATCGAACATACATACATATCTGGAATACGCCACCGATTTTCTGAATGCCGGATTGTACGATGAGGCGCTCCGTTTTCTTGAGATTGTAAAAGAAAGCCCGTATCCGATATTGCACTATTTTTTAGGCTATCTCTACTCTCTGAAAGATGATTTGATACAGGCAAAATTCTGCTACGAGAAAGCTGAACTGATGAGCCCCGGTTGGTGTTTCCCAAGTAGAATAGAAGAAGTACAGATATTGGAGTCCGCAATAAAGTGCAATTCACAGTCGGCAAAGGCATATTATTATTTGGGAAATTTCCGGTACGCCAATCGTCAATACAAAGACGCTATTGATTGCTGGGAAAAATCAATCGAGCAGGACGATTCGTTCCCTACGGCGTTACGAAACTTGGCACTGGCATATTACAACAAATCAGATAAAAAAATGGAGGCAAAGGACCTTCTCGAGAAAGCTTTTGATTTGGACAAAACCGATTCCAGAATTTTTATGGAATTGGATCGGCTTTATGAAAAATTTAATGTGTCGCCTGCCGAAAGATTATTGACTTATGAGATGTACAAAGATATAGTTGAACTAAGAGATGACCTTTGCATTGAAAGAATTACTCTTAACAATTTGGTTGGCAATTACGAAGCAGCCGACGCTCTGATTCGCTCTCGCCGTTTTCACCCTTGGGAGGGGGGCGAAGGGAAAATAGTCGGTCAGTTTGTTTTGAACCGGATGGCGTTGGCAGAAGAGGCAATCAGACAAGGAAAACACTCAGAGGCTCTTGCTTTTTTGAAAGAAACAGACAATTATCCGCTCAATCTTGGTGAAGGAAAACTCTCCACCATTGCCGAAAACGATATTGAATATTATAAAGGATTGGCGTACTTGGAACTCAACGAGAAGGAAAATGCCACGATATGGCTGGGGAAAGCTACCGAGGGTCTCCAAGAGCCACAACAGGCATTCTTCTACAACGATCAGAGTCCCGATAAGATTTACTACCAAGGTATGGCTTGGAAACTGCTTGGCGATGAAAAGAGGGCTGCAGAGAGATTTCAGGCGTTGGTTCGTCACGGTCAGGAACATATGAATGATGAGTGCGAGATAGATTATTTTGCCGTTTCGCTACCCGATTTGGCTATCTGGGACGATGACCTGAACAAGCTAAACCAAATCCACTGCCACTATGTAATAGGGCTTGGGAATTTGGGCTTGGGAAAAATAAGCGAAGCCCGTGAAAGGTTGGAAAAAGTGTTGGAAATGGATGTTGCGCACATCGGTGCCAATTGGTTTGT
>JBKECI010000011.1:0-44979 GCA_047974405.1 Paludibacteraceae bacterium | reverse complement strand
CCAACATTAAAAAAGGAAATGAAGTTGGCAGTAATAATTACGATGTTTACATAAACAAAACCGATACCGACTACGCCTTTATACGTACCTCCGACATTGTAAACCACGAAATAGATTTATTTCCCGATTATTTTGTCTCCGAGAATATTTACTACGCTGTGAATCAAAATTTAAAAGAAGGAGATATTCTTTTTACCAAAGACGGAAAAATAGGACAAACCGCCATCGTAACTCAAACAGACAAAGCGATAATTGCTTCAGGAATAGCGAGAATCAGGATTACAAAGAACGACTTTCATATTACGCCCGAATACTTGTTTACGGTTCTTTCGTTAAAAGAAACCGGATACAACCCTGCCATTCACCGAACCGTGATTGGCGCTACCATACCCCACTTGCGAGAAGAACGACTGAAGCAAATTTTAATCCCGATACTTGATAAAAAAACGATAGACGAAATAACAGAAAAGTAAAAATGGCTTTCGAGTTGAAAACCAAGAGTAAAGGGCTTATAAACGCTGTGTTAGACGATTTAAACGATGAGTACTTGAAATATAGCTAACGTAAAGACATGAAAGATGTCGAAAGCTAAATAAAATCAAAAATAATATCAAAAAAAATTGAATTTATTCAAACATAAGAGACCACAATAAATTAAAAATACTTTTGAACGCCTATCAACATAATCAGAACAATCATAATCCGAATATTGGAGAGGTTGCCATATTCTCTTTGTCCGAATATACCGATACCACTATATTTTATGGTGTAAATAACAGCAACATTCAGTTATTGAAGAATTTACATCCAGATATTCAATTGGTGGCACGAGGACACGTGGTTAAAATTACCGGAAATGAAGGAAATGTAAACAGGCTTATTGCTAATTTAGAGAAAATAGAGTCTTTTGTATTGGCAAACAATTCGTTATCTGAAAACAATATTATCGAGATAGTTAAAGGTAATCAACCTGTAGATATCTCTTTCAAGCACTTGATTTTACACGGAGTGAACGGAAAATCCATTATAGCACGCACCAAAAATCAACAAAAATTGGTTCAGGAGTATGATGAGAACGATTTGCTGTTTGCCATTGGACCTGCAGGGTCAGGAAAAACATACACAGCTATTGCATTGGCAGTAAAATCATTAAAAAACAGAGAAAAAAAGAAAATTATACTTAGCCGTCCGGCGGTAGAAGCAGGTGAGAAACTCGGATTTCTGCCCGGAGATATGAAAGAGAAAATAGACCCGTATTTGCAACCACTTTACGATGCACTACAAGATATGATCCCTACCGCCAAACTAAAGGAGTATTTAGAAAACGGTACCATACAAATCGCACCGTTGGCTTTTATGCGAGGACGTACGTTGAGCGATGCCGTTGTTATTCTTGATGAAGCACAAAACACATCTACACAGCAAATCAAAATGTTTCTCACACGGATGGGCCTCAATACCAAAATGATAATAACGGGTGATACCACACAGATAGATCTCCCTACACAGCAAAAATCAGGATTAATAGACGCCCTACAAGTGTTGAAAGGGATAAAAGGGATAGCCAAGATAGAATTTGATGTAAAAGACATTGTCCGACATAAATTGGTGCAACGAATTGTGGAGGCGTACGAAAAAAGACAAAAGCTGCCTGAAAGAAAAGACAATACAACCAATTGAATACTCATTATTATTATCTATAAGATTAGAAACAAAAAACATATGAATGCACTTACAAAAACAGATTTCCACTTTGATGGACAAACCAACATATATCACGGTAAAGTTCGTGATGTATATACCGTAAAAAACGACTTACTCGTGATGGTTGCCACCGATCGTATTTCGGCTTTCGACGTAATATTACCAAAAGGAATACCATTTAAAGGGCAGATGCTAAATCAGATCGCAGCACAGTTTTTAGATGCCACAGCCGATATTGTTTCTAATTGGAAACTTGCCACCCCCGATCCTATGGTAACCGTTGGGCTACGCTGCGAAGGCTTTCCGGTAGAAATGATTGTACGTGGTTACCTTTGCGGAAGCGCTTGGCGGGCATACAAAAACGGAGTACGAGAAATTTGTGGTATAAAAATACCGGACGGAATGCGAGAAAACGAAAAATTTCCAACCCCCATAATAACACCTACCACCAAAGCAGAACAGGGATTGCACGATGAAGATATTTCAAAAGAAGAAATCTTGAAACAAAGACTTGCCACCCCCGAAGAATATGAGCTACTCGAAAAATACACATTGGCTCTTTTCCAACGTGGAAGCGAAATTGCGGCACAGCGTGGATTGATTTTAGTAGATACAAAATATGAATTTGGGAAATGCGACGGCAAAATATATCTAATGGACGAAATCCACACCCCCGACAGTTCCCGATATTTCTATGCCGAAGGATACAAAGAACGTTTTAGAAAAAATGAATCACAAAAGCAACTTTCAAAAGAATTTGTACGCGAATGGCTGATGGAGAATGATTTTCAAGGTAAAACAGGACAAACAGTACCAGAAATGACACCGGAAATCGTAAACAGTATCAGCGAACGGTATATCGAACTTTTTGAGAATATTACCGGCAACAAATTTATAAAAGTAGAAGAAGGCGAAATAGCCTCAAGAATTCAAAAAAACGTATCTGAATATTTAAAAAACATTTGAGATATTTTCGTTTCTAAAAAAAATACTCTTGAACGGTCAGCAAAGCTAATATCACATCTATATACACCGCTCAACTCACTCATTATAAGGTATTTTTCATCCAATACAAAATAGAATATTTTTTCCTTTCCTCAAATTAACAATTAATGATATCAAAAACCGTAGAATCAAAGAAATTTTCAAAATCATTTTGGGTTGCCAACAGTGTAGAATTATTGGAACGTTTAGCATATTATGCTGTTTTTATCGTCATTACACTATATCTCTCCAATGTCTGGGGCTTTTCCGACATCGAAGCTGGAATTATTTCCGGTATTTTTTCTGCCACACTATACTTGTTGCCAATGTTTTCGGGCGCCTATGCCGACAAAATAGGATTTAGGAACGCCATAATATTGGCTTTTGCACTCTTAACAGCCGGTTATTTCGGGTTGGGACTTTTACCCACGCTATTAGAAGGCGCCGGTTTGGTGCAATATGGTATGACAACAACCTTTACAGGGCTTCATGAGAGCCACCTCCGTTGGTCTATCGTGCCGGTGTTGGTGTTAATTGTGATAGGAGGCTCATTTATCAAATCTGTAATATCGGGAACGGTTGCAAGGGAGACTACCTCCGAAAATCGCGCACGGGGCTACTCCATTTTTTATATGATGGTAAATATAGGCGCCTTTATCGGTAAAACAGTGGTAGATCCATTACGCAAAAGTATGGGCGACCAAGGCTTGGTATATCTAAACTATTTTTCGGCTACAATGACGTTACTTGCACTCATTACCGTTATTTTTCTATACAAATCAGTTAAAACAGAAGGTAGGGGAAAAAGTTTCAAAGAGATTGGCAAATCTATGATTACAGTACTTTCCAATGTAAAATTAATGGCACTAATACTCATCGTAAGCGGTTTTTGGATTGTGCAAAGCCAACTCTATGCCACTATGCCTAAGTATGTTATCCGTTTAATAGGCGCCGATGCCTCACCCGGCTGGTATGCCAATGTAAACCCGTTGATAGTGTTTGTGATGGTAAATTTTATTACCTCTATGATGAAAAAGAAAAGAGCCGTTACCTCTATGATGATAGGAATGTTGATCATACCACTTTCGGCACTTGCTATGTCATTTGGTAATCAACTGGGTACACAGCCTATCCTCGGATTGCATCCGGTGGCATTGATGATGATTATAGGTATCGCACTCCAAGCCCTTGCCGAGTGTTTTATTTCACCCCGATATTTTGAATATTTTTCATTTCAGTCTCCCAAGGGCGAAGAGGGTCTTTACCTTGGTTTTAGTCAATTGCACTCCTTTTTCTCTTACCTGTTGGCTTTCGGATTTTCAGGCTTTTTGCTCGAAAAGTATTGTCCCGACCCACGTATGTTTAACTCCCCCGAAGCGTATGCCGCCGCCACCGAACATGCCCATTATATTTGGTACTTCTTTGTCGGTATCGGTCTGCTATCCGCAATAGCTCTGTTTGTATATAGTAAAGTTACCAAGCATTCTGAAGAGGTAAATGCCTAAAATTCGAGTGTCATTTTGTCGCAACTCAAAATTGTATGTTCGAAAACAGCTGTTGCTTCATTCAGAAAAACCTCTTTATTTCTATATCTGGCAGAATAATGCCCAATAATTAACACGCCTACCTCCGCCTTTTTCGCGATTTCGGCTGCCTGACGAGCGGTAGAATGCATAGTTTGTTGCGCACGGAGCAATTCGTCGTCGGCAAAAGTAGCTTCATGGTACAATACATCAACGTTTCTTATAATGGGAATAATATCCTCGCAATAAGCTGTATCTGAACAATAGGCATAGCTAAACGGTGGTGAAGGAGGGGTTGTAAAAATATCATTAGGGATAGTTTCTCCTCCATCCGTTACAAAATCTTCGCCAAGTTTCAATTTGTTTATCTGCGATACGGGTACATTGTAAAAATCTATCATTTCCCTTTTAATATGTCTTGTTTTCGCTTTTTCTCGGAATAAAAAGCCACAGGAAGGAACACGGTGTTTCAGTGGAATGGTAAATACCTCTATGCTTTTATCCTCGTAAATCAATTGATGCTTAGAGGGGTCGATCGGATGAAAAATAATTTTGAAAGGAGATTCACTACAAAAATAGCTCAACAGAGGTGTTAGTAATTGTTCCAAATCTCTATATGAGTGGATATGAAGGTCTGCCGTTCTATTCATCATTCCAAACGTAGATATTAGCCCAATAAGTCCGAAACAATGATCTCCATGCAAGTGAGAGATAAAAACATGTCCTAACCGATTGGTTCTTAGCCCCATTTGCTTAATGCGTATTTGAGCACCTTCACCGCAATCAATCATATACTGCTTACCTCTTATTTCCAGTATTTGCGAAGTGGAAAAATTGTCGTTTGTAGGCAATGCTGAGCCTGAACCAAGTAGATGTAAAAATCCCTGATTTCCTCTACTTCCTTGCCGAAACGCAAAATTGCTTATTTGCTTTTTAGAATACATTAGTCTGAAAAGAGAGATTTTTTTATCTTGACAATTGTCTTAAATCTTGTGTATCCATCGTATTGATATTGTTATTGTCATTTCTGATAGGTATGTTTTGTGAGCTATTTTCCAGTGTTCTGTTATTTGTGCTGCCTTGTGGTGTTCCCGATTCGCTCGGGAAAGCAGGGCGTTTTTTACTTTCGGAACGTTTGGTGCGTTCTACTGGAGGATATCTTGTAAATACATCATCGTATTTAAGTGGTCTTTCATTCTCGTACCAATAAAAATAGCGGAGATATAGGTCGTCTTCGCCCATTTCGTCCAAAGGATACATCACTCCGCTCGACGCTTTGGTCAATACTATCCGTTCAATTTTTTTTTCTTTCAAATAAGCTGTTACAAAACTGCTTAACGTCTTATTTACTCCAACAAACTTTCTTGTTTTTTCGTCTTTCGGGAAATAGATTGTTTCAGCATTTCCGTTTACATTGACCTTTTTCACCTCGCCACTGTCTATATAAGCTACAATTTCTTTGCCTGATAGTTGGTTGAAATAGTTGAGGGTATCTTTTTGAATAGCAATGGCTGCCTGTTCTATCCTGACTTTTTCTACTCTTTGATTTTTGGTGTATGCCGTGATTTTTTCTCCCATCAATTGGTTGTTTTCTGCCCATAAGACGGGAGTTCCGTTCAGGTGCAAAATTGAATCTCGCGCATTGTATTTTAGTGAATCACAAAATCCCTGTATATCGGGTCTGAAAAACCGTACATTTTTGAATCCTTCCACTTTATTATAAATCGAGTCTTTCATATTTTCAAGAGTATCGGCACTCAAGTAAAGGGTGTCCTTTCCCGACCAATCTACAAACAGTGCCGAGTCGGTGGCAAGACCAAACTCTTTGATTTCGTCATACAAAACATAATGACCGTAAATAGTGCTTTTTTGCACCGTATCTATCATCATCACATTGCTGTACGATTCTGCATATTTATTTTTTTTATCGTAAAAAATAGTATCTCCCGTGATTGATTTTCCCTCTTTGTGTTTCACAAGCGAACGGTCGAGTAACATCATACGGTCGGTAACTGTATTGTACCATCCACTTTTGCTGTAAACATCAGTTTCGCCTCTGTAAACTATGTGGGTTTTACCTACTATATTGGCTATTTTTGTAGTAGTATTGTAGGTTAATGTGTCAGATTTCAAGGTAAAGTCAGGATTTTTTAATTCTACATCGTTTTTGAACAATGCAAAATGGGTGGCAGGCGAATATTGTCCCCAAATAGAAGTGAGAGTGTTGGTGCCATCCACAATAGTTCCTCCGGTGTAGTAATATGCCAAATTTCCCATCCTGTCGTAAAGCATACTATCGGTATATAGAGTTGTATTGCGATTGACCATTTTCACATTGTATTTCAAATGGGCTAATTTTGTATTACCGTCGTAGTTGAGATAATCGCCGTAAGCCGTCAATGTATCTCCCTGCACTATCCGTACATTGCTGTAGGCATCAAAAGTGTTTAACTTATCGTTGAAATATGCACTGTCGCAATAAAGCAAAGCATTGTCATGTTTGAAACATACATCCCCCTTTAACACTTGTACATCGGGATGCAAAAGTTGATCAAAGAAAAGGTCTTTGCTATATTGAATATAGACCAGTTTTGCGCCAGGAAGCCTTGCCGGATTTGCTGGAGTAAATACGGTGGCTCCAACAGGCAGAGCTTGATTTTTTTTCTTGGGCTGATTGACTTTTTTCTGTGTTTCTTTTTCGGAAGGAGTCGCTTTTTGAGATTGGAGTATCTCTTTTTTTAGTTGGTGGGGTTTTGTCTGTGATTGCAAATACGAAAAACAGAAAAAGGTTATGAGTAAAGTTACCATAACCTTTGTAAGCCAATTATTTTGATTTATCAAATTCATATCATTATTTTATCCATCCTTTGTATTGAAAATCACAATTTTTCCAATTGGAATCAATGCTGATATAGGTCTCTTTTTGCTTTTGGGCTATCCAATTATTCAAAAATTCCTCTCTCTTCTTGTTTTCCAATATGTTTTTCAGTGTTTGGTAATCGTTCATCACATTGGCTTTATGCGTAGGGGTTTTAGATTTTAGTTTTACAATAGCAATTACCTCTTTGTTGGTTACTTTATCCATCATCAAAAAGGCGCCAGACACCTCTCCTACTTTCATATCGTAAACTGCTTTTGCCATTTCCGAAGGCAATTCCTGGTATTCAAATTTCGAGGTTCCATTGTTGGAGTTATTCATCAATCCGGCATTCATAGCTGTATTCTTGTCTTGAGAAAAACTACCGACAGCTTGTTCGAAAGTTACCTTACCGGTTCTTATAAGATTGCCTATTGAGTCCAATTTTCCTATTCCCAGCGTTTTGTCATCGAGTGAAACGTGCGGACGCAGCAGTATGTGCCGGGTATTTATTTTATCGCCCCGTTTTTCTATCAATTGTATAATGTGATAGCCGTATTCCGACTGCACAATGCGGGATACTTTTTTGGTATCGGTCAAATTAAAGGCTACTTCGGCATAAGCGGGGTCCAGCTGTCCTCTCCCCGAGAATCCGATTTCACCTCCCTGCTTGGCGCTGCCCACATCTTCGGAATACAACCGGGCGAGCAGACTGAAATCATTCGGATTGGCATTGATACGTTCGGTAAATTCTCTGAGCTTGTCTTTAATCCTGTTTATTTCCGACTGAGGGATGGGGGGATTTACACTTAAAACCTGTAGTTCGACTTGCTCCGGAATAGTTGGGAGACTGTCTTTGGGCAGGCTACTGAAGTATCTCCTCAGTTCGGATGGAGTTACCTGTATGTCTTTCACTAAGTTTGATTTTGCTTGCTCTATCAAATTATTTTTGCGTATCACATCCCGCAACTCCTCTTTAATTTGAGACATCGATTTACGAAAATATTCTTCCATTTTCTCCTTGGAACCGATATTGGAGATGTAGTAATTAATTTGCATATCCACTTGCGCATTGATGTTTGTTTCGCTTACTGCAAGGCTATCGAGCGATGCCTGATGCAGGAATAGTTTTTGTATGGCTATTTGTTCGGGTATGACACAGTAAGGGTTTCCTTCGAGTTTCACTCCATTGTATCGGGCGCTCATAATTTCCTGTTCTATGTCCGACTTAAATATGGCTTCGTCTCCCACTATCCATATCACTTCATCTATCATTTTATTGTCTTGTGTAAAAGCATTCAACGCAAACAGCCCTAAGAGTGTTGCTAAAAGTAATTTCCGCATTGTGTTTGTATATATATTTTTATTGTTTTTTGTTTAAATAAACTACTTTTCCGCCATTTACGGCATCGTTATAAATATCTTTTTCAAATTGAAGTATAAAGTCAGACTGTCGTTTGTTTAGTATTATGGTTTTAATCTTTTCTTTTGCCAACTCATATGGCTCTGTATCTCCTACAGCTACTGCGTTGGTAATACGCAGCATATAAACATTGGCGCTATCCGAAGTTTCTGCAAATGGGATTTGGGTTACAAACTCGCGCGAATTTTCAATTTTAAAAGGCGCTTTTTTTAATATCTCGCTTAGGGGAGTCCAAGTAGCGGTAAGATAGTCGAAACTGATAGCATTTTTCAGACTGTATTTTTCGATTTTTTCCAAGTTTTCGTCACTCGGTATGCGTACCCATTCTCTAACTTGCATCATTTTGGGAGCTGTTTTGGGTAAGATAAGTAAAATTCCTTTGATCAAATTGTCCGGAGCTGAGAGTTGCTTGCTATACATGTCGTAAAATTGTTTCATCTCCTCGTCAGAAACTTCGTCAGACACCCGCTCTTGAATCAATGCTTGCTCGTACTGGTGTATAACTAGTGCTTTGCGATACTCCTCCACTTGCTGGTTTATTTCATCTTCACTTTTGAGATTCCTTTCTCCGTTTTTGTACATCAATACTTGTGTTACCCACAGTCTGATAAAACGTTGAGCAATTTCCGAACTGTCTATTTTATTAGCGGTTGTCGGAATAAAGTTTTTGAGTTCGTCGTAATACAGATATTTTCCTTCTACTTCCAAAAGTGGTGTTTTTTCGTACTTGGGAGCTACTTTGGTGCATCCCCACGCCAGAATAATAAGGAATAAAAATGATATGCGAAAAAACTTCATATGTCTAACTTTCAGGCTGAGAAACGTATGGATACAACAATGCCAAAATAAAATTCAAAGATAGAATAATTATTTTGGCATATGTTAAATTATTAGTTTTTCTTAACCGTTTTCAGTACTTTTTGGTCTATTTCAACGGAGTATTTTTTGCGGAGTGATTTAATCCACTCTTTCTCAAGGTAATTTTGATAATCGGTTGTTACTGCTCCCCGTACATCTTCGTATGTTTCCGGTTCTTTTTTGAGCAATTTTCCTATCACAATGTAGTATGGATAGTCTTCTTCCGTCTTGTATGTTCCGGTTTTAAATACTTCTTTATCTATAAGTTTGTGATCGTTTTCTATCCACAATCCTTTTTCTATTTTTACGTATTTAATACTGTCGTTCAATCTTTTATTCAAATATGTGTCGATAGAATCGTGGGCTGCATTTTTTATGATTGTGTTGGCAGCATCGTAGGTTGATTTGTCTTTACAGAAAATTATTTTTCCTTTGTAATGTGGTTTGTCCCAAACGTAATCTGCTTTATGTTTTTCAAAAAATTTAGTTAATCCTTCGGTATCTTTGGTGGCTTTGTCCCATACCTCGCGGTTACTTATGTCAAACAGCAGTATCCCGTCGTGATATTCTTTCATCAAATAATAGTATTCGGGATATTTGCCTCCTAATCTTGCTTGTTCGTATTCTATTAATTTTGCATCTACAAACGTATTGAGTTTATTTTTTATGTAATCGGCTTGTATCGAACTGCTTGTAGATACATTGGAGAGGATGTAGTTTCCAAAATCTTTTTCAGAATATTTTATATCGCCAATAGTAAAAAGTGTTTTCTCTAATTTGTTTACCTCCACTTCAAATAGTGAGTCGGTTGGTGCATAACGTTTTGTCAAGTTTTTAAAATCCGACACGGCCTCATTGTTCAACCTAAATCCGTATTGTTTCTTTACTCCGTTTACAAATGCCTCTTTTGCTTTTTGACTTCTTTCATCGCCGGCAATTTTTGCCGACAGTTTCGATTTCATTGCCGAAAAATCTTCCAATGATTTCCTGTCCAGCAATTTAATAATATGCCATCCGTAGGGAGAAAGCACAGGCTTGCTTATATCTTCTTTGTTTTTAAGTGCAAAAGCAGCATCTTCAAATTCGGGAACCATCCGCTGTTCGTTTCCAAACCACATCAACTCTCCTCCATTGCGGGCAGAGCCTTTATCGTCCGAGTATTTTTTTGCTAATTCGCCAAAATCATCGCCTGCCAAAATCCGTTGATACAGCGAATCTATTGCTGTTTTTGCTTTTTCTTTAATGGAGTCGGGGCGCGTAAATTTCATTATGTGCGCAGTAAGTACTTCGCCTCTTGAGGAGCGTTTGTTTAACACTTTTATCAAATGGTAACCCAGATAGGTGCGAGTTGGTTTTGACACCTTTCCTACAGGAGTATTAAAGGCTATATTTTCAAAGGTATAAGGCGTACGCAATGCGGTAATCCATCCTACGTAACCTTTGTTTTGTCCTACCGAGGGGTCTTCGGATGTTTCTTCTGCCAATTTTGCAAAATCTTCCTTTCCTGAGCGTTTCCATATATCCATTGCCTTATTATAAGCAGTCAAAGTATCGGTTTCTGTCCCTATATTGGAGATTTTTATCAATATATGGCTTACTTCTACCTCATTTTTGGTACGGTAATAGGCTTCATCCGCCAGTTGGTTTAATGCAACGGTATCTTGCAGGTAAGGCTCTGCCAACTGTTTTTGATAGGTAGCTAACTCAGATATGAACGAGGGAAGGGTATCTAACTGTTGTGTCAAAGCTTCTTCCACTTTCAATTTGAAATTGACAAATAAATCTACATATTCAGTTAGAGATTTTTTGTCTAAGATATTGTTCGAGTTGTTTTTATTGTAAATATATTCAAACTCCGACAGTGGAACTTTTTTACCGTTTATTGTCATCAAAGTCGGTTCTTTTTGCTGAGCCACAAGTGCCGAAACTAAAAACAGCAGGAAAAAAGAGCTAATAATTTTCTTCATAACGATTAATACAAATTTTTAAAGGTATAAAAATCATTTTTCAACTAATCATAAACGGAGAAACCCAAGAAAAATTATGATTAGAATAATAATCTATTCACAAACCGAAAGGTTTCAATTCTTTCTTTTATTAAAAATAAAAGCGATCGATTCATCAATCCGGTCTGCTGTAATTGGGTGCTTCGCTGGTAATGGTTACATCATGAGGATGGTTTTCTGTTACTCCGGCACCGGTTATACGGGTAAATTTAGCTTGATGCAATTCGTCAATATTATGTGCTCCACAATATCCCATACCGGCACGTAGCCCTCCAATCATCTGATAAACGACTTCATAAAGTTGCCCTTTAAATGGTACGCGGGCAGAAATACCCTCCGGAACCAATTTTTTAATATCCTCTTCCACATCTTGAAAGTAGCGGTCTTTAGAGCCTTTTTCCATTGCCTCCAACGATCCCATCCCACGATAAGACTTAAATTTTCTTCCGTTGAAAATGATGGTTTCTCCTGGGCTTTCTTCTACTCCTGCAAACAACGAACCTGCCATTATGGTATCGGCACCTGCTGCCAAAGCTTTTACTATGTCGCCCGAATAGCGAATACCACCATCGGCAATTACCGGCACATTGCTCCCCTTCAAAGCTTTGGATACTTCGTAAATAGCCGAAAGTTGCGGTACACCTACTCCGGCTATCACACGCGTGGTACAAATGGAGCCGGGACCAATCCCTACTTTTACCCCATCGGCACCTGCCGCTACCAATGCTGTAGCTGCTTCGGCTGTGGCAATATTACCTACTATTATGTCTATTGTTGTAAATTTTTCTTTCGCTTTGCGGAGTGTATCCAAGACTCCTTTGGAATGTCCGTGGGCAGTGTCTATTACTATCGCATCTACGCCCGCGTTTACGAGCGCATCAATTCTGTCGAAAGTATCAAAAGTTACCCCTACTCCTGCTGCCACTCGCAAGCGCCCTCGTACATCCTTGCAAGCCATCGGCTTGTCTTTGGCTTTGGTTATATCTTTGTATGTGAGTAATCCCACAAGCTTATTGTTTTGATCTACTACGGGGAGTTTCTCTATTTTATGTTGCTGCAATATTTCGGCAGCTTCTTCCAAATTGGTCGAGTGCGAAGTGGTTATCAGATTCTCTTTTGTCATCACTTCGTCTATAGTTTTAGACATATCACGTTGAAAACGGAGGTCTCGGTTGGTTACAATGCCAACCAGATAGTTTTCTTTGTCCACTACAGGGATGCCTCCAATTTTGTATTCGGCCATCAAAGCCAATGCATCCGCTACGGTAGCTCCTTTGTGAATGGTTATCGGATTGGAAATCATACCGTTTTCGGCACGCTTGACCATACTTACCTGCTTCGCTTGCTCAGTAATGGACATATTTTTGTGGATAACGCCAATTCCCCCTTCTCGTGCGATGGCAATTGCCATTTTTGCTTCGGTAACGGTATCCATAGCGGCAGAGACAACGGGGATTCTCAACTCAATATTGCGAGAAAAGCGGGTGGATAAATCTACGTTGCGAGGTAGAACTTCGGAATAGCTTGGAATCAATAATACATCATCAAAAGTGAATCCTTCGAACTGGATTTTATCTGCAATAAACGACATAGCAACTATATTTAGGAGGGTTTTAGCTACAAAAATTATTGCGTGCAAATATAGTTATTTTTTGTGAGATACAACTTATTATAAAAGAAAAATATGATTTTTAGGATAAATATTCGTTTTTCTCAAATACAATGAACGGGCTGTGTGTATTGTCAGTTGTAAATACAAAGAGGGTGTCGGGAGATCACTTGTTTCGTAAAGATTTTTGGACATGGTTTTGATAAGAAATCAAAATCGGGTTAATAGACAAAAAACATACGCATCACCGTTAGTAGAACTTAACTACAAATAATGGATTAGTCCGCCGGTCCGTCTAAGCCTTTTTACAAATCGACACCGTTGCGACAGGCAATAAATCGATTTCCTTCGTTGAGATTGAATATAGCTTTTTTTACGGCAAAGTTCGGACTTTGAAAGAAAAATGAAAAGACAATGAGGGTGGGATGCTTACCTTACAAACTATGAAAACAAAAAAAGACAAACTCAGTCACGAACTTGTCTTTTCTTTTTATCTGTAAAAAAAGAATTGCTATTCTCCTTTTTCTTCCGTGTCTTTAGAAATATCTTCTTTTATTTCTTTGGTTTTAGGAGTTTCTACTAGTATTTCATTTTTTATTTCTTCGGCTTTATCCTCAACTTTTAGTGTTTCCTCTTTTTTAAGAGTCTCCTTTTTAGCAGTAGGGATGGTTTCATTTTCTGCAACAGCCCCTGTAGATTTTCTCGATCGGCGTGTACGGGTCGATTTTTTAGCCGCTTTTTCTTTGAGCATATTTTCGTTGTAGTCCACTAATTCTATAATACACATTTCGGCGTTGTCTCCCAAACGAAACCCTGTACGAAGTATGCGCGTATAACCTCCGGGACGGTCTGCTATTTTTACAGCCACATCACGAAAAAGTTCGGTAACTACCTCTTTGTTTTGTAGGTAGCTGAATACCACACGGCGTGAATTGGTTGTATCTTCTTTAGATTTGGTCAGCAAAGGCTCTACGTACATGCGAAGTGCTTTGGCTTTTGCCAATGTAGTGCTGATGCGTTTGTGGCGTATGAGCGATATTGCCATATTTGCCAGCATAGCCTTTCTGTGTGATGCGGTACGTCCTAAATGATTAAATTTTTTATTATGTCTCATTGTTCTTACTCTTTATCTAATTTGTATTTACTAATATCCATACCAAAGTTCAGATTCAGTCTTTCCAGTGTTTCTTCCAATTCGGTTAGTGACTTTTTACCAAAATTGCGAAATTTCAATAAATCATGCCGATGGTTCGAAACCAACTCGCCCAGAGTATATACATCAGCTGCTTTCAGACAATTAAGGGCACGTACGGATAAAGCCGGTTCTAATTCTGTTAATTTTTGTTTGAGTAATTGACGCATTTTCAATACTTCTTCGTCAAACTCTTCAGTCTCTTCTCCTTCGGGTATTTCGAGTGAAATTTTTTCGTCAGAAAACAGCATAAAGTGGTGTATAAGTATTTTAGCAGCCTCTTTTAATGCTTCCTTGGGATGGATAGAACCATCGGTATCTATCTCTATTACCAATTTTTCGTAATCCGTAACCTGCTCTACACGATAATTTTCAATCGTGTATTTTACATTGCGAATGGGAGTGTAAATAGCATCGACAGGGATAACTCCTATCTCCGCATTGTGTACTCTATTTTCATCCGAAGGCACATATCCACGCCCTTTATTAATGGTTATATCCATCGTAAAACTTGCCGAAGAATCTAAAGTGCAAATTACCAACTCGGGATTTAACACCTCGAAACCGGTCAAGTATTTTCCTAAATCTCCGGCTTTAAATTCGGTTATTCCTTTGATTGCAACCGTAACCTTTTCGTTGTCGAGTTCCTCTACTATCTGTCTGAATCTGACTTGTTTCAGGTTTAGTATGATGTTGGTTACATCATCCATTACTCCCGGTATGGTCGAGTATTCGTGTTGGATACCTTCGATTTTGATGGAAGTGATAGCAAAGCCTTCAAGTGAAGAGAGAAGTATCCGGCGTAGAGCATTACCAATTGTAATACCATAACCCGGTTCCAGCGGACGAAATTCAAATTTTCCTTTGAAGTCGTCAGCATCCAACATGATTACTTTATCGGGTTTCTGAAATGCTAATATTGCCATATCTTCATTGATTATTTAGAGTATAACTCTACGATTAATTGTTCTTTAATATTTTCCGGAATATCTTCACGTTCGGGTATGTGCAGGAATACGCCCGACATAGTTCCTTCGTTCCACTCTATCCAAGGATATTTGCTGTGGTTGAAACCTGCCAACGAGTTGAGAATTACCTCCATCGATTTGTCTTTTTCGCGAACAGCGATTACTTGTCCAGGACGTACATGATAAGAAGGTATATTTACTACCCTACCGTCCACAGTTATGTGGCGGTGGCTTACCAATTGGCGTGCACCGGCGCGTGTAGGCGACATTCCCAAACGATAAACAAGGTTATCCAAACGGGATTCGAGTAATTGCATCAGTATTGCCCCCGTAATTCCTTTGGTACGTTTTGCTTTTTCATACAAATTACGAAATTGTTTTTCGAGTACCCCGTAGGTGTATTTGGCTTTTTGCTTTTCGCGAAGCTGAATACCATATTCCGAGGTTTTTCTGCGACGTGAATTCCCGTGCTGTCCTGGAGGATAGTTCTTTTTCGACAAAACTTTGTCGGGTCCGAAAATCGGTTCTCCAAACTTGCGGGCAATTTTAGTTGTTGGTCCTGTATATCTTGCCATTTTTAATTTGATAAAATTTTTATATTCAAAATTATTTGAACTTCTTTGTTTTTACTTTTCCATATTGCGGCAGCCACCGTTGTGGAGAGAGGTTAGTTTCACAACTCGTAATCGTTTCCGGAAGTTTTCAAAAAGGTAAGAAGTTCTTTCAAAGAAATTTTTAATTAATTTGATTTACAATTGTTATAAATCAAAATTACACTCTTCTCCGTTTGGGAGGACGACAGCCGTTGTGTGGTAGTGGTGTAACATCTACTATCTCGGTTACTTCTATGCCTGCTCCATGTACGGTACGAATAGCTGATTCGCGTCCGTTACCCGGTCCCTTTACATAAGCCTTTACCTTGCGGAGTCCTAAATCGTAAGCCACTTTAGAACAGTCTTGTGCTGCCATTTGAGCAGCATAAGGGGTGTTTTTCTTTGATCCACGGAAACCCATTTTACCTGCCGATGACCAAGAAATGACTTGTCCTTCGGAATTTGCCAACGTTACGATGACATTGTTAAATGAAGAGTGAACGTGTAGTTGCCCTACGCCATCTACTTTTACCACCCTTTTCTTGGCTGAAACTGTTTTCTTTGCCATATTGTTTTTTCAATTTTTTTTAGCTCTAAAATTCGCTATCAGTTAAACCTTATTTCGTTGCTTTTTTCTTGTTGGCAACTGTTTTCTTCTTACCTTTACGTGTGCGGGCGTTATTTTTTGTGCTTTGCCCTCTCAACGGCAGACCTACACGATGACGAATGCCACGATAGCAACCAATGTCCATCAATCGCTTGATGTTCAATTGTGTTTCGGAACGTAAATCCCCTTCTACTTTGTAACTTTGTCCGATAATTTCACGGATTTTAGCAGCTTGGTCGTCAGTCCAGTCTTTAACTTTGATGTTAATATCGACATCGGCCGATTCTAAAATCTTCTTTGCACTACTGCGACCTATTCCGTAGATATAAGTCAATCCGACTTCCCCTCTTTTGTTTTGGGGCAAATCTACTCCTACAATTCTTATAGCCATATACTATTAAATGATTTAGTTTTAACCCTGACGTTGTTTAAACTTCGGATTTTTTTTGTTAATAACATATAAGCGTCCTTTTCTACGCACTATTTTGCATTCCGGCGTACGCTTTTTTACTGATGCTCTTACTTTCATAATGTGTTAATTATCTGTTCTCCTACCCGCAAAAGGCGGCATGCAAGAGAGTGTATTATATTTTTTAAAATAATTCTATTCTATAATTTTATTTTGCTAATATGCCATATGTTTTTTGCAACTGTTGTATTTTGTATATTATACCACTCAGCAAAAAGTTATTTGTATCTGAAAGAAATTCTTCCTTTGGATAAATCGTAGGGTGACATTTCCACTTTTACTCTATCTCCAGGCAAAATTTTGATGTAGTGCATACGCATTTTACCCGAAATATGAGCCGTAATTACGTGTCCATTTTCTAATTCTACCCTAAACATAGCATTAGATAGAGCTTCAATAATGGTTCCGTCTTGCTCGATTGCTGTTTGTTTTGCCATAAATATTCTTTTGTTAGCGGATATTACAAGCCAATGTTTTTGTCATTTCCACCATTTTTATCCGCTCTAATTTTTTCTGTCGCTTAATACTTCTTCAATATATTGAAAGGTGGAGAGTATGTCTGCCTTACCGTTTCTTATGGCTACCGAATGTTCAAAGTGAGCCGAAGGTTTTCTGTCTTGGGTTCTCGTGGTCCATCCGTCTTTTTCAAAAACCAAATGACGGGTTCCCATGTTTATCATCGGTTCAATAGCTATGGTCATACCTGATTTCAACATTATTCCGTTGCCTTTTTTACCATAGTTGGGAACTTCAGGAGCTTCATGGAGGTCTTTTCCCACTCCATGTCCTATCATTTCGCGAACAACGGAATATCCTCGCTCTTCGCAGTACGACTGGATAGTATGTCCTACGTCTCCCAAACGTCTCCCCTCATAAGCTTGTTCTATACCTTTGTAGAGTGATTCTTTGGTTGTCTTCAAAAGTAAAACCGTTTGAGGGTCAACTTCTCCTACGCAAAACGTATAGGCCGAGTCTCCATGAAAACCATTTTTATAAACACCACAATCTATCGATATTATATCTCCCTCTTTCAGTATTACTTTTTGGGAAGGTATCCCGTGTACTACCTGTTCGTTTACAGAAGTACATATAGAATTGGGAAAACCGTTGTATCCGAGAAAACCCGGTACACCGCCGTTATCTCTGATGAATTCCTCTGCAACCTTGTCCAACCTCTGAGTAGTTATCCCCGGCGCTATGAGTTTTGCCAATTGGGCAAGGGTTTTGCCTACAATTTGGTTGCTCTCGCGCAAAAGTTCTATTTCTTCATCAGATTTGAGATAAATCATCTTCTTCAATTGTGTATATTTAAGATATGTAATTATTGAATCTAATTAAGTGTGAAAGATTCTCAATAATCATATTTGCTCGTTTTAATATGCCGATACGCTTCCGGTACGTCCTTTTATCTTACCCGATTTCAACAATCCGTCGTAATGGCGCATAAGCAGATGGCTTTCGACCTGCTGTAATGTATCTAAGATTACTCCTACAAGAATCAACAATGAAGTACCTCCAAAAAATTGTGCAAATTCATGGCTCATACCAAACATAGATGCAAATGCAGGAAGTATAGCAATGAGCGCCAAAAATATCGAACCGGGAAGTGTAATTCGAGACATTATCAAATCTAAATATTCTGCAGTTCTTTTTCCTGGTTTTATACCGGGAATAAATCCGTTGTTGCGTTTCATATCTTCTGCCATTTGTACCGGATTTACAGTAATTGCTGTATAGAAATATGTAAACGCGATGATTAATAGCGCAGATAACACATTATAGGGTACACTCGTAAAACTGGTAAATGCTCCAAAAAATGAGTGTACGTTTTCGGAAGAGGAGTATCCTGCTATTGCTGCCGGAATAAACATAATTGCTTGTGCAAAAATGATAGGCATTACCCCTGCGGCATTTACTTTTAGCGGTATATACTGACGAACGCCTCCGTATTGTTTATTGCCTACAATACGCTTGGCATATTGTACAGGTACTTTTCTTGTTCCCTGAACGAGAAGTATGGCAAATCCGATTACTAAGAGCAATATTACTATTTCAAGCAAAAACATTATCAATCCGCCACCAGCCGAATACAATCTTGAGTTGAATTCTTTTAGTATGGCTCCCGGCAATCGGGATATGATACCTACCATAATGATAAAAGAGATTCCGTTTCCAATGCCCTTATCAGTTATCCTTTCGCCAAGCCACATCACAAACATACTTCCGGCAGCCAAAATAATGGTGGAAGTAAATATAAATATAAGACCCGTAGGGAGTGACGAACCGGCAGCATGAAGCTGAACATTCAAATTTGCTAAATACGATGGTCCTTGAAGAGCTAAAATAACTACTGTGAGGTAGCGCGTGTACTGATTCATTTTATTTCTTCCGCTTTCCCCTTCACGTTGCAATTTTTGAAAACTTGGCACGGCTATCCCCAAAAGCTGTATCACAATGGATGCAGATATGTAAGGCATAATTCCTAATGCAAATATAGATGCATTTTGAAATGCTCCTCCCGAAAACATATCGAGTAGAGCCATAATACCTCCGCTAGTCTGTGCTTTCAAATGTGACAGCGCTGCTGCATCAACACCAGGAAGAACCACAAATGAACCGAATCGATATACCAGTACGAATAAGAAAGTGGTAATCAGTCTGCTACGCAAGTCCTCTATTTTCCAAATATTTTTTAAAGTATCAATGAGTTTTTTCATGTGTTTATAATTGATTTTTAATTGTCACATGGAACTTGCACGCAAATATCTTTTGTGTTACGAAATTTATTTGTCGTGCCTGTTTCATCTTCTTTAAATTTTTGTTGCGGTTCCACCTGCTGCTACAATTGCTTCTTCTGCTGATTTGGAGAATGCGTTGGCTGCTACTTCTAATTTTAATGACAATGTGCCTTTACCAAGAATTTTCACTAAATCCGACTTTGAAATAAATCCTGCTTCACGAAGTTCCGTTATTCCTATCTTTGACAATTTCTTGCTTTCGGCAAGCATTTGCAATGTTTCGAGGTTAATGGCTTTATATTCTACACGATTGATATTTTTGAAACCAAATTTAGGTAAACGACGTTGGAGGGGCATTTGTCCCCCTTCAAAACCAACCTTACGTGAATATCCCGAGCGAGATTTTGCACCTTTATGTCCACGGGTAGAAGTACCTCCCATACCGGAACCGGAGCCTCGCCCTATCCTTTTGCGTGTTTTGACAGAACCTTGTGCCGGAGTTAAATTACTTAAATTCATATCTGTTGTATTATAAAATCTTTAGTATAATTTAATTGTTTTAATCTATCACCTTTACCAAGTGTTTCACTTTGTTTACCATTCCCATAATTTGAGGGGTTGCTTCGTGTTCTACTACAGATTGTAATTTTTTGAAACCGAGTGCTTCCAAAGTAAGTTTTTGGTCTTTTGGACATTTTATTTTGCTTCTTACTTGTTTTATCTTTATTGTTGCCATAAGTTTTATTGTTTATCCGTTAAACACTTTACTCAATGATATGCCTCTGTTTTGGGCTACGGTGTGTGCGTCACGCAATTCAGCTAAAGCCAAAATGGTAGCTTTTACTAAATTGTGTGGATTTGAAGACCCTTTGGATTTTGCTAATACATCGGTAATACCTACACTTTCGAGTACCGCGCGCATAGCACCTCCGGCTTTCACTCCGGTACCGTTGGTTGCCGGTTCGATATATACTCTCGCACCGCCAAATTTAGCTACTTGCTCGTGGGGAATGGTTCCGTTCAATACGGGGACTTTTATCAAATTTTTCTTTGCGGCTTCGGTACCTTTGGCAATTGCTGCCGTAACTTCGCCGGCTTTTCCCAATCCCCAGCCAACTATTCCGTCTTCGTTTCCTACTACAACAATAGCTGAAAAACTAAATGCACGACCTCCTTTGGTAACTTTTGTTACACGATTTACTGCTACAAGACGATCTTTTAATTCCAAGTCGTTTGTGGTTTTTATTTTATTTATTTTTGTTGCCATTGTTCAGAGTTTAAAATTTAAGACCACCTTCGCGAGCAGCATCGGCTAATTGTTTTACACGTCCGTGGTATAAATAACCGTTACGGTCAAAAACCACTTCATTGATACCGGCTTCAATCGCTGCTTTTGCTATTTGTTTACCTACGCTGGCAGCCTGTTCCGTTTTATTTATTTTTTCTTTCTTTGCCTCTTTTTTCATTCCTTTTTCTACTTTCCCCAAAGAGGATGCTGAGGCTAATGTTATCCCTTTTACGTCGTCAATAACTTGAGCGTAAATTTGAGCATTGCTGCGAAAAACAGTCAATCGGGGTCTTTCTGCGTTACCCGACACTTTTGTACGGATATGTGCCTTTATTTTAATTCTTCTATTGTTTTTGGTCATTGTTTCTCAAGTTTACGTTGTTATTTCTTAGCCGCAGATTTACCTGCCTTACGACGAATTTGCTCGCCTTGGAATTTAATACCTTTCCCTTTGTAAGGTTCCGGCTTGCGGAATGAGCGTAATTTAGCACACACCTGTCCTAATAATTGCTTGTCACTGCTTTCTAATATTATTAGTGGATTTTGGTTACGTTCTGTTTTGGTTTCCAATTTTATCTCACCGGGTAGTTGCAAATATATCATATGCGAATAGCCCAAAGAGAGTTCTAATACGTTACCGGTATTAGATGCGCGATAGCCTACACCTACCAATTCCATCGTTTTTTTATATCCTTCCGAAACACCTACAATCATATTGTTGATAAGGGCGCGGTATAATCCATGAAAAGCACGATTTTGCTTTTCATCATCGGAGCGAGTTATTTTCACTTCACCTTCTTCCACTTTTACCTCGATGGCCGGATTTATGGTTTGTGTTAATTCGCCTTTTGGCCCTTTTACTGTAACGGTATTTTCTTTTATCTCAATGTTTACTCCCTTGGGAAGAGTAATGGGTAATTTTCCAATTCTTGACATACTTTTTCCTCCTCTTAATTAATAAACGTAACATAAAACTTCGCCACCTATTTTCAGGGCTTTGGCTTCCTTATCTGTCATCACACCTTGGGAGGTAGAAAGAATGGCTATTCCCAATCCGTTTAGAACTCGGGGCATCTCTTTGTAGCCTACATATTGGCGTAATCCGGGAGTAGATACTCTTTTGAGATTTTTGATTGAGTTTACTTTGTAAACCGGATCGTATTTTAAGGCTATTTTAATAGAGCCTTGTGCTCCATCTTCCACAAATTTATAGTTGAGGATATAGCCTTTTTCGTGTAATATCCGGGTCATTTCTTTTTTCAAATTCGATGCCGGAATCTCCACCACGCGATGGTTTGCTTTAATAGCATTCCTTAATCGAGTTAAATAATCTGCAATAGGATCTGTCATTTTTTATTTGGTTTTAAATTGATCTCCACGCGGAGACAATATTTAATTATTGTTGTAATTGAACATCGGCAACTTTAGCCGTATCGGTATTTTTTCTACCAACTTGCTTTTTTCACACCGGGTATTAACCCTTTTGACGCCATTTCGCGAAACTGAATGCGCGAAATACCGAACTGACGCATATATCCTTTGGGACGTCCGGTAATTTTGCAGCGATTGTGAATACGGATAGGAGATGAATTTCTCGGGAGTGTCTGCAACATATCGTAGTTGCCCTCTTCGATAAATTGTTTCCGCTTTTCGGCGTATTTTGCAATCAGCTTGGCTCTTTTTACCTCGCGGGCTTTCATTGATTCTTTTGCCATTATACTCTTTTTTATTTAGTTTTTCTTGAATGGTAATCCAAATTCTCTTAAAAGGGCATACCCTTCTTCGTCTGTTTGGGCTGAAGTTACAAATGTAATATTCATACCTAAAATGCGACTGATATTATCAATATTGATCTCAGGAAAAATAATTTGCTCTTCAATGCCGAGGGTATAGTTTCCACGTCCGTCTAACTTATTTTCGATACCTCTAAAGTCGCGGATACGGGGCAACGCTACGCGTACCAATCTTTCAAGAAATTCGTACATGCGTTCGCCACGCAAAGTAACACGTACGCCTATGGGCATTTTTTTCCGTACCTTGAAGTTTGAAATATCTTTCTTTGAAAGTGTTTGTACTGCTTTTTGACCTGTTATTGTTGTCATTTCGTTAATGGCTGTATCGATGATTTTTTTATCAGACACGGCTATACCCAACCCTTGATTTAATACTATTTTTTCGAGTTTTGGTACTTGCATTAAAGAAGAGTATCCAAATTCCTTCATCAAAATAGGAACGATACGTTCTCTATAATCGTTTTTAAGACTTGCTGTATTCATGCTTAAATTTCCTCCCCTGTTCTTTTTGAAATACGAACCAATTTTCCATCTTTATTCAATTTACGACCTATCCTGACCGGTTTTCCTTTTTCTGCCGGATTCAGGTTGGAGATGTGAATGGAAGCTTCCTTTTTAATAATTCCTCCTTGTGGAGATTGCGTGTTTGGCTTGGTACTTTTGGATACCATATTGATTCCTTCAACGATAGCACGTTGTTCTTTCACAAGAACTTCCAACACGCGACCGGTTTTGCCTTTGTCAACTCCGGTATTCACATATACGGTATCGCCTTTTTTAATGTGTAATTTGCTCATCACTTAAACGTTTTTTCAAATATTAAAGCACCTCGGGTGCAAGTGATATAATTTTCATATTGGTAGCGCGTAATTCGCGGGCTACTGGACCAAAGATACGACTTCCTCGAATTTCGCCAGTGTTGTTTAGCAATACACAAGCATTGTCGTCAAAGCGGATGTATGAGCCATCGGCACGGCGAACTTCTTTTTTGGTACGCACGATTACGGCTTTGGATACTGTCCCTTTTTTCATGTCGCCGGAGGGTATTACATGTTTTACTGTTACCACGATTATATCTCCCAAAGAAGCATATCGCTTTTTTGTACCTCCTAATACGCGGATACAAAGAGCTTCTTTTGCACCGCTGTTGTCGGCTACGGTAAGCCGTGATTCTTGTTGTATCATATTCTTCTTACTTCGCTCTTTCGTTAATTTCGATTAATCTCCATCTTTTGGTTTTACTCAAGGGGCGGGTTTCCATGATGGTAACGGTGTCGCCAATGTTACAATCATTTTTTTCGTCATGAGCGTGGTATTTTTTTGTCTTATTTACGAATTTACCGTAAATAGGGTGTTTTTCTTTCCACTTTACCGCTACTGTTATGGTTTTATTCATTTTGTTGCTAAAAACCACACCCGTTCTTACTTTTCTTAAATTTCTTGTTTCCATCAGATTTTTTACTGTTTAGTTGTTAATTCTCTCTGACGCAATTCTGTTGCAAAACGAGCAATTGTACGACGTACTTCTTTGATTTGCATTGGATTATCGAGTGGAGAAATAGTGTGATTCATCTTCAAGCGATTCAAATGCTCTTGCTCGGCATTCATTCTTTCCTGAATTTCTTTGTCTGCTAATTCTTTAATTTCTCTTATTTTCATACGATATTAATATTTTTATTATAGTCGTAGGAACTG
Source organism: Paludibacteraceae bacterium (assembly GCA_047974405.1). Classification (GTDB taxonomy): domain Bacteria; phylum Bacteroidota; class Bacteroidia; order Bacteroidales; family Paludibacteraceae; genus UPXZ01. The sequence continues at coordinate 20,672 of JBKECI010000011.1, read as the reverse complement.
CCACTTTTGTTTTTAAGACATTTTTGGTGGCAACTCCGCATTTCCTATGCGTTTTGAGTTGTCATTTCGTAATCTCTTCTTACTACAAACCGTGTGGTTACCGGTAGCTTTTGGGCGGCGAGACGCAATGCCTCTTTTGCTATTTCAAAGGGTACGCCTTCGACTTCAATAATTATACGTCCTGGCGTTACAGGAGCTACAAATCCTTCGGGAGCCCCTTTCCCTTTTCCCATACGTACTTCTGCCGGTTTTTTGGTTATCGGCTTATCGGGAAATACACGTATCCATATTTGTCCTTGACGCTGCATATAACGTGTTACTGCAATACGAGCTGCTTCTAATTGACGACCGGTAAGCCATTTTGACTGCAACGATTTTATCCCGAAGGAACCGAACGCCAACTCATGCCCCCGTTGGGCATTTCCTTTCATACGCCCCTTTTGCTGTCTTCTGAACTTTGTTTTTTTAGGTTGTAACATAACTTTTCCTTAAATCAAATCATTAATACAGTTTACTTTTTTCTTCTTCTGAATCCTTTGTTGTTGCGATCGTTCCCGCCACTGTTGCGTCCGCTTTCGTTGGTCGAAGTAAAGGCAGGTGCCAAATCTTTTTTGCCATAGATTTCGCCACGACATATCCAAACTTTAACACCTATAAGTCCTACCTTTGTCAATGCTTCGGCATGGGCATAGTCTATATCGGCTCTAAAAGTGTGCAGTGGAGTTCTTCCTTCTTTGTACATTTCGCTACGAGCCATCTCGGCACCGTTTAAGCGACCAGACACTTGTATTTTTATACCTTCGGCACCCAAACGCATTGTAGAGGCAATAGCCATTTTTACTGCACGTCGATAGGCTATTTTTCCTTCAACTTGGCGAGCTACATTGTTGGCAACTATCACCGCATCCAATTCGGGACGTTTGATTTCGAAGATGTTGATTTGAATTTCTTTGTCAGTTATTTTTTTCAACTCTTCTTTTAGTTTATCCACCTCTTGTCCCCCTTTTCCGATGATAATACCTGGACGGGCGGTACAAACCGTGATGGTAACCAGTTTTAAAGTACGCTCTATGATGATGCGTGAAACGCTTGCCTTTGCAAGACGGGCATTCAGGTATTTCCTTATTTTACTGTCTTCGAGAATGGTATCTCCATAATCATTACCACCATACCAGTTGGAATCCCAACCTCGGATGATTCCTAAACGATTGCTTATCGGATTTGTCTTCTGTCCCATCTTATTTAGTTTTGAGTATCGTTAGTAGTTTTTGTATCTACGTAAAGTGTTACATGATTCGAGCGTTTACGAATGCGGTATCCTCTTCCTTGTGGAGCAGGACGCAGACGTTTCAACATTGTAGCGGAATCTACAAACACTTGGCTTACGTATAAATCGGCGTTATCTGCTTTTTGTTCTGTTTTAACTTCCCAGTTGGCTATTGCAGATTTCAACAGTTTTTCCATTCTGGCAGAAGCTTCTTTGTTGGAAAATTTCAAGACACTTAATGCCTTGTTTACCTCCATACCCCTGATCATATCCGCTACTAAACGCATTTTGCGGGGAGAAGTAGGCACGCCGTTGAGTTTGGCAAAATATTGTGTTTGCCGGGTTTCTTTTTTGGCTTCTGCTGATATTTTTTTTCTTGCACCCATTGTTATATTCTAACTTTTATATTTTTCTATTTTTGTGTTATTCAATGGCTTATTTCTTTTTACCCCCATGTCCGCGGAAGATACGAGTTGGAGAAAACTCTCCAAGTTTGTGTCCAACCATGTTTTCGGTTATATACACGGGAATAAATTTATTTCCATTGTGAACGGCAATTGTATGACCAACGAAGTCGGGTGAAATCATTGTAGCGCGAGACCAGGTTTTTATCACGGTTTTTTTCCCGTTTTCATTCATCGCAAGAATTTTTTTCTCTAACTTCAGGTTGATAAATGGTCCTTTTTTTAATGAACGGCTCATATTATTTACTCCTTTTTTCTAATTATTTTTTCTTTCTTTCAATAATATATTGGCTTGACTGTTTCTTTGGATGACGAGTTTTGTAACCCTTAGCCAACAAGCCTTTGCGTGAGCGAGGATGTCCTCCAGATGCACGCCCTTCACCACCACCCATCGGGTGATCTACCGGGTTCATTGCAACGCCTCTTACGCGAGGACGACGCCCGAGCCAACGTGAGCGACCTGCTTTACCAGATCTTTCCAACGCATGGTCTGAGTTTCCGACACTACCAATGGTTGCTTTACAAGATGAAAGTATTTTTCTTACTTCACCAGAAGGCAGTTTTATTATTGCGTATTTATCTTCTCTCGAAGTTAATTGCGCAAAAGTACCTGCCGAACGGGCCATCGAAGCTCCCTGCCCCGGACGCAGTTCTATATTGTGAATTACCGTACCGAGCGGAATGTTTGCCAACAACAAAGTATTGCCTACTTCAGGAGCGGCTTCTGCTCCTGAAAGCAGCACCTGCCCTACCTGCAGTCCGTTGGGTGCAAGAATATAACGCTTTTCTCCATCGGCATAAAACAAAAGCGCAATGCGTGCCGAACGGTTAGGATCGTATTCAATGCTTTTTACGATAGCTGGTATTCCGTCTTTATTGCGTTTAAAGTCAATTACTCTGTATTTTCTCTTGTGTCCGCCTCCAATATAGCGCATAGTCATTTTACCTTGATGGTTACGACCTCCTGACTTGGAAGAACCGACTACGAGAGATTTTTCTGGTACACTTGCCGTAATTGTTTCAAATGTACCAATAATCTTGTGTCTTTGCCCCGGTGTAGTGGGCTTTAGTTTGCGTACTGCCATTTGTATTGATTAAATATTGCTGTAAAAATCTATTTTGTCTCCCTCTTTAAGGGTAACAATCGCTTTTTTGTAAGCAGGTGTTGCCCCTTTGACGAAACCGGTTTTTGTATAGCGGCTTTTTGCTTTTGGAGCGACTATCAATGTATTTACATCGGTAACTGTTACGTTATACATCTCTTCTACTGCTTTTCTTATCTCTATTTTATTTGCATCCTTTTGGACTCTAAATCCGTATCTGTTTAGTTTATCACCCAATTGATTCATCTTTTCGGTAACGATCGGTTTTATGATAATTGCCATCTGTTTTCCTCCTTATACTTTAAATATTTGCTCCAAAACAGCAACCGATTCTTCCGTAAACACCAAATTACTTGCTTTAAGTATTTCGTAAGTATTTAACTCTAAAACTGTTACAACATCGGACGTTGCTAAATTACGAGCCGACAAATATACGTTTTTATTTCCACTTGGCAAAATGAAAAGTGTCTTTTTATCGGTAAGTTGTAAATTTTTGGTCAATGCAACAAACTCTTTAGTCTTTGGTGTGTCGAAGTGAATCGAATCAAGTACCAAAATGGCATTGTCTTTCGCTTTGTAAGAAAGCGCCGATTTACGTGCCAATAATTTTACTTTTTTGTTCAACTTAAAACCGTAGTCGCGGGGTGCCGGACCAAAAATTCGTCCACCTCCAACGCGTACGGGAGATTTGATATCGCCGGGGCGTGCTCCTCCACTTCCTTTCTGACGACCCAATTTACGTGTACTGCCGGCAACTTCGCTTCTGCCTTTTGTTTTGTGCGTACCTTGACGCTGGTTTGCCAAATATTGTTTCACATCCAAATAAATAGCATGGTCATTTGGCTCAATACCGAAAATAGTATCATCTAATGACACTTTTTTGCCGATTTCTTTTCCTTTGATGTCTAAAATGTTTAGTTCCATGACTTATTTATTGATAATTACAATTGAACCTTTTGCTCCGGGTACCGATCCTTTAACCAATAAAAGATTGTGTTCCGGTATTACTTTTAATATAACCAAATTTTGTATGGTTACTTTTTCGCCTCCTGTACGTCCGGCCATGCGCATTCCTTTCATTACTCGCGAGGGCCAGGATGATGCTCCTAAAGAACCCGGAGCACGTAAACGGTTGTGCTGTCCGTGTGTTGTTTGTCCTACTCCACCAAATCCATGGCGTTTTACCACACCTTGGTGTCCTTTACCTTTTGAAGTTCCGATAACATCTACAAAGATATCGGCTTCAAATATACCGTCGACGGTGATTACATCGCCTAATTTGAATTCTTGTTCGAATTCTTTGAACTCAACCAAGTGGCGCTGTGGAGTAACTCCGGCTTTTTTGAAGTGTCCTGCCTCCGGTTTGGTGGTATGTTTTTCAGTTTTTTCCTGAAAACCCAACTGGACAGCATTGTACCCATCAGTTTCGACCGTTTTGATTTGAGTAACCACACAAGGACCTGCTTCGATAACAGTACACGGTACATTTTTACCGTCGGTACTGAAAACGGATGTCATTCCGATTTTTTTTCCTAATAATCCTGGCATTTCAAATTTTTTATTTTTAGTTACAAGCTATATGGGGAGTTTAGTTTCAAAACTTTTACTGCATATAGCTAATTTATTTGAGTTTATATACTGTTTCTTGTGATTATTTATCACACTTTTATTTCGACTTCAACACCGCTTGGCAATTCTAATTTCATCAAAGCATCAACGGTTTTGCTTGTAGAGCTGTAAATGTCTATCAAACGTTTGAAAGATGATAACTCAAATTGCTCGCGTGATTTCTTATTCACAAATGTTGAGCGATTGACAGTAAAAATTCGTTTGTGTGTAGGCAAGGGAATTGGTCCGCTAACTATAGCTCCTGTTGATTTTACTGTCTTCACAATTTTTTCGGCAGATTTGTCCACCAAATTGTGATCATAAGATTTTAATTTGATTCTAATTTTTTGACTCATTGTTATTATTATTGTTTATTATACATTATTTTATATAAATTATTCCGCTTAAGAGTCATTCGCTAAGCGGAATAATTTGTATTTACAGTAATTCTACTTTTCCTTTTGCCTCGGCAACTACCTCTTTGGCTATGGAGGTGGAGACTTCGGCATAGTGCGAAAACTCCATTGAAGATGTTGCGCGACCGGAAGTGATAGTACGCAAAGCTGTTACATAACCGAATGTTTCGGATAAAGGTACTTTTGCTTTTACTATACGTGCTCCTGCGCGGCTACTTTCCATACCCTCTACCTGCCCGCGTCTTTTGTTCAAGTCGCCTATGACATCTCCCATGTTTTCTTCAGGGGTTACCACCTCTATTTTCATAATTGGCTCCATAAGTACGGGTTTGGCTTTGGCGCAGGCGTTTTTGAATGCTATCTGGGCGCAAATTTCAAATGAAAGTTGGTCTGAATCCACCGCATGGAAAGAACCGTCTAACAGTGTAACCTTGAGAGTATCAACAGGAAAACCTGCCAGCACTCCATTTTTCATTGCTGCTTGGAATCCTTTTTGTACAGATGGTATAAATTCTTTAGGGATATTTCCTCCTTTTACAACATCTTCAAATTGGAGCGAACCTTCAAAATCTTTACTTACAGGTTCGACACGCACGATGATGTCCGCAAACTTACCACGACCTCCCGATTGTTTCTTATAGACTTCGCGAATTTCTACCGATTTGGTAATAGCTTCGCGATAAGCAACTTGTGGGCGTCCCTGATTGCATTCCACTTTGAACTCGCGCCTCAAGCGGTCGATGATTATTTCTAAGTGAAGCTCACCCATACCACTTATGACGGTTTGTCCCGATTGTTCGTCGGTTTTTACCGTAAATGTGGGGTCTTCTTCTGCCAACTTTGCCAATCCTATACCCAACTTATCCAAATCTTTTTGAGTTTTGGGTTCTACCGATATTCCGATTACTGGATCGGGAAAATCCATCGACTCCAAGGTAATGGGATGTGCCTCATCGCAAAGTGTATCGCCTGTACGAATATCTTTGAACCCAACGCCGGCTCCAATATCGCCTGCCGAAATTAGTTCTACGGGATTTTGCTTGTTGGAGTGCATCTGAAAAATACGGGAAATACGCTCTTTCTTTTCGGAACGTGTGTTGAAAACATAGCTTCCGGCATCCAATTTTCCCGAATATACACGGAAAAAGCATAAACGTCCCACATAAGGGTCGGTGGCAATCTTAAACGCCAAAGCACACAGGGGTTCTTTGGGATCGGGATGGCGCACAACCTCCTTGTCGTCAAAACGGGGGTCTCTACCAGTGATTTCTGGAGTGTCAAGCGGACTTGGCAAGTATGCACACACCGCATCAAGCATTGTTTGTACTCCTTTATTTTTGAAAGCCGAGCCACAAATCATCGGATTGATATTCATCGAAAGGGTTGCTTTGCGAATAGCTGCTTTGAGTTCTTCTTCTGTGATTGAATCGGGAGCATCAAAGTATTTTTCCATTACGGCATCGTCGTATTCGGCAACGATTTCGAGCATTTTATCTCTCCATTCTTGCGCCTCAGACAATAAATCGGCCGGAATTTCTTCAACTGTGTATTCGGCACCCATTGCCTCGTCATGCCAAAAAATGGCTTTCATCTTTACCAAATCTACTACCCCTTTGAATTTTTCTTCGGCTCCAATAGGTATTTGGATAGGACAGGGAGTTGCTCCAAGCACCTCTTTTACTTGGCGTACTACTTCGTAAAAATCGGCACCAGAACGGTCCATTTTGTTTACGAACCCAATACGGGGTACGTTGTATTTATCTGCCTGACGCCATACTGTTTCGGATTGCGGTTCAACGCCTCCTACTGCACAGAACGCTGCCACGGCACCATCGAGAATACGTAAAGAGCGTTCTACCTCTACGGTAAAATCAACGTGTCCTGGAGTGTCAATCAGATTTATTTTATAAGTATCGTTTTGATAATTCCACGATGTAGTTGTGGCAGCAGACGTAATGGTTATTCCGCGTTCTTGCTCTTGTTCCATCCAGTCCATTGTTGCAGCTCCATCGTGAACTTCTCCAATTTTGTGTGTCAAACCGGTATAGAAAAGGATACGTTCAGATGTAGTTGTTTTACCGGCATCAATGTGAGCCATAATACCGATATTTCTATTTAAACTTAAATCTCCTTTTGCCATAAATTTCCTTTTTTATTTTAAATTTTTATTTTTTCAATTAAAATCTAAAGTGAGCAAAAGCACGGTTGGCTTCTGCCATACGATGCATATCCTCTTTACGCTTAAATGCACCGCCTTGGTTATTGTAAGCGTCAATGATTTCTGCCGCAAGTTTGTCTGCCATAGAGCGTCCGCCGCGTTTGCGAGCATATTGAATAAGATTTTTCATTGAAACAGATTCTTTCCTGTCTGGACGAATCTCTGTAGGTACTTGGAAAGTTGCGCCTCCTACACGGCGTGATTTTACTTCTACGAGGGGGGTTACATTCTCCAATGCTTTTTTCCAGATTTCAAGCGGAGCTTTTTCTTCGTTGGGAAGTTTTGCTTTTACCACATCTAATGAGCTATAGAAAATGCTGAAAGCGGTTGTTTTTTTACCGTCAAACATTAAATGGTTTACAAACTTTGTAACCATCGATTCATTAAAAACGGGATCTGGAAGGATTAACCGTTTTTTGGGTTTTGTTTTTCTCATTTTTGTAAAAAAATTTCGTTTTTTGTTTTTTGGTTGCTTATCAGTTATGCTTCAATATACTCCTCCGAATACATTTACTCAACCTTTCATCTGCTACCTTAAAAACGCAAACAAGTTGTTTAAAACTTGATTTTGTTAAATCTTTTTGCTAGAACAGTAAGATTTCTTTTGGTAGAAAAATACTATCTGCTGTTATTTTTTCTTACCTTTGACTGCTGCAGCTGCGGCTTGTCCCGGTTTAGGACGTTTAGCACCGTATTTCGACCGACGCTGTGTGCGCCCGTTTACTCCGGCTGTATCCAACGTTCCACGTACCACATGGTAGCGTACTCCCGGCAAGTCTTTTACACGACCACCACGCACCAACACAATGGAGTGTTCCTGTAAATTGTGTCCTTCGCCCGGAATATAAGCATTTACCTCTTTTTGGTTTGTCAAACGCACACGAGCCACTTTACGCATTGCAGAGTTAGGTTTTTTAGGGGTAGTAGTGTAAACACGCACACATACTCCACGCCTCTGAGGACAGGAATCCAACGCACGGGATTTGCTTTTTTCCACCAGTTCTACTCTTCCTTTTCTAACTAATTGCTGAATTGTAGGCATTTCTTCTTTTTTTATTAAAAAATAATTCTAAAAAATTATCTCTCTTAGCACTATGCTAAAATTCGGGTTGCAAAGGTACAAACTTTTTTTTACTAACAAAAGAAAAATCGCATTATTTTTATCAAAAGAATTTTTAGATATTGAATGTATCTGAAAAATGGCTGAAGAGTAAGAAAATGATATGAAAATATTTTATCGAGATATTTTACTGTGCCGGTCGAAAATACGACATCTCCTTTACATATATCACACAAAAAAAAGAAAGAAAATTACAATATAAACATTACATAATGAGAGTATTGCTATAAATATCTTCGACAAATGTGGCGATACCGTTGGGAATAAATCTTTTGTATATCAAATGAACTTTGAGTTGAAGGCTTCCAATACTTCTTTCGGAGATGGCAGAAGAGAAAAAACCTGATATTTCTTTTGTGTGTAACAAAAATACTTGTACGTCTGATTCTCCATTTCTCAAATAGGCACCGGAGTCATTTCCAAAACTGAGAAAAGAGAGGTTGGACGATTTACCAATGGATGTACCGTTCTTATCGTTTGCTATCGCGGTAACAAATGAAGAGGAATACCCGATCTCTCTCCCTTGGGTGGAAAGACGACACATATCGGTAATAATAATAGGGCTACCGCTTCTATTTGTAACAGTCAGTTTTATCCAAGTCAGTTCTCCATCGGGAACTCGCTCTATTTGGGCATAGAGAGCATTGGATTGTGCCTGTAACGATAAGCCACAGACAACAAACAGACCAAATAACACAAAATATCTTTTCATTTTAAAATCAGGCAAAAATTGGATAAATACGCAAAAAAACTCTTTACTATTCTAACTGCTGTTCCGTAATTTTATTTTACATCCCGTTTTTTTAGGCAAAGATGGTATTTATTTTTTTCGGAATCTCAAAAAAAAGGGTAAAGCATCAAAAACGTTTACCCAAACTTATTCCCACACGGGGATAAACGTCTATCACCCTATTTCCAAATACCCTGCCAAAGCCGAGAGTAAATTCTCCCACCCAGCTGTTGCTCGTGATAAACTTGTATCCCATAGCCACACCTATTCCAAATCCTGGATAGTTTTTGGTAGTAATCGTATTGGTAATCAAGTTGTCATTTTGCTGCGCTTGCATCATCAACCCTGCATTGCTTTCTATAAAAATACCTGTAGCCGGTACTGTAGAGCCAAAGTACAATCTTGCATAGGGTAAAATAAAATAGCGCAATTCTGCCTCTTCCGCATTGAGTATAGAGATAGCCGATGCAATACCTAAGCCAAAGTTGCTTTGGATCATTCTCTCGTAATCTATCTCTGGTAAGCCTAGTACAGATTCAAGTAAATTCAAGCGTATTTCATTTTTAGGATAAGTGGAATCAAAGATTATCTCTTCCCGATAATATTGTTGCGAAAATATAATGGACGAAAGTAGCAGAAAAGTAGTAAAAAGAGTGATTTTTATTTTCATATTATTTAAAGTTTGACACAAAAATAGTGCTTTTTTATTATCACACAAAACAAAAGAAAGAAGCGTTGGTGAAAATGGAAGTTCTAAACGAAACAATCATTGTTTAAGTAGCTGATGATCTATCGCCAAATAAAACAATGTATGGATAGGTATGATCCCGAAAAATTTGTCTTTTGTGTTGTAAAAATAAAAACAAAATGCTATCTTCGCAATAGATAAATTAGTTTTGTAGAAAGGGGTAAACTTTCTCAACCCAAGATTACTCTTTTATCATTCTATCTATAAAAAGAGATAAAATATGAACACTCAAACTCTCTCCATAAAAGAGAAAGAAACGTTGCTCATTTTGTTGAAAAAACGGTTTGATAAAAATACCTATCGACATCCTGATATTGAATGGGGCGATGTAGCTACAAGGATAAAGGATAATACCAAGAAACTTTGGTCGCTTAACGAAATGGAAAAAACCGGAGGCGAACCTGATGTGATTGAAATGGATACGAAAAGTGGAGAATACCTTTTTTACGACTGCTCTCCCGAAAGCCCAAAAGGTCGCCGAAGCCTTTGCTACGACCAGGAAGCCTTAGAATTGAGGAAAGATTTTCCTCCATCGGGCAATGTATTGGGTACTGCTGCGGCAATGGGAATTGAGTTGCTGTCAGAAGAGCAATACAGAGAGTTGCAAAAGTGGGGAGAGTTTGACTCCAAAACTTCCAGTTGGCTCAAAACTCCCGCTCCCATCAGAGTTTTGGGAGGAGCCATTTTTGGAGATTTCCGGTATAATGCCGTTTTTGTCTATCACAACGGAGCATCCTCTTACTACGCTGCAAGAGGATTTCGCGGATGTCTTCGGGTGTAAGGGCAAAGCATTCGCCGCCTCTTACCCTACGATATCAATGAATTTGGCTCTCCACTTAGGAGAATATTTAAGTAAAAACATTCCGGCATAATACAGCATCACTCTCGCTTTACCCCATTTATTGGATAGTGCATAGAGCCGTTCGTGATATTGCTGGTTGCGTAACAATCTACTCAAATCGGGGGTATATTCGGGGTTCAAAATCTGTTTTCCAATCTCCTCACCCGAGATAAGCGCTTGGTAAATGCCCTCGCCCGTAAATCCAGATGCAAGCCCTGCTGCATCTCCCAAGAGATAAATATTATTAAATTTGTATCCTTGATAATCAGCGTTGATGGGAAATGCCTCGTATTTGGCATTGGTAACATCAATTTTATGATTTTTGAGCCATCGATGAAAATTTTCTTTCAGCTTTGATGTCGAAAACAACTTGCCATCACATCCTGTACCTACCGACACGTAATTTTTGTGGGGAAAAATCCAAACGTAGCCAGCATGAAATTTGCGAGGTTGAAAATAAAGTTCAAAATTTTTGAATCTATCTGTGGGTATTATATACTGAATGGCAGCTACTACTTTTTCTGTTTTCAGTCCGAGATATCTTCTTACCGTAGAGTTTGAACCATCGGCACCTACCAGTATTTTATAGGCAATTTTTTCATCGTTTACTGTAATGTATTCGGGGGTAATGGCAGAAACTTTGGCATTGGTTTTTATCTCAACATTGGGAGATTTTTTTAACTTGCTTAACTGCCATTGTCCAAACTCTTTTCTGTCGATAGTGTAGGCAAAAGTTTTATGATTTTTGATGATTGACGGCAAACAATTGACTTGCAATTTAATTTTATCAAATTTAAATTCTATCAATTCGTCGGGCAAACACAGGTAATCCATCCCTTTTCCGGTAAGCCCTCCGGCACAAACTTTTGGTCCTATTTCCGAGTTTTTTTCCAACAAAAGTACCTTATGTGATGAATTGGAAAGTATCTCTGCGCAACGAAGTCCTGCGGGACCCGCTCCCACAATTATAATATCGTATGTTTTCAACTGCTGTTTATTAAATTGTTACTGTTTTTCCAGTTTTTTCAAAAAATCTTGTACATATTGAATGCTTTTTTCACTGTTGTCGGTATTGACCGTCCAATCTGCTTTTTTTATTTTTACTTCTTCTGACAGTTGGTTTTTTATCCTTTCCCTCACCCGCTGTTCGTCCAGATTATCGCGTTGCATTACTCGCTGAATTCGCACACTTTCGGGTGCTGTAACTACTACTACTCTATCTACCAGTTTGTTAAAATCACCTTCAAATAAAACAGCACACTCCATAAAGAGCCTTTTTTTGTTGTAATGTTTTCGGGTCCAATCGAGAAATTCACTTTTTACCCTTGGGTGAATTATTTGATTGAGTTCGTTGAGTTTTTCTTTATTATTAAAAACAATTTTAGCTATTCCCGATCTGTTCAAACCTTGTGGAGTGTATATGTCGTTCCCAAACAGCGTTTTAATTTCCGAGATTACCTGTTCGTCTTCATTTTGCAGTCTTCTGCCCTCCCTGTCGGTATTAAAAACCAACTCTCCGCATTCTTGAAGAAACTCAGAAAAGGTAGTTTTTCCCCCTCCTATTCCCCCTGTAATGCCTATGATAAGTGGTTTTTGCATATAGTATTTTACGTAAAATGTCCAATAAATATATTGTTCATGATTTATGGTGTCTCCGGCTCAAAATCCGAAACTCAATCCCAGTTTAACCGTTGTATTCTTACCCTGAAAAAACGAAGACGTGTACCGGTTCAACACCTCTTGCGAAGTCATCCTTACCTCTCCTTCAATGGTGCCAGCTGTAGCATTGTGTCCTTGTATATTGCTATTTTCTATATCTAACTGTATATAAAGATTATTATAAACTTCGTACAGAGCATTTAACCCAATTGTTTGATTGGTCCATATCACATCGTTCATAAACGGCTGGCTGATAATTTGTTTTATGATGTTATTACTACCTATCCGTTTTATAAAATTGTATTCGTTTCCGTGCTTGGCATTGAGGTAATTAAGTGATAAATCCAAGCCCCGTACCGGCTTGTATCCTACCGAAAGAAAAAATTCTTGCGCATTGTCTCCCAAATAATGCCCTAAATTATAATCATTTGACGTATAGGTTAGTACACTTATAAAATGTTTGTAAGTAACAATATTGGAGTGGGTAAATTCTCCCGTTATACTCAGATTTTCGATAGGAAAATTGGATAATTTTCCACCCAGCTTGTATGAAATCGGATTAGTCTCTTTATTCGAAGACTTCAACCGGCTAAAGCTGAATTCATCTGCATATATTGATGTAAATAGATGCAGGTGTTTGATATTTCGGGAACTAATGTTTAAAAACATTTGTGAGTTTTGATTCTCAGTGGCAATTCCCTTGGTGAGAGTATGGTCTATGGATTTGTAAAAAGCGATAGGCAGTAAGTATCCCGGTTGAATATTATTTTCGGCGTAAACAATCGAATTTCCAAACGAAATATTCAAATTTCGATAGGGAGTAAATGTAAACATATTGGCTGCAATATACTTGTTGTGGTTACGATAATGGATTTTTGTATCGTTTTCGATATAGTATTTTGTACTATCTTTAACGTTGGACACAAGCCACCCGTGTATATAATTGAGTTCAAACCACTTGACAGGTTTAACTCGCAGCGTTATCATCGGAAATGAAGGTACGCGCCCCGATATAATGTTGGAACCGTGGTAATTGTCTCCCCAAATAATATTGTCTTTTATCAATCCTACCGAACCCCAATTCCAAGCATATTTTACCCCTCCTCTCGAATCGCTATAGTCAAAGCCATAACTTGCCTCTTTATACTGATATCCGGGCATTTGATTCAGATATCCGTATCTTGAGAGTGTATCTCCGATATTTGCCAAATCTCGCAAACTACCGTAAATGGTCAGTCCTTTGCCTATGGTCGATTGAAAATCGATTCCCAGCCAGCGTTGTGTTACGGTTCCTTTTTTATTTTTATAAATATTTGCTCCCAGCAATGGTTGTATTCTGGCACGAAATACTGTATCGTTGTATTGAAATACCGGAGGCAAAAGATCGAGACGAAGTTGGTCAGTTTCCCACAGCGGAATATCGTAATCGGGTAGTTTTGTTATTTCTAAGGCGTAATCTTCCAACAAGAAATAGAGTTCGTCTCGCTGCCGCTTATTTAATTCTATCTCTTTTTTTTGTATTTCGAGTAATCTGTCTGCAATAAATTTTCTTGAATATGGTTTTATGGCTGAATTTATGTCTATCAATCGTTCGTTTGCCATTTCATCCAAAAAATCGTAAACACGTGTGTACGAGATATACTGGGGAATATCTTGGCTAAATAAGGTAATACCCAATGAGGCTACAAAAAAGATAAATGAAACGATTCTTTTCATCGGTTGTTTTATTAAATTTACAAAAATTAAGGTTTAAATGGCGAACAAATATTTTCTTCTCGGTTTATGCACTGTGTGCCTTTTTGAAAAGAATATTTTTCAAAATTAAGAAAAAGTATTTAGTATCTGTAACAAAAACCCCATTTTTTTCGCATTGTTTAAGATATTTCATTTCCGATGCCTGTATTTCGTCTAAGGATTTGGGCATATCTGCGTAAAACGGAGGAAGTAATCCGGGACGGAATTGGGTTCGTTTTTGTTGCAACTCGGGGGTGTAAAGGCTAAAGTAGTGCATACTCAACGGTCTCACTCCAATGAGTTTCATATCTCCTTTTATCAAATTAAACAGCATAGGAAGTTCGTCGAGCCAATATTTCCTCATAAACCGCCCCAAGGAGGTTACTCTGATATCTTTATTGAATTTTCCCCCCTCTTGAAGTTGGTTTGTTTCGTGAATATATCCTTGAAGAAATTCGGAATAGGGATGCATTGTACGCATTTTGTACACATAAAACATTTTTCCCATTTTCCCATGTCGCTTCAGTTTGATAAGCGGACCGTAGTATCTGCGGGGCTTGATGGGTTCCGATTGTTTAATCCTTTTGGCAATAACTATATTTACATCGTTAATTTTTCGCTGATTTTCGATTTGAAATCCGCAAAAAACCAATCGTCCAAGTACTTCAGTTTTGGAAAGGACTCTCCGTCTGCCTCCGGTAATATCGTAATAAAAGCGGGAGGTGAGGAAAAATTTGGGAATAACTCTGTGAAAAAAATAGAACGAGACATAAACGATATCTCTGATTAAAAAGGGATATTTTTTATAGATATTCTTTTTTGTGGTACTCTTTGTATGATATCTGACTACAATTTTTCCGTAATCGGGTAGTTTTTCATTTATAAGAAAAAGCATTTTATTAATGCCTCTTATATGATTCAATTTTTTGAGTTGAATGATGCTTGAACAGGTGTAATTGGGAAAAGCAACCAAATCATCCGACTGAAAATCATTACAAATTTTTATTTTTCTACCATCAAATATCAAGTTCTCCTTTAGAAATTGTACGGTTCTTTCGTCTGTTGCCTGCCTCACTGTTTGTTCATTTTCCTCTTTTTCTTCTTTTGAGAGGGTTTCTTGAGTTATCAATACTGCATTTTCCCTCTCTACAAGCGTAGTTGGAGGTACATCGTACTGTACTGCATATCGGTATGCAAAAAACACAAAAAGAAAAAGATATTCTACAATAAATATCCCCGATAAAATAGAAAAAAGAACGTATTGTGAAAATGGACTTGCTCTTTGGATAAGAATAAAGCCTCCAAAAAGTGAAAAGTTAATCAGCACGGTGTAAAACAGTCGGAGTGCAGTTTTTTCAAAAGTCTGATTTTGTGCCGGAATATATCTTTTAAAAAAGTAGGAGGTTATAATCCACGATAATATAAAAAGAAATGCAGGAACAAGATATTTTTGAAAAGGGGTACGTGAGGTAAGCGGAAACAAACCAAGTACGAGAGCAATAATCAATATTATCATTGCTATATCGGCTACGATAAGCCAAATTTTTGGTTTGTACATTTTCTTCATAAGGTAAAGAGGGAGTAATAAACTTATTTACAACAAACAAAGGTACAAATTATTTATTTGGCAAATAAATTTGGTAAAAATGATTCTATTTTAACATGTCATCGTTTGCAATCGGAGTGTAAGGTCCGTCTTTTACTTCAAAAATAACTGTACCAGACTCCAATACTTCTAACGTATGCCACTGCCCTGCGGAAATGTGTACTCCAAAATTTCCACTTTTTTTGTCGAGTATATATTTTTTGGTAATATTTTTGTCGTCGTCGTAAAACATTACCTCTAATTTACCTCTGATAAGTATGTATGTTTCATCCGTTTGCGTGTGTCGGTGTATAGGCAATTCGGTGCCGGGTTCCAACGCGTTAAACAATCGTTGAGCTTTGGCGTCGAGGCTGTTGTGCAAGTTGTAGTTCATGCGTAATCGGGGACTGCTTTGGGCTTGGGAGGTAAGTTCGTCTAAAAGGTTGGTTTCAAGGAGTTTCATAAGTAGGAAAAAATGAAATGAGAAATATTTGTTTTCTTAATACATTTGATTAATCACTTGAATTATTCGTTGTAAATCATCTTCGGTAAGAATTGGACTTGAAGGTAGGCACAAGCCACTTTCAAATAGTTTTTCTGAAGTACCATCTCCATAAAAAGGAACATCGTTATAAACAGGTTGCATATGCATAGGTTTCCAAAGAGGACGGGTTTCTATGTTTGCTGCATCCATTGCCAAACGTAAATTTTCTCGTGTAAAACCGGCCTCAGACGGTTCTATAAGTACGCAAGTGAGCCAATGGTTTGAGTTGTACTCTTCCGACGGATTTTCAAGCAACGACAGACCTTTTAATCCAAATAGTTTTTCCCTGTAAAGTGAGTGAATCCTCTGTCTGTGTAAAACGTGAGAATCCAAAACTGTCATTTGTCCGCGTCCAATCCCAGCACAGATATTACTCATACGATAATTATAACCGATTTCAGAATGTTGATAATGGGGAGCATCGTCTCGTGCTTGTGTGGCATAAAACATTGTTTTTTTTGCATCTACTTCATTGTTGCAGACCAAAGCTCCACCGCCTGAAGTGGTTATCATCTTATTTCCATTGAAAGAAAGACATGCAAACTCTCCAAAAGTTCCGCATTTCTGTCCTTTATATTCAGAACCGAGTGCCTCGGCAGCATCTTCTATTATTGGAATTTTATGTTTATTTGCAATGGCTAAAATCTCATCCATTTTTGCAGGCATACCATAGAGATGCACAGGAATAATTGCTTTTGGAGTTTTTCCTGTTTTGGATATTCTATCTTTTATTGCTTCCTCTAAAAACACAGGATTCATATTCCACGTTTCTCTTTCGCTATCAACAAAAACAGGACTGGCTCCCACGTATTTGATTGGGTTTGCCGAAGCTGCAAAAGTAAAACTTTGACAAATTACCTCATCACCTACACCTATTCCTAACTGAATTAAAGCCAAATGGATAGCGGAGGTACCTGAGACTAATGCCACTACTTTTTTATTCTCGCCCAAATAGTCTGACAATGATTTTTCAAACTCATTTACGTTTGGTCCCAAGGGAACGACCCAATTTGTATCAAATGCCTCTTGTATATATTTCTGCTCGTTGCCGCTCATATGTGCAAGAGAGAGCCATATTTTTTTGTTCATTATTTTAATCTTTAATTTTCAACACACATCCACCCCAAGAGTAACCTACCCCAAAACCCGCAATTAACACATTGCCGAGTAGTCGCCTTTCGTTCATTGCTTCCTTTATAACAATAGGAATAGTCGATGAGACAGTATTTCCAACTTCACTCATATAGTAGTAAAATCTGTCTTCATCTATTTTCATCTTCTTTCGTAAGAAGTTTAACATATACTTATTTGCCTGATGAAAAGCAAATAAATGGATTTCAGTCGTTGATAAATTATTTTTTTTCAATGTATCATTAACCAAAGAGGGAACAGACTCAATGGTGAAGTTAAATATTTCTGTACCATTCATATAAAGAAAATCCGACGAGTTTGGATTTCCATTCTCATCAAATGATAGGTCATTGCTCATCTGTCTATTCTTCATACCGCCAGTTCTGACTATTAAATTATTAGCACCCTTTCCGTCTGTGCCAAGACTGAATACGCCAATCTCCGCAAAACCATTATCTGACACCAATGTAGCACTTCCAGCGTCACCAAAAATGGTGCGATTGCCTTTGTCCTTCGGATGAATAAATTTCGAGTAAGTTTCTCCAGTTAATAGTAGAATATTTTTTGCAATTCCTCCAAGTATCAATCCTTTTGCCAATGATAATCCATACACAAAACCCGAACATCCTAAATTAAAATCAAGGGCACCAATAGAAGTAGATAAGCCAAGCCTTTCTTGAATTATACACGCAGAGGTAGGAAGAAAATAGTCAGGACTTTGGGTGCAGAAAAGAATAAAATCAATAGAATCCCTGTCAATGTCATATTCTTTAAATAATTCTTCAGCTGCTTTCGTAGCCAAATCTACCGAAGTCTCATTTTCGTCTGCAATACCTCGTTGGTCAACACCAACTTTTGAGGCTATTTTTTCTACGCTCCATTCAGGAAATTCTTTTACTAAATCTTCGTTTGTTATTTTTTTAGTAGGTAAATAATAACTAACTGCTTTTATATATGCTTCCATAGATAAATTTATAATAAAGTGTAACCTCCGTCTAATACTATATTTGATCCGGTTGTCCAAGAGCTAGCATCAGAAAGTAAATAAATCACGGCAAAAGCAACTTCTTGAGTTGTGCCATACCTCCCAAGAGGATATCTTTTCATATCATCGGTTAACTGTTCTTGTGTAATCGACGTTTCTGCAAAGATATTAGTCTCGATCATACCTGGATTCACACTATTCACTCTTATACTTTTCGATGCAAGATCCAAAGCTATGCCTTTTACAAGTCCGTTTAATGCTCCTTTTGACGCTGAATAAATTGATGAGGCAACCGCAGAAATATAAACACCCGAAATTGAGGAGACAAAGACAATAGATGCTCCTTTACAAAATTTCTTCGATTTTAATAAAAGGCGAGTTAGCTCTGTAGGAGCAAAGAAATTAACATTCATTACTTGCTCAAAATTATTTCTTTTTGCAAAATCAAACGGTAAAACCTTTGTTAGTCCTGCACAATTTACCAAACCATCTAATATAGGCAAGTCACTAGTCAAACGGCCAATATCTTCTTGTAAAGATAAATCTGCGACTATATAAGTTGGATGACTACCAAGTAACAGGGAATGAGTTTCTTTTAAACGATTCTCATTACGCCCTGTCAGAATAACTTTTGCACCCATTTTTGAACATTCAATTGCAATTGTTTTTCCAATACCAGACGAGGCACCTGTTATTAGGATTGTTTTATTTTCTAAACTAAAAGGATTATACATTGCTAGTAGACGATTAATTTAGGACAAACTATGTTTTCTGTTTTAAAATGACAAGTTCCCCAAGATAGCCCCACACCAAATCCACATGCAATATTCGACAATTTTGATTCAATTAATGCTTGTCTAATTTGAGTAACCATCGTCAAGGGTATCGTAGCACTACTTGTATTTCCAAAATCTCTTAACGAATAAGGGACCTTCTCTTCAGGCAAAGCTAATTTTTTTCTTATCTTTTCATTCATAAACAAGTTAGCCTGATGGAAAATAAAATAATCCTGTTTTTCTAGATCTAAATTAAAATGTTCGGATAAGTCTTTTACGGACTTAGGCGCTTTGGATATACCGAAAGAAAAGACATCCATACCTTCTAGAATCAATTCTAATTTATTTCGACTTATTCCATCTCCTTTTATTTGTTTTTCGAAGGAATTTTCAGTTACGGGATTGCGAAATCCTCCATCTTCTATCATTATAGCTTTGTATCCACTACCATCAGTATTAAAAGAAAAATTAAAAAAATCTTCTTTATTTCCGGTAAATTCTAAAGCTGTCGCACTTCCTGCATCGCCAAAAAGCGGATATGTACTTTTGTCGGTAGTTGAACAAAATTTTAAAATTGTATCTCCCGAGAGTAGAAGTCCCTTTTTTAATGAGCCGTGACTCATTAAAGAAGAAATTACACTCAATGCATACACCCAGCCAGAACAGCCCAAAGAAACATCAAGCGTATAACAATCTTTAGATAATCCTAATTTTTCCTGTAAAACGCAGGATGTCGCTGGTAAATAGTAATCTGGGGTTTGTGTAACGAAAATTAAACAATCAACATCTGTTTTATCCCATCCAAGTTGATATATTAATTCTTCAGCAGACTTTTGACATAAATCAGAAGCACATACATTAGAATGTGCTTTCCTTCTCCTTTCTACTCCTGTGGTTTTTGAAAATATTTCGGCCTCCGACTCAGAAAATAATGAAAAATCTCTGCAGGCTTCTACCTGCTCAGGCACACAAGCTGAAATTCCAGATATTTTTACATTTTCGACGGTTAGAAAACTCATTACTCTCTATTTTTTATGATATTGTATAATTCTTCAATTGTGTTGGCATTTTTTATATCTTCTCCCTTTACTTTCATATCAAACTCCTCATCCGTCATAGCTATAATTGAGAGCGACATCAAAGAACTCCATTCATCTAAATTTTTGAATTCTGTTTCAGCTTTAAATTCTGATAAGTCTGTATCCTCAAATTGACTTGCAAATTTTGAGATAAAATCTGTTAATTCCATAATCTGTTTTTTATTTTGTTAATATTTTATGATTGTAGCTGGGTTTCCAATATATGTCATCCCATTTTTTGTATTTCTTAACACAAGACTGTTTGCGCCAATTACGGTATCATCTCCTATTGCAATCTGTTGTAAAATCACTGAATTTACGCCAAGAAAATTCCGATTTCCTATAGTTACTTCTCCTGAAATTTTAACAGAAGGCATTATTGAATTATAATTTCCTATTTTTGTATCGTGTCCAACAGGAATAAAACCATTCAAAATATTGAAATTTCCAATGTGGACATTACAACTAATTAAACATCCCGTTGTGATAATGTTTCCAATGCCAAGTGAATAATTATTTTTATCTAAAAAAACAATGTCTGGAGATATTATATTTGGAAAATCTATATTAGCTAATGATATTGCTTTGACAATTTTTTCAACAACTCTAGGTGAAACAATAGCCATTACGATCGATAATTTGCCATTATAACAGTTTAGTTCAT
>JBKECI010000010.1:0-19797 GCA_047974405.1 Paludibacteraceae bacterium | reverse complement strand
TTATTCTATAATATGTGCTGATTGATAGTCTGTTGCAGTCATCTATTGCTAGAAAAAAATTATTTCGAAGCTCAATTGCTTTTTTGTGTCAAAGAGAGGAAGTAATCAAATAAAAGTACATAATTTGACATATAACAAATAGAAACTTCGCTTGTTTTGCTCAAAAAAGAGAATAAGTAATGATCAATTAATTTTATTTATAAAGAACTTTGATAAGTTTCATTCTGCAAACTATATGTTTGTTATTTTCTGTTTATCAGTGTTTTGTATTGTATTTGGCATTAATTGTCAATGTTGTGTATCTTTGTTTGTTGCAAACTAATTTACTTTTTTATAGTTTTGCATTAACATTGTTGCCGTATTTAGTACAACAAACTAAAAATGGACAAAAGGAAATTATTTGGTGGTATTATTGAAAAGAAAATGAAAACAGCTACAGCTATTCTCTTCTTCATTGTGTTGGTGTACTTAATATCTTGCCGAGAAGATACCGAAAATCCATTGCCAGCAAATATGGACTACAAACAAGAGATGAGAGATTTTGTGCAAAATATTAGCGCCTATGCAAAAGCTATAAATTCTGGTTTTATCATAATTCCGCAAAACGGAGCAGAACTTATAAGTACAACGGGTGATGACGGAGGAATACCCAAAACAAGCTATATAAGCGCCATTGACGGGATAGGACAAGAAAACTTAAATTATGGTTACACGGCAGACGACAAGACGACTCCAAACATCGACAATCTGTGGATAAAAACATTTTTGAATATGGCAAAGAATAACGGAAATGTTCAGGTAATGATTACGGACTATTGCTCTACACAATCCAAAATAGACAATTCATATTCGATTAATCACGCGAATGGCTATATTTCATTTGCAGCCGACCACAGAGAATTGGACAATATCCCGATATATCCGGCATCAATTTACAATGAAAATTCAGATACAATTATGAATTTGCAACAAGCAAAAAACTTTTTGTACCTGATAAACCCCGATAATTTTTTTGCTAGCAGACAAAAATTTGTAGATGCGATCAAAAGCACCAATTACGATTGTGTAATTATGGATTTTTTCTATAATAAAGAGGAATTTGCATCAGCCCAAATCGAAGAGCTAAAACAAAAAGTAAACGGCGGGAAACGCCTGTTAATTTGCTATATGAGCATTGGCGAAGCTGAAAATTATAGATATTATTGGCAAAACGATTGGGCGGTTGGAAATCCTTCGTTTATCGAGAAAGAAAATACAGACTGGAGAGGAAATTATTTTGTACGCTACTGGGAATCCAAATGGCAAAATATTATCTTTGGAAATGACAATTCATACCTTAAAAAAATACTAGATGCCGGTTTTGATGGGGTATATCTTGATATAATTGACGCCTTTGAACGATATGAAAAATTAGATAAATAGACATATAGTTTTAATAAATACAAATATTTAGTACAATATTTGTATTCATTACCATAATCAATTTTTTTATATATAATCGCTATGAAACGTATCACAATTATCTCTCTATTTATTATTGTATTATCTGTAATAGTATCAATAACTTTGGCTCAAAAAGATAAACTTAACTCATCTGCGTCTATGG
Organism: Paludibacteraceae bacterium; assembly: GCA_047974405.1. Taxonomy (GTDB): domain Bacteria; phylum Bacteroidota; class Bacteroidia; order Bacteroidales; family Paludibacteraceae; genus UPXZ01. The sequence goes on along the minus strand of JBKECI010000010.1, from coordinate 18,191 downwards.
AATCTCGATGGAAAAAAGTAGAAGAATATACTCAAAAACAATTACCCGAATCGGCTTTAAAAGAGGTGGAGATTATCTTCGAACAGGCAAAAAAAGAGAAAAAACCGTCTCAAATTATCAAAGCGATGATATATAAGATGCGCCTTAAAACCGACATCAATCCCGATGAAACATTATCATTGCTGAAAGAGTTTGAAACCGTAGGCGGCAACACAGCCGATCCAACCGAGAAAGCAATAATAAATGCGATGACCGCCAATCTGTATTATAGTTACTATCGAAACAACCGTTGGGATATTGACAGGCGTACCGAATTGGAAGGTGTTGTGCCGGAGGATATTAAGGAATGGACTAAGAATATTTTCAAAAATAAAATCATAGAGTTGCTCAATGCCTCCCTATTCAATGTCAATATGTTGCAGGGCAGTCCCGCTCTTCAATATGCCGATATTTTAACACAAGGGAAAGATAGCCGCATATTGCAACCTACGTTGTACGATTTTTTGGTAAACCGGCAGATTGAACTGTTAAAGAACCTGAATAATGAAGAAGATGTCTCTCTCAAAAATCAAATCATCGCTTGCTACGATCAACTCATAAACTTTAATGCCAAGCGAGAAAATATACCGGCTACTGTATATGCCCAATTGGAAAAGTTTGAATACGAGCAGTTTGAAGAAGAGGAATACTATTCGAAACTAAACAGTTTGGAACAAAAGTACAACAACCATGAGGCGGTGGTGGAGGTCTTGGCAAAAAAGGGACAATATCTGCTCGATACCTATAATGAAACTGAAGAGGGAAATGCAAATAAAAAAAAGGCATACGATATAGCAGAAGAAGGTATCAACAAATATCCAAACTACTCACGTATTGGTCTGCTGAAAAATATTCAAAAAACCATTCTCCAAAAAAATATTGAGATAACGACAAAATCAGCGGTAAAACCTCACGAAAAATTGAATATCAGTATTGTTACAAGAAATGTTGATATGCTACAAATGTCAGTTTACAAGGTTAATGCAACAGCACTAGAATATCTGAGTCACAAATTTAATGTTGGCGGAGACGAAGGAAAACTGTATCCTAAGAGGGTGCTGATAGAAACAAAAGTCGTTCCTATAGCCAAAAATACCCTTTTTAACGAAACGGATACAACCGTATCAATAGAAACCTCCGATTACGGTATTTACGAATTGCTGGTAGAAGAAAGCGGAACATCTAAAATAAGCGAAAAATCGGTCGTAGGATTTACCGTTACAGACTTGGCAGTTATTTTTAGCCCCAATTCTGGTATGGAGCGGAGCTTGGATATCCGTTGTTACACTCCCGACCGTACAACAGGAGAGCCTTACGGCGATGTTACCATACAAAACTATGCACCAAAATGGAACGGGAAAAAATACGACTTAAACTTTGTAGGCAATTCGTTTTCCGATGTCGAAAAACAGTATAGCGTTTCTCTTGGCAACAGCAATGAATTTGCTGTTTTTCAACGAGGCAAAGATAAATTTTTCACATCAAACACCTATCGTTATTGGTACGGAAACACAGAACAGAGAGACACAAAAATGCAAGTATCTCTGTTTACCGACCGTTCATTGTATCGTCCGGGGCAAACTGTTTACTTCAAAGGCATTGCATATATTTCAAATAAAAAGCAACAAAAAGTTATTAAAAATAAACAGTTTGATGTCAATCTTTTTAACGTAAACAACGAGATTGTAGAGACAAAAAAAATGGTTTCAAATGATTTTGGTTCATTCTCGGGAGAGTTTGTCCTACCCGAAAGCGGACTGAACGGAGCTTACCGATTGGAAACCGGAGAAAATTCGATAAACCTTTGGGTGGAAGAATACAAGCGTCCCACGTTTGAGGTTGCCCTCACCCGTCCCAAAAATGAAACGCGTTTCAGCGAAGAGGTTGTTGTCAAAGGCAATGCGGCAGCCTATGCCGGATATTATATAAACGGCGCCGATGTAAAATATCGCGTGGTGCGTCGGACACACCGTTTTTGCTGGTGGATAAATCAAATCGATAAAATCATTGTTTCCGGTACGACAAAGTCGGATGCGGACGGGAATTTTGAAGTGAAATTTACACCCGAAAAAGACAAAAGTATCGCTCTTGATATTCCTCTCAGAATAAAAAATGAGGATAAAGGAGCATTTTACACCTACTACATTTATGCGGATGTAACCGACTCTAAGGGTGAAACACAGCAAGGTGAGCAAACTATGTCGGTAGGAGACAAGGCGCTGTTCATTATCGCACAAATGCCCGGCAAAGCAGACAAAAATGATGCGCTGAAACTGGATGTTGTTACACAGACATTGAATGGAGAAACCGTTTATTCCGATATGGAATATAAGATTGTAAGCCTGAAAAGTGCTGAAAAATACTATGAAAATACCGATGGGAAAACTATTTGGGAGGAAAATAAAATTGTTGTGAGCGGGAGATTCAATACAAAAGACAAACTGATACTCGATTTGAAAAAAAACTTGTCGGGAATGTATAAAATTATATTTACTACGAAAGATAATCGTGAAAATGAGGTAAAATACGAAAGCAACTTTATTCTTTACGATACTAAAGAGAAAAAACCTCCAGTAAAAACGTATAAATGGCTGCTACCCGAAAAAACAGAAGTGGGAGTAGGCGAAAGTGGTGTTGTCCGCTTTGGAACATCAGCCAAAAATGTTTTTGTACTTTATGAAGTGTTGGACGGAGACGAAATCATCGAAAAAAGGTGGGTAAAAATGACAGACGAAATAAAGACGTTTGAATTGCCTTTCAAATCAGACTATGGCGGTGGCGTTACCATGCGTTTTACTTTTGTCAAAGACGAACAATTCTTTACAGAGACGGTTCAGATTATTCGAAAAGTAGAAGAGAAAAAACTCACACCTACCGTATCGGTGTTTCGGGATAAGCTACAACCCGGAGAAAAAGCGGAGTGGACCATCGCCGTTCCCGAAATCAAAGCAGACAGCAAAAAAGGCGAAGTGATGACCAGTATGTACGATGCCTCGCTGGATGCCTTACGACCTCATTCATGGTACTTCAACCCGACATACCGAGAATGGGTAAAACCGATTCCTCAATGGACGGTAGAGGGTTTTGACTCAAAAAGTGATAATGCTTGGATTCAAATCAATGGTTTTGATAGAGTGGAAAGCATCCAGTTGGATAAGTTTAATTGGTTTGGATTGAACTTGGGAGGAGACAACCGCTATAAGGAAAGACAGATGAGAATTCGCGGAGTGAGCAGTTTGGATGGAAACAAAATAGCTATGGAAGAGGATGTATCTTTGTTGGAAGATGCTGCCACAGTTGAGTTTGGAGCTGCTTCTATGCAAGATAAGGTTGTGGCAGTTCAAAAAGAGATGAAAAGCGCCCCGACGAACTCTTTGGTAGTGGAAGGAGGGGAACAATCGCAAGAAAAACCGACTTTACGCACCAATTTCAATGAAACCGCTTTCTTTTATCCGCAACTGAGAACCGACGATGAAGGGAATGTGAAAGTGAATTTTACAGCTCCCGAGAGTTTAACCAAGTGGCATCTGAAAATGTTGGCACACACAGAAGACCTCTTTTTTGGTCAAAATGAAGCATTTGCCGTAACTCAAAAAGAGTTGATGGTGCAAATGAATTTGCCCCGTTTCGTACGTCATTCTGATAAATTGACACTTTCTGCAAATGTAGTAAATTTGAGTGATGCAACCTTGTCTCCAAAAGTGAAATTGGAAGTGATTAATCCGGAAAATAACCAGGCTATCCCCATAAATAATTCTGAAAAGCAAATAGACAACATAATTGTAAAAGCGACAAAATCGGTCGAGTGGGAACTTCCAGAGCTGAAAGATTATGATTTGGTAATTGTGAAAATCACAGCTCAAACCGAACATTTCTCCGATGGTGAACAGAAATATTTACCCATATTGCCAGACAAAGTATTGGTAACCGAAAGCCAAACCATAACATTGCGAGCTGGCCAAACAAGAACATTTACATTTGAAAATTTTATCCGTAATTTTCAAAAAACAGACACTAAAAACTTTACCGTTGAATATGCCGGAAATCCAGCTTGGTATGCCGTACAAGCGCTGCCTGCGATAGCCGAACCGACTCTCAACAATGCTGTTGATTATTTGACCGCCTACTATGCCAATACACTTGCAGGCTATATTGCCAATGCCAATCCACAGTTGAAATCAACGTTTGACAAATGGAAAAATAGAGACAAAAATGTGTTGATGTCTAATTTGGACAAAAATCAGGAACTGAAAAATATGTTACTTGAAGAAACACCTTGGGTAGCAGAGGCCAAAGATGAAACAGAACAAAAACGGAGAATAGCTTTGCTTTTTGACCTCAACCAACAACAATATAAAAGTAAGACAAATCTCGAAAAATTACTTCAACTGCAAACGAGTGACGGTGGCTTTGCGTGGTTTGAAGGAATGCCCGAAAATCGGTACATAACGCAAGAAATAGCACTGAATTTGGCACGGCTGCATAAGATGACCAAACAAGATATTGCCACCGATAAAGCAATATTCGAATCGATGAAACGTGCGTTAAACTACCTTGATTTGCAAATAGCCAACGACTTTTTTGAATTGAAAAAGCGAGATAAAGATTATCAAAAGCATCAGACCATCAATGAACTGCAGCTGTTTTATTTGCACGTTCGTTCCGAGTATTCGCAATTTCCCGTTGCAGAAAACGCAACGGATGCCGTAAAGTATTATACAACCCAATCGGAAAAATATTGGCATGATTGGACACTCTACGGAAAAGCGATGATGGCAACCGTAGCATACCGAAACGGCAAAACCGGTGTAGCAGAAGAGATACTCGCGTCAATTCGTGAGAATGCGATGAAAACAGATGAACTCGGTATGTATTGGGCAAAAAACACCGGAGATTGGTGGTGGTACAAACGTCCGATAGCAACACAAATCGCTATTATGGAAGCGTTTGACGAGATAAGAAAAGCTGGCGGCGATGTGGACGAAATGAAAATATGGCTGCTCAAACAAAAGCAAACGCAGCGTTGGGATTCGCCAATAAGCACATTGGACGCAATATATGCACTGCTGAATTACGGGACAGATTGGCTCTCCAATCAAGGTAACGCAATAATTATGCTTGGAAATACAAAATTGAATACAGCAGATAAAGCAGAAACCGGAACAGCATATTTGAAAGAGAGTATCCCTACTGAAAACCTGAAATCCGATATGGGAAAAATTACCGTACAGAGTAAAAGTACTTCAGGGATATCGTGGGGGGCAGCCTATTGGCAATATTATGTAGATGCCGATAAGGTGCAGACACAAGGGAAAGAGATGAAAATAGAAAAAAGTTTATTTGTGGAGCAGGTTGGCAATCTGAAAAAATCAATGATTCCTATTAATAAAACATCATTAAGAAAAGGAGATAAGGTGATTGCCCGTTTGGTGGTAACCACCGATAGAGACTTGGAGTTTGTGGCAATGAAAGATATGCGCGCTGCTTGTTTCGAGCCTGTAAACCAACTCTCGGGTTGTGTATGGAAAGAGGGAACTGTGTATTATCAAACCACCAAAGACGCTACCACACAATTCTTTTTCCAATATTTGCCGAAAGGAACCTATGTTTTTGAATACGAACTGTGGGTAAACAATACCGGAACGTACAGTAGCGGAATGGCTGAAATACAATGCCAATACGCACCGGAGTTTACAGCGCATTCGAGCGGAGAAAAAATAGAGGTAGAGTAATTTCGATAACTTTAATGGATAAAAAAGGGATACAAAACAATGTGTCTCTTTTTTTGTTAAAGAATGAAAAGCCTGAATCTTCTTGAAAATTTCTTATCAACCCCAAGCTATATTGTAATGACTGAAATCGGATATGTAATTTTAGGAATCGTTGCCGGAATATTGTCCGGACTGTTCGGTATCGGAGGCGGAATTGTAATGGTTCCATCGCTGGTAGTATTTTTTGGATTGGATATTTTAGACGCCAATGCTACCTCGTTGGCGGCAATGTTGCTTCCGGTGGGAGCGCTGGGAGTATGGGCATACTACAAAGCAGGATATATCAATATCAAAGACTCGTTGTGGATATCGTTAGGATTGTTTCTCGGCTCGTTTGCAGGAGGAGAAATAGCCGTAAATATTAGTGAAAGTTTGTTAGCAAAATTATATGCTGCCATTCTTTTGTATGTAGCACTAAGTTATTTAGATATATTTTCATATTTTCGTAAAAAAAAATCGGAATCTGATATATATGTAAAACCGATTAAAAACCGTTCTGTATGGGCTTATGTTTTAGTAGGCTTGGGAGCAGGTGTGTTTGCCGGGCTTTTTGGAAAAGGGGGAGGCATTATAATTGTTCCGGCTCTTGTAGCCATATTCCGTTACGACCCCAAAATGGCTGCTGCCACTTCGTTGGCTGCTCTCCAACTTCCGGTAGGCTTGCCGAGTGTAATCGTTTACGCCCAAAACGGCCATTTACATATTCTTAACGCATCTCTTATTGCAATTGGGATGATTGCCGGAGCATTTTTTGGTTCTAAACTTGGAGTAAGACTCCCTTCGGCTTCATTCAAAAAGATTTATGCATTATTTCTGTTTTTTGTGGCGGTTTTTATGGTGTACAAATATATTTGAATGTTCAATACAGAAGCCTGTCTTCTTTGGGGGCAGATTCTGAGTTGTGTTAAATTACCACTTTTATGTTTTTCACACGCAATCTGCCAGTATAATGAAACAAAATGAAAATATACAATAAACCTGTATGGGCATATTGCTAAATATGTTTTATAATATTTTACAAAAAAGGAATTGACCGAGAGTTAGGCTAATTTTGAAGTTTGGAATGTTTTTTGTTTTACCGATAAAAAAAACAATAATAACGATGAAAAAAATCAGTATTTTATTTTTTAGTATGATTTTTTCTTTCATACTTATAGCACAAGACACCGATAACTGGAAAATAAAAAAAGGAGAAGTTTTAAAATTCAAGGTGGCATTTAGCTCAGGACTTACCGGTGACATCAAAGGAGGAGAGGCAGTAATGAGCGTAAAGTCGCAAGCAAACCAAATAGGAAACAGAAATGTGTATCATGCCGTATTGACGGGCGAAACTACCGGAGTTATCGAGTGGTTTTACAAAGTAGAAAACAAATACGAATCGTATATAGACGCAGGTACCGGCGAATCACTACTTTTTACCCAATCCGTAAAAGAGAATAAATATCAGAAAAGCGATACCGTTTATTTTAATCCAACAACAAAAACTGCAAAATTTGAAGGTAAAACCATATCCATACCAGACAATACCCAAGATTTTCTCTCCGTAATTTATTACGTTCGATCCAAAGATATGGAAAAGCTGAAACAAGGAGATACTTTTACAGTCTCATTTTTTACATCCAAAAAAGTGGAAGATTTTAATATCATATACAGCGGAATAGAAAAAATAAAAACAAAAAAACTGGGAACCATAGCATGCTATGCCTTCAAACCGCAACTGCCCACCGGAAAAGTTTTTAAAGACCAATACCCTGCCACGATGTGGATATCGGCAGACAGCAGAAGATTGCCTGTGCTGGTCGATGCCAAAATGAAAGTCGGAAAAATGAAACTGGAACTAACCGGCTATTAACAAATCTTGAAATAGGCATTTGAAAGAGCAATATCGGGACAATACGGTTTTGTAAACAGATGAAAAAACTTAACTTTGTAGCCGATAAAAAAATAATAATGACAGATTGGAAACAACGAACCCAGTTATTGATAGGGCAGGATGACATCGAAAAACTCAAAAACTCCTCTGTTCTTATTGTTGGCTTGGGAGGTGTAGGCGGAATGGCTGCCGAGATGATTTGTCGAGCAGGGGTAGGTAAAATGACCATTATCGATAGAGATACGGTAAGCAAAACCAATATCAACCGGCAGATAATAGCGCTTCATTCCACCATAAATCAGCCGAAAGCTGAAGTCTTGGCAAAAAGGCTGCGAGACATCAATCCCGAGGTAGATTTGATAGCGATTTCGGAATGGTTGGAAGAAAACAATACATTTGATATACTGCATAAGGGAGATTTTGATTTTGTAGTAGATGCCATCGATACCCTTTCTCCTAAAGTTTTTTTGATAAAAACCTGCATCGAAAGCGGGATAAATATTATTTCATCGATGGGTGCCGGAGCCAAAATGGACGCATCAAAAGTCAAAGTGTCAGATATATCAAAAACCAACTATTGCCCGTTGGCAAAAGTTGTTCGGCAAAGATTGGCAAAAATTGGGATAAAGAAAGGAGTTGCGGTTGTTTATTCGGACGAAACAACTCCCAAAGGGAAAGTGGTAAAAACGGGCGAAAAATACAAAAAATCGACTACCGGTACCATATCGTATATGCCGGCATTGTTTGGCTTGCAAATGGGTGCATACGTTATTGGTAAGCTTATTGAAGAAAAAAATAAAACAGTATGATAAGCGCAAAAAATATTCACAAACGCTTTGGAGACCTCGAAGTTTTGAAAGGGGTAGATATTGAAGTGAAAAAAGGAGAAATAGTCTCTATCATCGGTGCAAGCGGAGCAGGAAAAACAACTCTCCTGCAAATACTTGGTACATTGGACCAACCCAACGAAGGAAATGTGAACATAGACAATACCAATGTGAGCAAATTGGGCGCCAACGATATGGCAAAATTTAGAAACAGGCACATCGGATTTATCTTCCAATTTCACCAATTGTTGCCCGAATTTTCGGCGTTGGAAAATGTAATCATCCCTGCGCTTATATCGGGAGAGGATATGAAAAAAGCCGCAAAACGAGCCAAAGAATTATTAGACTACTTACAATTGTCCAATCGATTGGAACATAAGCCTTCGGAACTGTCGGGCGGCGAAAAGCAACGCGTTGCCGTGGCGCGAGCCCTGATAAACAATCCTCCGTTGATTTTGGCAGACGAACCTTCGGGAAGTTTGGATACCCAAAATAAAATAGAATTGCATAAATTGCTGTTTGATTTACGAGACAAATTTGGATTGACAATTTTAATTGTAACTCATGATAAAGAGTTGGCCCAACTTTCAGATAGAGTTATCGAAATGAAAGACGGTAAAATCTGTTGATTCCTGCCAATAGAGGATGATATTCTGTTGAGAGAGGCAGAGGGATGGTTTAAAAGTTCAGAGCAGTTTTGCTTTATTCGTTGAGTTATGTGTGGAAAAAAGTGTCCCGTTGTCGAGGTAACCAATTCATTTACACAAGTATGTTTACAACTTTGAATTTTTGCAGCATAGAAATATTCATGACACTTTTTATCTATATAATATTTGTTTTTTTAGTTGCCAAGTGGAACTCCTTGTCAAGTTAATGGTGAGACATTACGTGATTTCTTAATCCTACCCATTTTACAAATCTGATTTCGGCTATTGCTGCCTCCTACTTTTTTTGATAAAAACTAGCTGTATATATTCAATTATATAATTGATTATAAGTGGTTTCTTTGTTCTCTTTGCCTCTCCTTATTCAGAGCTAAGATTAATATTTTTACTTTTGAATTATTATTTTAATCTTTTGATTAAAATAATAATTTAAAAGTATTATCTTTGTTTCGAAAAAAAAATAATACTTTTATAGATGGATAGAAATAGTGTAGATACACTGGCTGACAAATCAACGGAAAGAAAAATAAGAATTGCAGCTGAAAAAATATTTATGGAAAAAGGATATGCGGATACACGTACGCGTGATATAGCAGACGAGGGAGGGGTGAATCCGGCATTAGTTAATTATTATTTTAGAAGCAAAGAAAGACTTTTCAAAATCATAATGGAAGAAAAACTGAGTTTGTTTTTTGACTTTATATTTGAAATTTTAAAAAATTCTTCCCTTACTATTGGCGAAAGAATTCGATTGGTGGTAGATAAATATACCGAGATGCTGACAGAGTTCCCCGATTTTCCAATATTTATCTTGAGCGAATTAAGAAAAAATCCCCATTTTTTTGTGAATAAGTTGGATGTAAAGGAGAGTTTCAACGAAAGTATGTCCGAGTTTCTCAAAAACACCCATTTTCAATCGAAAGAAGAGGTGGTGCAAATCATAATGAATATGTTGGGAATGACTCTTTTTCCTTTCTTGGTCAAAGATATAATAATCAGTTTGTTCGATTTTTCAGAAAAAGAATATTATTCCGTTCTCGACAAAAGAAAAAACTTAATTCCTGTTTGGATGGACGAAATTTTAAAAATACAACCACAATGAAACCTCTTTTTTTTATTTTTTTTCTGAGTGTCTCTCTATTTTCGGTGTCTTCACAGACCATTACATTGGAAGAGTGTCAAGAGTTGGCACAGCAAAATTATCCTCTTGCAGGACGGCAAAGACTGATTGACGAATCGGCCCAAAACAGTGTTTCGGCATTGCTGAGGCAATATTTTCCGCAAATGCAAATCAACGGACAAGCCTCGTACCAGTCGGATATTACCAGAATAGAACTTGGCAATCTTCCGCCCCAACTTCAGAGTATAGATTTTCCTTCGCCGGGTTTGGACCAATATAAAATATATGCCGATATTTCTCAAACGATATACGACGGTGGAACTATTGCAAACCAAAAAAAAATGCTGAATGCAAATGCAAGTATTGAAAAAGGGCAAGTGGCTGTCGATATGTATAAGCTGAGAGACAGGATAAACAAAACCTATTTCGGTATCTTATTGATGGACGAACAAATGAAACAAATGGAACTGTTGTATAGCGATTTACAAACGGCGTATGACAAAGTGGAGATAATGTACAAAAATGGTGTTTCGCTAAAAAGCAATCAGCAGCATTTAGAAGCCGAAATGCTTAACACAAACCAATTGAAACAAGAAATCCTTATTCAAAAAATGTCATTGATAAAAGTACTAAGCGCCTTGACAGGAAAAGAGATGAACGAGACATCGATATTTTTGAGACCTCAGCCGATAAATAAATTCGAAATTGAGATACGTCCTGAATTGAACCTTATTTCATCCCAAATAGACGCGTTGCAAATCAAAAACCAGCAACTAACTTCTATGAATATCCCAAAAGTGCTTTTTTTTGCACAAGGTGGTTACGGCAAACCGGCTTTAAATATGTTTTCAGATAAATTCGAACCTTATTTTGTAGCAGGCGTAAGATTAAACTGGCAACTGTCCTCTCTCTACACCTTATCAAAAGAGAGAAACAATCTGAAAGTGCAAGAAAAATCATTACAACAGCAAAAAGATATATTTATCCTGAATCAGCAGATTGAAGATATTCAACAAAATGGAGAGTTGGAAACATTGAAAAAAAAGTTAAAATCAGACGATGAAATAATCAAACTTCGTTCAGAGATAAAAAATGCGACTAAAACGGAGCTCGAAAACGGTGTGGTTACCAGTGCCGATTTTATTCGAGACGCCAATGCCGAGAGCCGGGTGCGGCAGACCAAAGCGCTTCACGAAATACAATTGTTGGTAGTACAATACGCTCTGAAGTGGATAAAACCATAGCCCCGTTTTTTTATTTTACTGCCTGATACACCTTACATATAATTTTATTGGATTTTTTTTTAGAATATTAAAACGTAAACCAATGGATACAACATTTTTTCGTCTCAAAAAAAACTTTCTTGCTTGGTATCGTGCAATAATTTTACTTTTGCTTGTCTCTTTACTCTCTTGCCGATCGGGCAATGTTGCTTATGACGCGTCAGGATATTTTGAAGCAACCGAAACTATAGTATCATCGCAAGCAAATGGACAAATATTGCTATTAAGTGTCGAAGAAGGCGAGCAACTAGCTGCCGGACAAGAGGTTGGGCAGATAGATAGCACCCAAATTTATCTCTCCATACTCCAATTGCAATCCCAGCGTAGTGCCGTATTGAGCAGAAAACCAGATATTTTATCACAAACAGCCATTCTCAAAGAACAAATTATTGTGGCACAGCGTGAGCTGAAAAGGGTGGAAAGTTTGGCGGTAGGCAATGCCGCTACCCAAAAGCAGTTGGACGATGCGCGTTCTGCCGTTGCCGTACTGCAAAAGCAACTATACGCCCAACAAACATCTTTGGAAAACACTTCCGAAAGCGTATCCAAAGAGAGCGCCCCGATAGAGTATCAAATGTCACTACTACAAGACCAATTGTGTAAAACTCATATTATCAATCCGGTAAATGGAACAGTTTTGGTAAAATATGCCGAACAAAACGAAATAACCGCCATAGGGAAACCGCTTTATAAAATTGCCGACTTGTCTGAAATTGTGCTACGCGCCTACATCACCAACAGCCAACTTGCCTTTTTGAAACTGGGACAAAACGTAACCGTCTTTGTAGATAAAGGGCAAAATGATATGACAGAATATAAAGGAACGGTAGAATGGATAAGCAACAAAGCCGAATTTACTCCCAAAACTATTCAAACAAAAGAAGAACGCTCCAACGAAGTTTATGGGATAAAAATCAGGGTTAAGAACGATGGTTTTCTGAAGATAGGAATGTATGGGGAAGTCCGATTCAAGATTTCATAAATTGCTGTATTATATCTTTTTATTATTTGTTTATGATAAATTATTAAAAGCTAAATTGATAAAAATGAATAGCTAAAATTGTAGGGATGAATTATATAAACTTACAAAATATATCCAAAACATTTGATAATGGCAAGGTTGAAGCCGTAAGCAATATCAGTTTCAACGTGAAAAGCGGAGAAATATTTGGACTGATAGGACCGGATGGAGCGGGAAAAACAACTGTTTTTCATATCCTTACCACCTTGTTACTCCCCGATAGTGGTTTGGCTTCCGTTTTGGGTTTTGATGTGGTAAAAGATTTCAGAGAAATAAGAAAAGAGGCAGGATATATGCCGGGGCGTTTCTCGCTTTATCAAGATTTGAGCGTTGAAGAGAATCTTAATTTTTACGCTACGCTTTTTGGTACTACCGTTGAAGAAAATTTTGACCTGATTCGAGATATTTATGTACAAATTGAGCCGTTTAAAAACCGTCGCGCCGGACAGTTGTCGGGAGGTATGAAACAAAAATTGGCACTGTGTTGTGCATTGATTCACAAGCCGAGAGTCCTTTTTCTTGATGAACCAACCACGGGAATCGACCCCGTATCACGTAAAGAACTGTGGCAGATGCTCCGAAAGTTGAAATCGGGCGATATAGCCATTTTGGTTTCCACTCCGTATATGGACGAGGCGTTGCAGTGCGACAAAGTAGGACTGATGAAGAACGGAAAACTATTGAGTATTGACACTCCTGCCCATTTGATAGAGGACTATAGCAAACCACTTTATGCTGTAACAGCAGATAATATTTATCATCTTTTGCAGATATTAGAAAAATACCCAAAAAGGATAAACAGCTATGCTTTTGGTGAAAATGCTCACGTAGTTTTTAATGGTTCCGAAAATGAATTAATCAATTTTCTATCGGCAAATAATCTGAAAAGTATTACCGTAAAAAAAATAAAAGCAACTGTGGAAGACTGTTTTATAGACTTATCGGGTATGTGAGATTGATATCTTTGGCTTTATCCGTTTTTAATATTTACAATGAACTTTTATGGTAGGATTTTTATCAAAAAAAATGAGAGACTAAGAAATGAACTATTCCATCAGCACGGAAAATTTGGTAAAGAAATTTGGTAATTTCACAGCGGTAGATCACATCTCTTTTCAGGTAAACAAAGGGGAGATTTTTGGTTTTCTAGGAGCAAATGGTGCCGGAAAAACTACTGCTATGCGTATGTTGTGTGGGCTTTCGTACCCTACAAGCGGCAAAGCAACCGTAGCAGGCTTTGATGTGTACAAAGAGCAAGAAAAAATCAAGAGAAGTATCGGTTATATGAGTCAGAAGTTTTCGCTATACGAAAATTTGACTGTAAAAGAGAATATTACCTTTTATGGCGGTGTATATGGATTGGAGCGGAGCAAAATTAAAGAAAAACTGGCAAATTTATTGGAAAAATTGGAGATGGAGGAGGTGGGAGACAAAATGGTAAAATTGCTCCCGCTCGGTTGGAAACAGAAATTGGCTTTTTCTACCGCCATTTTTCACGAGCCGGAAATTGTATTTTTGGACGAGCCTACAAGCGGTGTCGATCCCATTGCGCGGCGTCAATTTTGGACAATGATTTACGAAGCGGCAGAAAAAGGAATTACCATTTTCGTAACTACGCACTATATGGACGAGGCAGAATATTGCCATCGGGTTTCGCTGATGGTAGATGGTAAAATCGAAGCCATAGACACCCCTGCCTTGCTGAAAAAGGAATATCGGGCAGCCTCTATGGATGAAGTTTTTTATGCTTTGGCAAGAAAAGCAACGCGCAACGAATAAAAAAAATATATCGGAATGAACAAAACACTGAAACAACTGACGGCTTTCACGGGCAAAGAGTTTCTTCACGTTTTCAGAGACAAGCGTACGCTGTTGGTCATGTTTGGATTGCCACTGGTGCAAATACTCCTTTTCGGTTTTGCTCTTACCAACGAAGTGAAAAACGCCCGTTTGTTAGTCGTAAATCCGAATAATGAGGCTCAAAGCGTTCAATTGATTCAGAAAATAGAATCGAGTTCTTATTTTACAATAATAAAAATTGAACCCGATACAAAAAATATTGAAAAATATTTTAAAAACGGCAAGGCTCAGGCAGCGCTGATTTTGCCTAAAAAATTATCTTCACCCCGCAATGAACCAGCCGAAATACAAATTATTACCGATGCTTCCGACCCCAATTTTGCAAAAGTAGCCGTCAATTACCTTTCATCGATTATAGTAGATTTTTTCAGCAAACCCATTTCTCTCCAAAAAGTACCCTTGCAGATAACGGCAGAATCGCGTATGCTTTACAATCCATCGTTAAACGGTTCGTTAAACTTTGTGCCGGGAGTTATTGCGCTCATTATGATGATTGTATGCACCACGCTTACTGCCGTTTCTATTGTACGGGAAAAAGAATTTGGGATGATGGAGGTACTGTTGGTCTCACCCGTCCGACCCATTTACGTACTTGTTTCCAAGTCAATACCCTATTTTGTCCTCTCCTTTCTCAATTTGGCGGTAATTCTTGTCATGAGTTATTCGTTATTGGGTATCCCCTTCAACGGCAATGTTTTACTAATACTTATTGTAGGTATGCTCTATATTCTTGCCTGCTTAGCATTGGGGTTGATGATATCGAACATAACCTCTTCACAGGCATTTGCAATGATGATTTCGATGGCGGGCATTATGCTCCCCACGCTTATTTTTACAGGATTTTTATTTCCGTTGGAAAATATGCCTCAATTCTTTCAATGGATTTCCTATATTATTCCCGCCCGATGGTTTTTTCTTATATTCCAATCTATCATGCTGAAGGGGTTGGGTTTTGAGGCTGTTTGGCGCGAAATGTCTGTTTTGCTGATTATGTCGATTGCTTTGACGGTGATGAGTTTAAAACGATTTAAAATCCGACTGCAATGAAAACAATGCTGTTTGTACTTAAAAAAGAATTTTTGCTCATCTTTCGTGACAAAATGATACTCCCGATGATGCTTATTATGCCTGTGATACAATTGCTGATACTTCCGTTTGCCATTGATTTTGATGTGCGTCATCTGAAAATTTCAGTAGTGGACAATGATCACAGCCCCTATTCTCAAAAACTTATATCGCAAATATCGTCCACAGAGTTATTTACGGTTTCTTCTATTGAGAATACCTACAAAGATGCTTTGACCGCTGTTGGGAAAAACAGGGCGGATATCATTATACAAATTCCTTACAATTTTGAGCGGGATTTGGTACGTGAAAATTCAGTTCGGATTTCTATTGCAGCTGATGCTATCAATATCATGAAAGCCGGATTGGGAACCGGATATTTGAATCTTATTATTCAAGATTTTAACCGAAATATACAAACGGAATGGATTGGTGAACAGGAAGAGAGCCTATCTCCTGTGGAAATAAAATACTCTTTTTGGTACAATCCTTTGATGAGGTATCCAAATTACATGGTTCCAGCTATTTTAGTACTGCTTATAACCACTCTGTGCGGATTTATGACAGCTTTAAATATTGTACGCGAAAAAGAAGAAGGCACTATGGAGCAAATCAATGTTACGCCACTCAAGCGGTGGCAGTACATTTACGGAAAGTTGATACCATTTCTTCTATTGGGCATTTTTATAATGTCGATCGGTTTTGTCATCATGCGGTTTGTTTACGGAATTCATATCGAGGGAAATTTAGGTACTCTCTATCTATTTGGTATTGCTTATCTTGTTAGTATTTTGGGAGTAGGCTTGTTGATTTCGACCTATGCTAATACACAGCAACAATCTATGTTTATCGCGTTTTTCTTTATTATGGTGTTTATTTTGCTAAGCGGGCTTTTTACAAATGTGGAGAGTATGCCAGGTTGGGCATTTGCACTGTCCAACACCTTTTCTGTTACCCACTTTATGCATGCGATGAGAGCTATTGTGATAAAAGGGAGTGCATTTACAGATGTTTGGGAAGATATGGTTTATATCGTGATATTTTCAATAGTGGTAAATGTTTGGGCTATTTTGAATTACAAAAAGACCAATTAATTCTTTTGTATTCCTCTTCTAAAAAAAAGCAGTATAATACATTGGCATTGGATGAAAATACACCATATTGTTACAATATTAATTGAGGAGCATTGTAGTATTCCAATATTTTTTGTATTTTCATAAATGGTATCTGCATATTAAGTCTATCTTTATCAATATCATTAATGGCAATATCCTTAAGCAGCAAAAATTGCGCTTCAAGCAAACTATAATCATTGTATTTTCTATGGAATAGTATTTGAGTTTTTGTATATTGAAATTCAGCCATTTCCATACTAGTAATCTCGTCTCTTCCCCAAAATAAATCGTTGATATTAATATTTGTTGATCTGACTTTCTTATTTTTCGCAATATCCATATTTATCTTTTCGAGCTTAAACAAAGGGTAATCTGGGTATTGTTTCAAAAGTATGTTCAGTTCTCTCTTTTTTTTATTTACGCTTTCTATCTCTCTTATTCTTAAAAACTCAAGAAAAGGAGATTGTCCCAGTTCTTTTTCTAAAAGTTCAATTTTGTCAGCCACAATCTTTCCGTTGATTTCTTTATAAACGATATCATCAAACACAATCGTAATGTCATCGTCTATCTCGATGCCCGATTCAAGCCCGAGCATTTCTGCGGTGTATGATTTGCCCGAAATAGGCATTTTTATCTCGGAATCCCAACTATCCAGCATATCTGATACCACATTCTTATTTGCAATGTCTTTCGAAAAAATCATTTGAGTAAATATTCCAAGCTTTATTATGTCATCTTCATCGGGTTCCTCTTTTTTCAGAATATTTAAAAACTCGTGTCTTCTTTCATCCGCATTCATATCTTTGGTTTTGCAAACGAGGTTGTCATACTCATCCGCCTCTGCATTTGTATCTTCATCTTCCAAAAACTCATTGTCAATAATAACTTCGTAATTGCCACTACCTACAACTAGGTTAAGTTGGTTGATAACTCTATTGGCTTCGGCGTTGGTATAAATATCTGTTTTTATAAAAACAGGTTTACCATCGTGTCCACATGTTATATCTATAAACTCTATCTCGTCGGTATCTTCCTCAAGCATATACCGGGTAGTGGCTGTAAAATCTTTGTGTGGCTTAAATTGCAATTCATTGGCAAATTCTGAGGCGGTATATATTATATTATGTACTATGTTGTAATCAACATTTTCCAAGTCGTGTAAATCCATACTTTCCAATCTTGATTTGTATTCATCAATCGTGATATTGAAAAAATAGAGCGTATCTTTTACTCCAAAGCAAAGCAAATCTACCAAATACACACCGCAGGTAATGGCACCGCTTGCATGCCGGCGAGTAACAACAATACTGGCAGTACCGCTTTCTTCCCATTCGGGATTAATAAGACATTCGTAAATAGGAAGATTTCTTACCTTTTGACGAATGTAGTTTTCGGGACTTAACAGTTGGATAGGCTTTTGTTTCTTGTTTTTTGCCATATTTACTGTGGTATTTTGCTGAAATTTGGGTATTTTTGTTACTTTCTTTTATTTCTTTGTGGAGAATACAAGAAACTACCTATCAGAGAGTGAAGAAGATATTCCGAATAGTTG